>JBNVCE010000042.1:0-12144 GCA_050410885.1 Thermoplasmatota archaeon | reverse complement strand
TGTAATTCCACTATCATCATTATCATTGTCACCACTGTTTTGAATTGTAAATCCACTAACAGTAACTCCATTAGCAGTAATATCAATAATAGGAGCAATAAAATTTATTAGTTTTTGTAATTTTCTTCCATCAATAATTGTTGTCTCTCGGTTCTCACCAATCAATTTAATTGACTTACATATTGAAATTCTATCTCCAAATACATGGTAAATACCCGAATAAACAAAAACAGTGTCACCATCATCTGCATCGTCAACAGCTGCTTGAATAGAGCTGTAGTTACCAACTCCAGAACCACCAACATATAATATTTTACCATTAGAAGTTTTTATAGGAGATTTTTCTTCATATCTGGAATCATTTGATTTAGTTGAATAATTTATAGTATAATGTTTAGTCTTGTAGGTCTGAGGTTTAGGAGCCCATAAATTGAATAAATTAAAAAAATTATACTGGGTTCCATCTGGAAGAGCCCATAAATCATTATAATCCAGTTGATTATAAGATATCGTGTTTTCATTTGATAATATGCTATTTTCATTTGGTCAAGCACATCATCAGGTGTTTTTCTCTAGTTATTTAAACTTCTTAATAATACAAATTCTTACTCCAAGTATTTTTAACACATTTCTTTTGTGTTTTTCAAGTTGCGAACCAGACTCCTGAAAATAAAAAATACTATATACGATTCTTTTTACCCATCTTTTAATGTCTCCTCTTTTTATTAAAATAACATTTATTGAAAATAATTTTGTTTAAAGGATTTTTACAGCATTTTTTTTTATTGTTTAAAGAAAAAAATCATTTAGTTTTTTTAAAAAAATTACCCTTACATTGTAATACAAAAATTGATTTATTATATTTTTTAGTATTTAGTAATTCCTAATATCTTCTGCTTTCATAAACTCTCTAATTAAAGAAGTAGCATAACAACCTTTTGAAAGATCAAATTTCATATTTAATGCTTTTTTATTTTTATTCAAATCATCATCAATTAAATTAGATTCTAAATTTTTAACACTAGCAAGTAAGGCACGTCTTGAGCCAGCTGAAGAAATAAACGGTATATCAGGAATAATAAAATCCCTTGGATCTAATTTTTCAGACTCAATTATTTTATGCTCAATCTCACCCATTACACCTTCTGAAAAAATAGAATCACTACCAATTAAAATCCCACTAACAACAGCTTTACCCTTTGATATTTGAAGATTTACTTTTTTAATATTATCTTTTGTAACCTTTATACCTGTTTCATCAACAACACCTTTTCTAATTGGTAAAACAATATCACCAACAACAGCTTCATTCAACGGTATTTTCTTTTTAATCCTCTGACTTAAAATCCTGTTGAATAAATAAGACTGATAAGCATAAACAAACATAGTTAAAAGATTCTTTGGAAGCTCTTTTAAAGCAGCAACAAAATCATCTGGATTAATAACAAGTTTATTTAAAACAGCTTTTTCAAAAATTAGTTTATTTGGATAAGATTTTAAAGCATATGCAAAATCATGGGTTTCTTGCAGATTTTTTCTTAGATTGTATGTTTCTTCATCTTCAGTTTCCATAGGATTTGCAATATAACTCATAACAGCTTTTTCAAAATCACCTTTAACAATATATTTACCAACAATGTGGGTATTAGGTCTAATTATACCAAAGCGTTGTATACCAAAAAAGTTTGGAAAACCACCATATTCATTTATAAAACTTGCAATCTTTTTTACATGTTCAAAATCAATATTTTTTTTTATGTTTCTGATTATTATATCAAATTTATTACCTAATAAATCACCTAATTTAACAGGTTTATCAGATCGATAAATGTTTTCAAAAGAAACATTTTTAATCTTTATTTTTAATAATTTTTCTGCAGGTACATTATAAAAAGACATAAGTTGTGTTGTTTTTGCTCTTTTATCTTTTGTACCAGCAAAACCAATACGTTGCCTGGAGATACGTAAATAATCAGAAAGTTCTCGAATTAAATGATTTGTTTCCCAATTTTTTGAAGTAACACTAGCAATCAAATATTTACCAGTTTCAGATCTAGAAGGATAACTAGAAATTTCTTCAACTAAAAAATCCTCAGGTTGAACCCTGAGTTTTCCACCAATACCTTTAAAAGGTGTTAAAAAGGCTTCAATTCCAATGAATTTTTCGGCATCTAGAACTTTCATTTACTTTTTACTCTTACTTTTTGATTCAAAAGTTTTACTGAAATCTTTAATTTCTTCTTCCAAGTATTTCACAGCTTTTTTAAGATAATCTTCAGGTGAACCTTCTTTTACTCTTATATATAAATGTCTTTTATCTGACTCAGGATGATCTGTAAAATATGATGCATAATCAATGTTATCATTTTCTAAAAGAACTTCAATAATTGGATTAAGAATAGTTTCATTTTCTCCTATTATTTCTAATTCTAATTCCTTTGATGTTTTTTTAATTGTTTTAAGTTCCATAATCTTCAACTTCCCATTAATTTAAACAAATAACGTTAAAATTTGTTAATATCATATTCTCCATAGTCTATTGCAAGTTTTCTTTTTTCTTTATTACCACAATTATTACATTCAAGAATGTTGCCTTTTTTATATAAAATTTGTCTACAGTTTGAGCAATTTGCTTTTATTACACCTAGGTTTTTATCTTTTGTTGTAAGCTGTAAACTAGGTACAACCTGAATAACTTTTGCTCTTATAATATCACCTATATTAAATTCTGTGGATGGTTCTTTAACATAAGACATTGAAATTTCTGAGACACGTAATGTACCATTAGTATCACCAGAAATAGGTCTTTTTTTACCTATAACATGTAATACTTCTGCAATAACCATATTTGATTTAACAGAGTTAACTTGTGCAAGCACTATATCATTTTTTTTAATTTCAGTTGGAATACTTGTTAATGGTTTAACAAGAGCCTTTTTATGTTTTTCATCAATAGAAAAAATACCAAGTCTTGATGCTCTTATTATACCATCTTCTTCAAACGTTCCTTCACCTGGTAATAATTCTTCAGAAGTTGAAACTTGATCTCCAGGAAACACGATATTATTTTTATCCATTATTTCACCGTTAATTAATTTTTTTGTAAGTTAAGGCAATCTAATTCTTGTTTTAAAGATTGTGGTATTGCCAATTTTTTTTATTTTTAGTGTAAAAAGGATTATAAACGCAATAGTTATTTCGGTTTTTCTATCAACAAGGACAATTGGTGTAAAAATGTCACGTAAACCAGGACACATGTATAGAGAAATCAAACAGCATGCCTATACTAGAAAAGAATACATGGGTGGTGTACCACCACCACGTATAACACAGTTTGTAATAGGAAATAAATCTGAAAAATTCCCAATTTCTTTAAGTTTAACAGTAAACGAAAGATGCCAAATAAGACATACAGCTTTAGAGTCAGCACGTATTGCTGCAACAAGGACAATGGAAAAAAAAGCAGGAATAACTGATTTCAGAATAACTGTTCATGTTTATCCTCATCATGTAATCAGAGAAAACAAACAAGCAACAGGAGCTGGTGCTGATCGTGTTTCACAAGGAATGAGAGCATCATTTGGAACTGCAGTTGGAACAGCAGCACGGGTTGAAACAAATCAAAGAATAATGACAATAGAAACAACTGATAAAAATTTTGAACATGCTAGAGAAGCTCTAAGAAAAGCAGCTTCAAAGATACCTTCCCCTTGTAGAATTAATTTTGGTAAAGCTTCTTAATTCTTTTAAATATATTTTATTATAAAGGGAAAAATTATAGCAATTAAGATAATCATAGAAATTGTAAAAGAAATATTTTTTACTATTTTATTTCTTGTTTCTTCAGATGCATTCATTTTTAATTTCTTTACAAGGGAATGCATAACATCATTAAATAAAAATCCACCATCAAGTGGAATCATGGGTAGAACATTAAATAATCCAACAGCTAAATTAAGCCAGAAAATCCAATACAAGGTATTCACGATTATCCAGAACAAAATCGGGGGAAAAACAGCAATTGGTCCTGTTATAACATATGATTCAGTAAAAGGGGAAACAATTGGATTGTATCCTTCGAAATAACCTGTTAATGGTATAACATAGAAGAAAAGAAAACCATATGGGAATTTTTCAAAAAAAGGGTTTTTAAGTATATTTAGGTTTTCTTTCACACCAATTAAAGAATAAACACCAGTAAATCCTTTACCTTTATTAGACTCTACAGGAAAATAATTATACCTATCTGTAAGTTTTATTGTCTTGCTATAGTAAACATGATTATAAACATATGAAATTGATACTGTTTCATTAGCTTTTGTGTTATTCAGAATTTCAATATATTTATTATAACGTTGCTCAAAGGTTTTAATATCAGAAAAATTAGTTCCATTTAATTCCGTTATTATTGCCCCGGTTTTTATTCCAATTTCATCGGCTGGTGAATTTTTATAAACTTCTAAAACGCCTATTCCTTCAGCTTGCGGTTGAACTGCTGACATAAAAATAAATGAAAATAGTAGTATTGCAATTAATGCAACTGAAAAATTTGAAAGTGGACCTGCTGCATAAACACGCATGCGTTTACCTGTTTCTGTTTTTTTAAGTTCTTCCTCATCAGGTTCACAAAAAGCACCAATTGGTATAATTAAATATAAAATACCTAAGGATTTAACTTTTAAGTTCCCAACAAAAGTCAAAATACCATGTGAAAATTCATGAGCTATAACCGCTACAATTAATGCAACTATTATGTAGCCTATGTATTCCAGTGGTAAAATAGGGTTTATTCCTGGTAATATTAATGCTATTTCAAATCCAGGCATTGCTTTTTTTTGCGCAGGTGTAAAACCTATTACTGTCCATGCCTGCCATATCAATACAATAACCATTATAACCATTATAATAAAACAAAAAACAATACCAAAATTACCATATTTTTTCCAGAATTTTTTCTTACTTGCTATTTTTTTTAATAAATTTATTCCCCTTTTGGTTCTTAAAAGTAAGGCAGGACCATAAAAAGATAAATTATATTTTTTAAAAACCTCTTTTTTATATAAAATGTAAACTATTAAAGCATAAACTAGTATAATTGTAGAAAATATAAGTAAACTTTCTATTATTGCCATTTTTTCGATGATGCAATGCTTTTTTATTTATTAATGTAACTGAAAATTTTTTAAAATTAAAAATGTAAATATTTAGAAATTAGTCATACTTTTTTGGAAAAAAAAATGATTGATGGTAGAATGTTTATTAATAAAATGATAGTATTTTTAAAATTCAATAAAATGATTAATGAAAAATGTTCTTTTACTTTTAAAAAAGATGGTTTAACTAAGATAATAAAATACCTATGAAAACACTTCTAAATCCTAATCATCACTACTGTACTTAAATGTTTCATTCTTCTTGAGCATATACCAGATGCATGTAAACATTTTTCTACTTGCAGCGATAGTTGCTTTATTTGGTCCTTTCTTTCTAAAGACTCTATAATAAAGTGTTGTTATTGGGCTGTTCTTACAATGTTTGATGTGTACATGTGTGCATTGATGCAGGATCCATTTTAAGTTCTGGTTGCATTCTTTAAGAATTCGTCCATGATACATATGTGATTCCTGATTGGATAGTGCGTGGTACAAGACCTGCATAGTTACAGAGTTTTTTTGGATTGGAAAATCGTATTATTTCTCCGATTTCACAGAGTATGGCCATAGCGCTATAGTAGCTAATCCCAGGGATGCTAGTGAGAATCATAGCTAGTTTATTGTTTCTGCAGAGTGTTACAATTTTCTTTGATATCTGAGTTTTTTCATGTGTTAGTGTTTCCACAATGTTCAGATAGCTGTCAAGATTGTATCGTTCAGAATCCGGTAGAGTGATTGTTTTAAGGAATTGCTTTCCGCTTACGCCAAATAGGTCACTGAAATTATGGTGTATACCATTTCTCAGAAGGATAGCATGTATCTTGTTTTTATACCGTGTGAGTTCTTTTCGTAGGGACATACGGTGTCTGAGAATGTTACGTTGTTCCATAATTGGTTTTGGTGGGATGTATGCTGTTGCGATAAAACCGGTACGCAGACATTGAGCAATGTTTTTTGCATCCAACAGGTCGGTTTTGATTTTAGATTCTGCAATCACTTTGGTTCTTCGCACATTCACCAAGGTGGTCATGACACCAAGAGAATCTAATGTTTCATAGACATGATACCAAGTGCAGGTGGCTTCTATAACTGCTTGTATCTTTTGGGCTTAAAGACTTTCCACAAATCTTTTGATTGCATCTTGTGTGCTTTTGAATTTCTGTTCCTTGAGAATGTTTCTTTGTTCATCCATGGCAGCTGCTTGGATAAAGTTTTTATGTATATCCAATTCCTACATATATTGTACGCATAATAGGGGAATCACCTCCTTTGTTTTGCGTATCTTTGGGCAGATGTAACGACAGGTACCTATTCGTGCTCCAAATATGGGCACATATTGACTGGTGGTTATTTGAGGGCACCCAATTAATTTTAGGTCTTGTTAGACCATATTTTATACAGGTTGCCCTTGCCCTTTGCCAATTATATTTACATCAGCAAAGAGCTTAAAAGAAGTGTTTTCATGTCATTAATTTAATAAAAAGCTTGCAAAAGATATGATGAATTAAATGGAAAAAAACAGATTACTCAAAAAATTTCATATTATTTGTTAAAAAATATTATTTTTAAATTTTTTTTATAAAAATAATATGATGATATTGAACGATTGTTACCGATATTTTTTATTTAAAATAAAAATAGACCCATTTTTTTAAATCTTTTAAATCCTAGCGGCAAATTGCAGATTTATTAAAAATTAATTAAATACTGGGATTTTTTACAAATGTTTATCGGTTAAACCAAAAAATATTATTTCTTTTTTTCATTAAAAATTCTATTAAATATTCACACCATTTCAATTTCTTCAGTTTCAGATTTTTATCCTTTTTTTTTGGAAAAGAATACTTACCTATTTCATTATTAAAATCAAATCCAACTAAAAATATTTTTTTTGCCTTAAAATGATCTGCAAGAAAAACTGCCCTATCACCATCAGTAAAACCACCAAAATTGTGAACATTTTTATAAGATCCTGGATTTGTTTGAGTGGTTCCAATCACATTTCCTTTTAATTTTGGAACATACCTTGTTAATTTATCAATATTATCCCCATGCGCATGAATCACCAATACACCATTTTTAGAGTTTACTTTAATTTGATCAGAAATTTTACCATCAAAATCAGTAACAATAATATCAGGTTGAATACTATTTTCAACCAATGCTGTTGTTGAGCCATCACAAGAAATTATTATTTTATCAACAAACTTTTTTTTATTAACCTTAATTGATTCTTCTAAAGAAGTACCGGCTCCAAAAACAACGATTTCTTTATTATAAATACACTCTTTTAACTGTTTAATTTTTATTGTTTTTCTTCTTTTTAACAGTTTTTCTAAAATATCTGCTGCACGTTTATCTTTTTCTATTGAAAAATTAAAATCATCAATTATTTTTTTATAAATAACCTCCCACTGATGATAAAACATAGATTTTCAGTTTCCCTTAATGAGTTTTTATAGAATTATTTTCAATTTCAGGTTTTTTTCCCTCAAGTTGATTTATTTCTTTAACATAATGATAAATAATCAATCCACTTAAAGCAATGACAATTCCAGTAAAAGTATAACCAATAAAACTCATAGTGAAAAACGGATTTATGTCAAAACTTTTTGGCCAATTTGCAAAGGCATCATATAAAGCCTTACAAATAGTTGATGAAATAAAACCAAAAGCTAACAAAGAAAATGGAGCAGGCCAGTATCTTTTTAATAATTTTTTATCCTTAACATAAACATCTGCTGCTCGTCCTGCTAAAGCAACTAAAGAAGCAATTACAATACCCCAAATGATATTATTTAAAAAATAAATCCAGCGTAAAATTTCCAATTCAGGTTTTAATGTTAAATTGCTAACATTATAATAAGCCATTACAAAAGTTACAGTTAATATAATAAATGCTATAATATAAGTAAAAATGGAAATACTACCTGTTAAAAAACCTAATTTTATTTCAGACCATGCAACTATCAAAAATCTCTCCCATCTAAAAACTCTTATTAACAAGTATAAACCTAATGTTAATAAAATAGCACCAAATCCACTAACAGCCATATTAAGAATGACAAAAATTGCTCCAACAATAAGTACCAAGGCTATTGGTAAAACAAACTGTTTTTGAACCTTTTCATCTTCAAGGATTTTTATTATTCTATAATATGTATCCTCAAGTTCTCTACTTTGTTTCACGGAAACTCTTTTTATAGAAGTGATTTTTATTCTTGATTGAATAATTGGTAATATAAATTCATCTTCAATACCATCTGTAAACAAAATAACATTATCCACATGGGTTTCTTTTATTACTTGTTCAAGTTGTTTTGTTAAAATCTCATCGGATTTTATTCCAACATTTATATTACCACAAATAGTAGCAATCTCCACATCCTTTTTTTCTTTTAAAAAACTGTTATAAACTGATATTGCTGAAAAAATTGCATTTAAATCTGAATCCTCAGGATCAGCTTGTCCAAGTTTATTTGCTGCATCTATATTATCTTTTATTCCAATTATTGGACTTTTAACCTTTGCCTTCCGTCCGAAATCATCATCTCGATCAACATTAAGAATAAGGGTTTTCATAAAATTTCAATAACTGTAAGAATTATTAATAATATAATTGTTACTATCAAATTCTTAAATTTTTTAAATCGAATTTAAACTAAAAAAGTTTTAAAATTTAATTTATTAAAAAACATAAAAAAAAAAAAAAAAAATGTGCAACGGTTAATAAATATATTAACAATAACAGTTTGGCAAGATGAGCGTTAATAAATCTTATTTCGATTTTAAATTTATTTTAATGATGTTAATCGCAGTTATTGTTTGGGCTTTTGCTTTTCCATTTATAAAAATAGGACTAGATGAACTATCATTTATTAATTTAACAATTATGAGATTTTTTATTGTATGTTGCGTATTTTTAATAATTTTATTATTTCAACCAAAAAAATTTTCAAAACTTCAAAAAAAAGATATTATTCCAATATTTATTTTAGGATTCTTTGGTGTAATTGTTTATCATTTAGGATTAAATTATGGAGAACAATATGTTTCACCTGGAGTTGCTAGTTTAATTATTGCAACAATTCCAATTCAGATTTTGATATTAGCAGCAATATTTTTAAAAGAAAAAGTCACACGTACAAAATTGTTAGGAATTATTCTTGCATTATCTGGTGTTTTAATAATTTCTATATGGGGAACAAAAGATACTACATTTGAAATAAGATATATAACTGCTACAGTAGCAATATTTATTGCTGCAGTTGCTGGTGCTTTTTATACAATTGCTGGAAAAAAATTACTGACCCGTTATTCGGGTTTATCATTAACAGTCTATACTATGCTTCTCGGTAGTATAGGTTTATTACCACTTGCAGTAAACAATTCCTTGTTAAAACAAGTTTCTAATCTATCAATTAAAGGTTGGTTTGCCTTGATATTTCTTGGGGTATTTTCAACAGTGATAGGTTATGTTATTTGGTATGTTGCTTTAGAGCGAAAAACAGCAGGTGAAATAAGTATTTATTTATATCTTATTCCTGTTTTATCAACAATAATTAGTTATTTTTTGGTTAATGAAGAAATAACATATATGTTTGTTTTAGGTGGTTTTTTAGTTATTTCTGGTTTAGCTATTGTGAATATTAAAAACAAAAAACTTGATTAATTAATAATTACTTCCAAAAAAATATGACAGACATACTATATATGAAAAATGTTAATGGAAATTACATCAAAGAATTTGAAGCAATTGTTTTAAAAAATAAAGACAATTATGTCTGTTTAGATAAAACCGCTTTTTATCCAGAAGGTGGAGGACAACCTTCAGATACAGGTATTATAAAATGGGATGATAAACAATCAAAAGTAAAAGAGGTTATAAAAAAAGCAGATGTAATTGAACATATAATAGAAGGCGAAATTCCACCTGTTGGTAAAAAAATACTTGGGGTTATTGATTGGGATAAACGTTTTGCTCATATGAAAATGCATACAGCCCAACATATTCTATCAGGTATTATTTTTGATGAATTTGGTGCAAAAACAGTAGGTAATCAGATACATGCAGAGTATTCAAGAGTTGATTTCAGTCCAGCACATTTTACAGATGATGATCTAATAAAAATAAAAAATAGGTTTAATGAGATAGTAAAACAAAATATTCCCATTAAAATTTATGAGGAAGAAAGAGAAGAACTTGAAAAAAAAGTTGATAAACAACGTGCAAACCTAGATTTATTACCAAAGTTTATAAAAAAACTTAGAATTGTAGAAATTGAAGGTTTTGATATATGCCCTTGTGCTGGTACACATGTAAAAAACACTAGTGAAATACCACAAATAGATAAAATAAAAAAAGAATACAAAGGAAAAGACACAACAAGAATAATATATTCTCTTTCAAAATAATTTACATTTCAATATTTATCTCAACTTTTTTAATCTTTTTTACGCCTTTTAAAGATTTCAACATACCTGTTATTGTATTTTTAATAAAATCTGCTGGAAAATCTGTTAATTGTATCTGTTTTCCATTTACTTTTATACTAATTCTAGCCATATTTTCCCTCTTAATAATTTCTTTTTTTATAATACTTATTAATTCTTCAAAATCTCCTTTGTATGTTAATATTGTATGTTTACGCTGCTTTATATTACCTATTCTAATTTTTTTAGTAAAATTATCATTGGCACCTTCAATAATTATTAAATCACAATTATTAATATTATTAATTTTTTCAACAATTTCTTGAATTTCTAGTTTATTTTTTAGTAAAAAATCTGATTCTTTAACTGAAGATAAAACAACCAATTTTGCTCCAGCCTTTGCATACTTCCATGTATCCTTTTGTTTAACATCAAGATTAATTTTTTTATCAGTTATTTTTATACAAGCAATTTTAAAACCTTCTTTTGTAAAACTTTTAATAATTTTAATTATTAATGTTGTTTTTCCAGAACCTGACTTACCATAAATTCCAAAAACTGCAGGATTCATAAATATTTGTTATTATACAAACATGTATAATATTTTACTAAATAATAAAATAGCCGGCTACATCCCGAAATGAGTCGAAGAATCATCTCTTGAACAATATTTTACTTTGAAATAGATCATAGAACATACAGAAAATATTGTCTCAATCGGTGATTTCACAATCCAAAAACCGGGTCATCAACCATATTTTTTTAAAACTCTACATAGTATACATTAAATTGCAAAGGGACTTGGAATGTTTTAGTTGTGGTTTTATTTAACAGGTGGTCCACAACGGAATCTTCTGTTCCTTCGCATAATTAATCATCAGTACTTGTTTTACATTATAGGATAAAACCTTCAATGCTAACTCTCTTTTCTGCATCCATTGTTTCCTACTATTAAGAAAACCACCCCAACGTCTTTTAATTGATGAAAACACACTTTCAATAATAGATCTCAGATGATAAACACCTAGCCATGTATCTGTATCATTTTTGTATGCTCTGAATGATATGATCCATGCAGGGTGTCCTCTGGATGTACTTTTTGTATTTTTTTCTGAAACAAAGATACGGTGTACCTTTTTTATCATACACAAGTTGACAGTTTTTTATGAGAGGAAAATGCTTTATCACCAATAACATTTCCTAGTTCCGGGAGGTTTTTAATAAGTTGTTCAAACTCCTTGGAATCATGCCTGTTCCAAGGTGTGGTGGTGAACCAGTGTACTTATACCAGTGTTAATATTAACACTGATGTGTAGTTTGAGGCAATCTTTTCTACTACCATGTCTCTTTTGATGCGTATGTCGTACCAGGTGCTACTGTTATGTGTACGAAATCCTGTGCTGTCTACTGCGATGTTCATTTTTTTTTTACGGCGGAGAAAACTGGTTACCCCTGGTTCATCACTTTACGTATGTAGGTGATTGGAGAGTTTTTTTCATTCCTCTTTGTATTACACTATGACCAAGGATTTTTTTTTGTAGTGTTGTTTTTTTTGTAG
>JBNVCE010000041.1:10322-12539 GCA_050410885.1 Thermoplasmatota archaeon | reverse complement strand
CAAGCATAATAATCAGACTACATTTTATTTAAAATAAAGTACTTGCTCTAATTTGCACAGCTGGATCTTTAGATATTTCTTGAATTTTTCTTGTAAGATTTTCAAACCCTTCTAATGTATTAATATCAAATTTACCAATTAATAAACCATCATCTGTTACAAGACTTATTTCTCCACTGGTTTTTAATAAACTACTATCTTGTTTCATGATAGAAACTAGGTTATCTTGATTATCAATATTTTTTGAAATCTTTGAATTAATCTGTTCTTCTAATAAACTGGATATAAAAGATGATCTATCACCTAAGGTATTCAATCTATCTATTTTATCAATTAACTCACATGACAATTCTAAAAGTATTGTTTTTTTTTCCATATTTTAAAAAATACAAAAACAAGTATTTTAATTTTTAGCTAAAAATTCTTTTAAAAATAATTAAAATAAATAGAGATAATAATTTTTGAATATTTAAAATTAAAATGGTAATATATCACTGAATATTGTTAATAAAGAAAAACCCATTGCAAAACTTATGTATTGAATATACATTAATGACCATGCATTAACATTCTCTAATGTATCACTTTCTTTTCCCCGAATTATTAAAAATAATATTATGAAACTAAATATAACTAAAAAAGTTAAAGGCCAAAGATATGGTTCTAATATTCCTTGATTAATTAATATTGGTATAAAGATAAATGAGAAAAACATAAAAGGAAAACTTATGAGTGCTGTTTTTGTATTACCATACGTATTTATTAAAGTTTTAACACCTGTTTTTTTATCTGCTTCGCAATCTGTAATATCTTTTGAAGCCATTCCTCCAATCAAAAAGGTGGTACTAATTAGACCGATGGCCAAAGGTGTTGGTGTAAAAGGGTTTGCACCAAAAACACTCCAGGATGCTAGTATTCCAAATAACCCACGAGGAATAGCAATCCATACTTGATTAATAAAAAGATATTTTTTCATTCTAGGTGGAAGTGAATAAGTAACAGTAAAAACCATTATTAAAAAAAAATGCCAAACCAAATATTAATTGTCACAGCTCTTAAAAGAGCAAAAAGATAAAGCAAATAAGCCAAACTCTGAGCAGTATCGGCTCTTATTAATCCACTTGGAATAGGTCTATAAGGTTTAGATATTCTATCCGCCTCTACATCTGTTGCTTGATTTAATGCATTTGATGCGGCGTTTACCAAAACAATGGTAAAACTTGTTTGTCCCACAGTAATCGCCCAGTCTGATTTTATTGGAATTTGATATCTATTATAAACTAAACTTGCTGTAGCAATAGCCATAGATACTAGAAATGGAGCAACTAAAGTAAAAGGTCTAACTAAGTCTATTCCAGCTCTAGCCTGCTGAGAAAGAAATCTAGTTTTTGGATAAGATGTCATCTTCTTGGGTTTGGTAACAACATGTTCACTATCATTAGATTCAGGATTATTCATTACGGGTTTGTATAAAAAATCAGCTATTAATGCTTTTTTACATTTTTTTAATTTTTAATAAACACTATTTTACAGAATTTCTGCAAGTATTTTACCTGAATTTAATGCACAATTTATACCTATACCCGATGCTTTAACACAATCACCAACAATAAAAAGATTATTTATCGGTGTTTCAATTTTAGGTTTATCATTATCAATTGTTTTAGCAACCCCATCAAGATGCCATATAGATGAATAGATTGCCCATTTTAAATTATTATTAAAATCAGGTAAAAGTTTCATAAGATTCCTATCAAGTAAAATTCTAAGTTTTTCCAATATTTTTTTATCTCTTGCCTCATCAGGTGAACAAATTATGTAAGATTGAACAAGAAACTCATTTTCTGGAGAAAGACTGGATTCAGCAAGAGAAGACATAAAATCAATCATTCCAACAACATCGTTTCCTTCCAGCCCAATATTTCTTTCAATAAAATGAAAGGTTTTACCAACTAAATTTGGATCAATTTTTTTCAAAGCATAATATGCACATAAACTACCTGTTCCTTTTAATGATTTAATTTTTTGAACATAATCTTCTGGGAAATATTTTTCATCAGCAATATCAAAAAGATTTTGAATAATAATGTTAGAAACAACTATATCAAAAAAATATTCTTTGTTTTCAACAATAACACCAATTGCTTTATTATTTTCAATAATTATTTTTTGAACTGGTTTATTTAAAAAAATTATTCCGCCTTTGTTTATGATATA
>JBNVCE010000041.1:4381-10312 GCA_050410885.1 Thermoplasmatota archaeon | reverse complement strand
ATGATATAATCCGCAAATTTTTTTGTGATACTACTAAGTCCGCCTTTTGGGTATCCAACAGGTTTTGATCCTTTAAGTAGATTTTTTTGGGCGCGAAACATTTCACCAGTTGATATTTTATCAAGATTATTCACAGTTGTTATTGAACGGGAAAACACTTCAAGAATAAGTTTCATTTTACCTTTTCCATATTTTTTTATTGTTTCTGTCATTGATACTGAATCTAACTTTTGCATTGTTTTTTCACTTGCAAAAATAAGCCTGCAGATATAAGGTAAAATTTTTAGTTTATCAATCCTTGATAAAAATGGGAAATCATATCCATTTTCTTTTATAAAACCAACATTTGATTCAATTATTTCAACATGATCGTTTATTTGAGACAATATATTGTTTGTATTTGATAAAACTCCTCCTCCGATTGCATGATAACCTAGATCGAGTTTATAATCATCTAATAATTTTTTTTCAAAGATTGTTTCTAAATTAGGTTCTGAAAAAACAATCTCCATATTAAATCTGGAAAGAAGATTTTTGTATTCTTCAGCTGTTAATTGCGATGGAAAAATAGAAAGGGCTCTACCACCAACCATAGATTCTTTTTCAAAAATAGTAACTTTAAAACCTTTTTTAATTAATAATACACCAGCTGTTAAACCACCTATACCTGCACCAATTATACATACTGTTTTTTTTTCAACCATTTTTACATCCTTGGTCTAAAAAGCTTTTCTTTAATCATAGGTGTAAACAAAATATACCAGATTATTGGAAAGATTATTAAAATTATTGAATATAAAATTGAGGGAACAATTGAAATTAACATAATAGGAACAAGTGAATAACGTAAAAAAGATTGAATTGCAATAATTTTTCTTATCTTGTTTCTATTGAATATTTTTATTGACAGTAACTTGAAACTATAAAAAAAGACTCCAGTAATTGCTAAACCTAAAATTATAAGTTGCCAAACATAATAATCGTAATTAAAAACGATAAATGGTAAAAATAATAAAACTGCTGAAAATAATCTAATTCCTATACTAAAAATCTTAAAACTCCTTGGAATTGTGATGATTAAGCCTTCCATTTTTACACCCATAGATAAAGCAATATTTTTTACTCCCATTTTGGGATCATGGTCTGCATCTTTTATTCCTCCTTCCACAGCATTCATATGTAATATTTGATTAAAAGTTAAAATAAAAATAATCCATGTTACAATTGTTGGTTGAGCAAAGGATAAAGCCCCAAATAAAAATACAAAAGCCACAGAAATTGCAACAAGAAAATCTGAACCAACAATTTTTTTACCAAAAAAATCATAAATACTACCTAGAACTCCAGCAATAAATAGAGAAAGTAAAGCTGAAAATTTTAGACGATCAACTGTTTGTCCATACCATAAAATTCCAACTAATAAAAATGAAAAAAGTATGAAAAAGATACATATAATAAGTGCAGTTTTTATTGAAATATCTCCACTTACAAGTGGTTTGCCATGTAAATCTTTTGATAATCTATCAACCTCTACATCTGCATAATCATTTAATATAAAACCATAAAGAGCAGCAAGAGCACCAATAATAAACACTATTGTTAGATTATAAAAATCAAATATTCCAACAGAAATTGCTCCTATAACTGGTGGAATTGCAAGTCCACCTATACCAGGAATTCGCAGCAATCTTGCATATGCAACTATTTTTCTCATTCAACTATTGGAAGAAAATAAGTATTTATGAGCTTTTCTGATAATTAAAAAATATTAAAATCCTCAATTTTGCTAAAAAACTACATAGTCTTTGGTTGTAAAAGAGTACCATGTAAAATAATATTAGAAAGAATAAAACCAAGTCCAGGAAAAAACACAAGTATCCCTGTCCATGGGTTTAAACACATTAACATCACTGGGACAATCATAAAATTAATCATGTAATGACTACCTATTAGTTTTCTTGCTTTCATTCTATCAAATTGACTCATAGACATAAGTTTATAAGATAAATAAAACATAATTATTCCTATTAAAACAATAATTATCCATTGTAGATATTGTAATATTGTAAGCTCATTTATATTCCAAATTATAAAAAAAGGCAAAAACACAACAATCAAATCAATTAATTGAATTCCATAAGCAAGTACTTTGAATTTTGATGATATTTTTAAAGAACCATTAGTTATTCTTACACCTAATTTTATTGCAATTGATTTTACTCCTCTATTATAATCATTTTCAATATCTTTTAATCCACCAGCTATTAATTGCATATACAAAACTTGTATTGAACCTAAAATGCAAACAATCCAAGCTAGTTTACTTATTTGATTTAAACTATTTACAGTTGTTGAAGCTCCGTATAATATTAAAAAAAATACTCCTAAAGATACAAATATATCCATACCACAAATTTTTTTACTTGTTAAATCGTATAAAATAATAAAAAATGCTGAAATTAATAAAATTATTAATGGGAAATAGTTTTGATGAATATAACAAATTATTAAGGCTATTAAAAAAGCCAAGATTATTGTTATTATTGCAAAAATCCAGGCCTTTTTTATGGTAATTGTCCCACTTAATAGTGGACGATCACTTATTTCTTTTGATGTTTTATCAATTTTAAAATCAATAATATCATTAAATATAAATCCAAAAGAATGACCAAGAAATCCAACTAAAAATAATAAAAAAAGTTCAAGTAGATTAAAATGTCCCATGGCAATTGCTCCTAATACTGGCGAAACACCAGTTAACACTGCATTAAATGAACGTGCAAGTTTTAGGTATTCTCTAAATTTCATATTTAACAGCAATTAATAATCGATAAAATAAAAAGCTATCGTTTTATATATTAAACAAGAAGAATGTAATATAATAAATAAATAATTCAAGTTTATATTCTTAAATATTATTAAATTTATTTATAATATTTATAATTTATATAAAATATTAAAGTGTGAGATAAAACTTAAAAAAACAAAAATTTTAATGGTAATATTAATTAACTAAATGATGATAAACATTAAACAAGTTAAAAATATCATTTGAAATCTTTAGGAATGAAAAAATGAATAAAAGTCCTATAGAAATGAATTATTTAGAATTAAATGAACTTCTTGATAACCTTTTAAAAAATGAAAACCTTCCATCAACAATACCTTATAGATCCAAAAAAATTAATTATCCTCGCCGTAGTAAATTTTTTTTATTACTCAAAGCATTTTATCGTTTAATAAAAGCTGAAACGTTTTACCAATCTTATATAAAAAAACAACTTCGTCCATTAAAAAATCAACAAAGTATGTATAAAATTTTGAAAGAAACAAAATGTATAAGAGCATTAAAGGTTTATTTATACCTTGCAAAAATCGGATTACATGATTTGTTAATAAACCTTGGTAGTAAATTTGACAATAAAATTTTTACTAATTTTGCAGTAGCTACAATGTTGTATGATGCTTCTTTTGATGTAAAAGAGTTCAGACATTACTTAAAAACTTTTGATGCCTTAATCATGCAAAAAAAACAAATTGAGCCAACTGATGAATATCTTAAATTGTTTAATGATTCAATAAACTATTTAAAAAAACATTTAGATTCTAAAACATTTGAAACGTTTTCTCATTATGTATGTATTGAACATATAAGTCAGTTAATGAGTATCTATCAACTTTCTGATAAAAAAATATCAAAGGATGATTTATTAAAAATTACATTTGTTAAAGGGGGTATTTCAGGTTTAGCATTAATGTGTATTATGGCTCCAAATTTAAAAAAGGAGCAAGCAATTGCTATTTATGAACTTGGCGCTGTTTTGCAATTAATTGATGATATTAGTGATATTAATGAAGATAAAATTATTGGAATTCAGACTCTTCCTAATCAAAAACTGTTAGATTATGATGAATTAAAACAAATGTATTGTGGAACTATTAATAATTTAATAGAAAAACTCAATATTGATATAAATAAACCTAATTCAAGTTTAGATATGCTTTGTTGGTTTTCTGATTCAATGTTAGAAAGAAGATACCGACCTTATTTTAAATCATTATAAACCTTTTTTTATATGATAAATTTTAGATATAACAATATGATTAGGTTTTTTACATGTTTAAAAAATCCTCCAAAGACAAACTAATGTTCAAACCATATAATGTTGATTTCATTGATGATGCTGTTCATTTAAAAGATAATTTTTCAGATATTGAAACCTGGTATTTTGATGCTAATCTAAAGCGGGATTATAGTGTAGTTGTTTTGGTTAATTTGTTTCATGTAAATAGTTTAGGTTTTGTATTAACGAGTTTTTTTTTATACAAGGATTCAAAACTAATAAAAATGACTAGAGAAAAATATTCTTTAAAAGAATTTTTTGGTTTAATTGAATATCCTGTAATTAAAATAAATAATAAAACAATTATTAACTATTTAGGATGTGATAAAAAAACAGGTTTTTGGTCGTACAATATTTCTACTGGTGACAAAGTAAATGGTGTTGATCTTTGTTTTGTTCAGAAAAATAAATCTTGGAAAGGAAAAACCTTACTTGGAAAGTGGTTAGTTATACCTGTTTTTGATGTTTATGGTTCTATTTTTATTGATGGTAAAAAAATGGATGTTAAAGGTATTGGATATCATGATCATAATATTTATCCGTTATATGCACCTTTTTTTGTAAAAGGTTACTATTTTGGTAAAATCCCTATTGATGAAATAAATATTACATGGGCAGAGGTAATAAGTAGAAAAGGAGTTAATCAACAAATTATCGTGATAAATAAAAATGATTCTTATTTTAGTATTAAACCCGACAAAATTAGGTTTGAAATAGAAAAAGAAATAAAATATGATAAGAAAATAATCCCAGAAATTTTTAATATAAATATAGATACCGATAATGTTAATCTATCAGTAGAATGTAAAATGAAAAATGTTCATGATATCCATTTTCCTTTTCTTAATTACTGGCGTTATCATGTGCATTATTTGGGTAAATTAATAATTGATCGTAAAACTTTTGAAATAAATTCAACTAACGTTGCTGAATTATTAAGATTTTTTTAAAAATTATCTTATTGTTGAATATTCTATATATAATGTTCCATACTTTAAAAAGTTATCAATAATTTTTATATTGGCAAAGGAAAAATTATTATGTGAATAAATTTTATACATAAAAGTATTAATTATGAATAAAAAAATTAAAAAAACAGATTCATCAAATAACACTAATTATTTTTTCAAGGCAGTTGAAATACAACCAAAAGATGATACGTATCATGTTTGTTCTAATGTAACAAATATAGAATGGTGGTATTTTGATGCTATTTTTAATAATGGTTATAGCGTTCATATTGGTTTTAGAGTTTATCATATAAAAAAAATCGGTTTAGTTCAATCAAGGATAAATATTTATAAAAATGGTAAACTAATTTCAAAAGGATTAAAAATAGATTTTTTTTCTAAGTTTTTTGTTGATCCTTATTTTCCAATTATAAAAATAAATGATAAAACTGTTGTAGGCTTTGACAAAGAATATTTTGAAAAAAATAAACAATGGCGTTATATAATTAATTTTTCAATAAAGAATGTTAAGCTAAATTTAATATTCACAGGAACAACTGAAGGTTGGAAAATAGAAACAGATGATACTTCATGGGTTGTTCCATTACCCAAAGCTAAGGTTTCAGGTGAAATAATACTTTCTGAAGAAAAAATAAAAACCGAAGGAATTGGGTATCATGATCACAACTGGGGTTATTCCATTACTACGGCAATGAAAAATTTTGGTTGGTATTGGGGTAGAATAAGCTCAGAAACCATGAGCATTACTTGGGTAAAAATAATTCAAAATTATTTGAAAAGTAATGTAATTGCTGTTGTAAATAAAGATAATGATAAATTTTATAATATCTCTCCAG
>JBNVCE010000041.1:3242-4371 GCA_050410885.1 Thermoplasmatota archaeon | reverse complement strand
AATTAATATAAACAATAACAAAAAATATAAAAAAATTTTTTTTCCAAAAATATTTGATTTAATAATTAAAAATGAAACAAGCAATGATGTTAATATCTGTTGTAATATTAAAATGAATACAATTCAAACTCAATATGATAGAATTTTTACAATAAAATACTGGAGGTATCATGTTTTAACCAATGGTTTTATAACTATTGGTAATTCCAGTGAAAATCTTTTTGATAAACCACAGATTATCGAATTATTGAAATTTAAATCAAAACATTTTACTTAAAGATAATAATATTTAATATAATTTTATAATTATTTTTATAAACTTTTTTTAATTTTAACTGGTATTTATAATAAAATTCAAAAAATTTAATAATAATTAACATTTATATAATAAAATTTATATAGGCATAAGCTATATATATTTTAAGAATGGGGGAGATCTGGAGTTTTTTTTGTTAAATCTCTCCTCACCACCTTCATCTTCCCCATTCTCTCCTTCTTACAAAAAAACTGTTAAAAAAATTTTGTGTTAATATAAAAATTATTCTTTTGAAAATTGTACACCAAATAAAGAAAAAACATATACCCATCCTATGATAAATGCTAAAATAATTAAAATCCCCCAAATCATAATTTTATCAATAACTAAATTATATGCCAAAAACATGGCTGTACCAAGAAAATACAAAGGATGTTTCCTAAGACTTTCCTTATTTTGTTTACCAAATAATTTGTATACAAGAAAAATATGCATTGGGACGCCTATTATTAAAAATGAATAAAAATAAGTAGGAGAAAGAAGTCCTAAAAAAAATGGTAAAGAATATACAGTATCAATAACTAAAACAATACAGATAAAATAAATTAAATTCCAATCCCCAATTTTATAATGTGTTTTTCCATCTTTTTTTGTTCTTATAAAGTATAAAGAAAGTTTTTTATCATGCGTGTAACCCCATCTAACAGCAGTTGTTGGAACATTAAATTTTCTGTCAATATCAACATCTTTCATTCCATCAATCCATTCAGAGTATACACTAATAAAAAATGCACATATTGCAGCAATGATAGTAATAGGTGTAATATCACCTATTGTAAATGCACCAAAAATTACCAAAAAAGCAGCCCCAAA
>JBNVCE010000041.1:0-3232 GCA_050410885.1 Thermoplasmatota archaeon | reverse complement strand
AATGTATTTTCCTTTAATTGTGTAAAGGGTTCCAAACAACGCTGCTGTAACAATTGAAGCAAAAGCAGCTAAATTAGGATAAAAAAAAGCTGAAAATACAATCATCATTAGATAACAAAAATAGATAAAAATAATAGCATTTTTTTGTTTAATATCACCCTTAACAAGTGGTTTATATTTATATTGTGGATTATTTTTATCCTCTTCCAAATGAAAATATTCATTAATTGCACCAATATAAGCATGTGCAAAAATAGCAATAACCAAAATTTTTAATGCATCAAAAATAGTTGGCATGCTTGTTGAAGTAACAGCACCAAGGAAAATTGCCCCCCATGTATTTGTAGCCCCAAAAAGTCTACCCAGTTTTAGATAATTTTTCATAACATTGAAGACACTTAAGTGTTTTTTTTCCATTAGAACCATTTAACTAAAATATTAACTATCTTATAAATATTATCTTAAATAAAACAAAAATTCAAATTTTAATCAAATAAAATTTTTTCTGCCTTCTTTGAAACAATATCCCTATGTTTCTCATCGGTTATAATCATAATACCCCAATCTGGAATAGCTTTTTGTTTAATTGCATTAGCAACAGGGGTAAAATCATCAATATTTCTAATATTATTTTTTTCATCAATAATGATTATATCTGTCTTATCTATCCTAGGCTCAGCCTTATGTAACTCATAATATGGAACATCAATAATAACATGACCTGTTGGAATTTTCAGTTTTTCTTCTATTTTCTGCTCCTTTTTTCTTCTAAATTTTGAATCCTTTAATTTTCTAATAACATCAAAATTTTTTTCATTTGAAAACGGCATTGATGAAACATATGCTTGTTTGAATAATTTCCTATATTTTAATCTCGTGATAATCTCATTCTGATAAGAACCTTTATTTTTTAAATCACAAATTAGTTCGAAATCTGTTTTTTTAAAAAGCTCAAAAGGGTTTACATCATCTAACATTTCAATTGATTTTGATAGCATTAACTCAGCAATACGTACGGTTTTATGAAAATAAACAGAAGAATACATTAAAGCTCTAGCCATTAAAATATTCTCAATTACACCTACTCCTTTTTTAATAATGGCTAATTGATTGTTAAAAATTGTTAAAATTTGTAAAAAACGATCAATATCTATAGTACCATAAGCAACACCTGTGTAATAGCCATCGCGGATTAAATAATCTAATTGATCAACATCTATAGAACTATTTAAAATTTGACTTAGATAGCCTTTTTTACTTGTTTTTCCCCTTATAATATCAATTATTTCTTTTGGGTTAATTTCGTATTTATCAAGTATATCAAAAATATTTTTTGAATTAACCATTTCTCTTTCATTTTCATCAAAAATCGTATACTCACCATAAATAAGTTTTTCAGTTAAATCAACATGATCAACATTTAATGCATCTCTAAGTATATATTCAAGTGTATGCGAAAAAGGACCATGACCAATATCATGTAAAAAAGCAGCGCATGCAATCAACTCTTTATCTTTTTTATCTAAATCAAGGTTATCTGAAACCTTACAAGATATAAAATAAGTACCAAGTGAGTGCTCAAGTCTTGTGTGATGAGCACCAGGAAAAACTAGATGTGCTAAACCTAGTTGTTTTATATTATACAAACGTTGAATCTCTGGGGCTTCAATCAAATCCAAAAATAATCCTTTTAGTTTGATATTTCCATGAATTGGATCACGAATTATTTTATTTTTATACATCATAACATCAATTATCTTAAATTAAATACCATGTAAATAAGATATTGTATCAATTTATGAAAAACCTTTTTTATTCATATGATTCTGGATATAAAAATCTCTCTGTTGCAGCAATGCTACTTAATAATGAGTTACCATCTTGAGGTGTGAAACAAAAACCTATTACTTCATTGTTGTTTAGAACATGTATTGTTGGTATAACAGCAACTGTTTGATCTAGAATTCTACCGTAATGACCATGGTCTCGACCAAAAGAAAAAACTAAATTAGCTGCTTTTTTGTAAGTAATTGCTACTAATGGATTATCAATAAATTTTTTTATAGCCTCCTCTTTTGTTATCTTTTTTGATAGTTTTAAATCATACCAAATAGAATGCATATATTGTGTATTAACCTTTAAAGCACTAGAAAAAACATTTAATTCAATACCAAGGGTTTTATACAGATGATAAACATCTACTGCATGATGGGTTCCCATTTTTTCATCTTTATGGGTTCCTACCTCTGGTGATGGAATAAAACTTTTATCTTGACTAATATCATTGGCTCTTCTGATACAAAGAAATCTTCCTTCTTTAAGATAATTTTTTTTACCATCAATTGCTAGTGTTTTTATTAAAGCAGCAATATTATGAGTATTACAGCTAACTATGTGAATAAATTTATCTTTTGGTGTTAATGCTTCATCATTTATACCTAATGCATACATTTTACCAAAACCGAATTCAGAACCCTGAGCTAAAAATCCTTTTACTTTATTTTTATATTTATTATAATATTTTTCTTTATTCATCAATCCAGTTCCTTTTGGACTACAATCAATTACAACTGTTGCTCTTCTAATTGCTTCTTCAGCTTCATAAGTTGGTTCTAGATCTAGATCTTGAAATTCTTTTATTTTTTCTTCATTAACAACTAAATTTGCACCACGTTTAATTAATCCTCTTACTTTGGGTCTGTCTATCAAAACAGGGCTGTGTTTATAGAATGTTATCTCATCAATGCCCAACTCTTCTTTAGCGTCACAAAGAAGTCCAATTAATGGTTCCCCAATTGTGCCAGTTCCAACAACATGAACTATATTTCCATTTGACATAAAATTTAATCTCCCACTTTTTATCACTTCTATATCATCATACCTCATTTAATTTTTATGATTTTCTAAATAATTTTTTATTTTCAATAAGAGAATAGTTTAAAAAGGGGAATATGTTTCGTTTATCCCATGGCATTACCACTTGATGTACTGGAAAAAGCAATGAATCAGAAGTTATCCTTACTGTTAAAAGATGGTAGGATTATAGAAGGTAAACTTACTGGTTATGATGAATATATGAATATGGTTTTAAATGATGTAGAAGAAACATTTGAACAAAATAAAAGACGTATTGGAACTATAATTTTAAGAGGAAATAATGTTGTAAGTATCTCTATCTTATAACCCCCTTTAGCGAAAAGCATATATATGTGTAACTCATTTTTATTATTGG
>JBNVCE010000040.1:12168-12657 GCA_050410885.1 Thermoplasmatota archaeon | reverse complement strand
AAAATAATAAATTTTGATCTAGAAAGGTTCAACAAAACCGGTGAATGGTTTTATAATTTTTCACAAAAATTAGAGGATTGTGAAATTGATTTAAATTTTGTTGGTACAACAAAAGGTTGGAAGATTGTTACTGATGATTTAAGCTGGACTGTTGCACAACCTAAAGCAAAAGTTGCAGGGGAGATAACTATGAATGGAAAAAAAATAAAAGTTAATGGTATCGGTTATCATGATCATAACTGGAATAGCACTTTATTTTCAATTTTTAAGATAATTGGTTGGTATTGGGGAAAAATAACAAGTAAAACATTTAATCTAACATGGGCGTATTTAATGAGAAATAAAACAAAGGGAAACATTTTTGCCATTTTAAATTCAGATAACCAAGGTTTTTATTCGATAAATCCAGAAAATATTTCTTTTAAAACCGATAAATTGATTAGTAGTCATGCTCGTAAAATCCCATCCATGTTTAATATTAAAATAAAA
>JBNVCE010000040.1:0-12158 GCA_050410885.1 Thermoplasmatota archaeon | reverse complement strand
TTGTAAAAAACATACCAATTACTGTTGATGTTACTATGGAGATTAAAAACATGCATTTTAAAAGTTTAATAATTTTTCCTTACTGGAGGTTTCATATTAAAACAAATGGTTTTATTTCAATGGACTATTATGAAGAAAAAGTTAATGATACTCATATTATGGAATTTTTCCGTTTAGCATAAAGAATTTATGCTATTTTTTTGTTAAAATCCATCAGGGTTGCAATACCATTTTTTAGATCAACAATTGGCATTTTTGCTGAATCCGGTATAAAATTCAGCATCCTTTGATAACTGGTTTGAGCCTGCCAGCTTGAAGCGTTTATAAGTGTAACACCACGATAGTTACTAATTTGTGCCAGGTGTACATGTCCTGTAACAAAAATATCAGGTATTTTGTCTATAACCATGTAATCAACATGTTCAGGTGCAAGTGGCGTGTATCCACCATAGGTTGGTGCTAGATGATGTTTTTTAAGCATCACCTTCATAATTTCAACAGGTTCATTATATTTTAAATGTTGAATATTTGTTGCATAATCCAAAAGACTTTGACCATGATATGATAAAATCTCAACTCCATGAATACTAAAATAACAAGGATTACCAACAAATTTTATATTCATGCCAGAAAAAAGATCCTGTATTTCTTTTTCAAAAGTTGGTTGAGGTTCCGCAGGTCTAACTGCATCATGGTTTCCTGGTTGCATAATCATGGTTATATGTTCAGGGATAAGTCGTAATTGTTCAGCAAGAGCTTCATACTGTCTATAAACATCAGAAATAGAGAGCTCCTTATCCTGATCAGGGTAAATACCAATTCCATCAACAACATCACCAGGTATTATCAAATATTTAATTCTACCAGCAACATCTTTTTGTCTGGAATTCCCAATTTCTCCATTTATCCATCTTAAGAAATATTGCCATTCATCAATCATAAATTGTTTACTACCAACATGTATATCAGATAAAAAAGCTGCATACAATGGAACCTCTGCTTTATGTTTTGAATTTTGCATACTGATATCAGGATTTATAATATTATTTATGATAATTAGATCACCATTTTTACTAAGCTGACCTTTAATTCCAATTACTTCATCTAAGACAACCTCGTTTGCTAAATACAGAATTTCATGATTTGTTTTAAGTGCAATACATGTTGCAATTCCGCTTTCGTCTTCAAGTTCAATTAATCTATGACCATTTGTTGTGGTTCTAACATCTTTTACGATCCCAACAATATTAAATTCTTTAACACCACTTTTTTTAATGCGGTTTATTGGTATAACATTAGCTAGCTCCCGTCTTTGATTTTTCAAAATCTTTCTTAAACAATTGAACCTGTTGATAAACAACTTAGTAAAATCAGAAGTTGTTCCCTCGCAAGTACTATTACCTGTAACATCCTTTATTATTTTAATTTCAGGTTCATATTCAGCAGCTTTTGGTTTCCATCCCTTCACTTTTTTAATATCAATAACTTGAGGAATAATAGTTTCTGATTCATCTTCAAAAAACCCTATCTGCTCGTCCTTGTCAGGATCATCAAACTCAGAATCAGTTTCTTCAAAATTATTATAATCCAGTTCACCAATTTTGTAAATCTTTGAAAGCATTTTACTTTGAAACTCTTTAACCTCTTTGGAATAAGAAACATTTTTAGGAGTTTTTTCAACATTTAATGATAATTTTTCCATCTCTTTTATCTGTTCAAGTGTTAAAACAAGTGGGAATTCTTTCATGTTTTTTGTTAAAAAAGACACAAATTCTTTTGGATTATCTTTTGATAAAATGTAATCTAAAGTTTCAGGTTGAATAAACGTCCCATGCTCAGAGAATGATTTGATTATTGAATCCATACTAGCTTCCTAATCCCATCTAAAAATGATTACAAAAAGGTGTATACCAAAACAAGGTTTTTAGAATTGCGGTAAAAAAAACAGGATTTCAACAGGTTGAAAATGACTAATATATAAAATTTTCTAAAAAAATTGGTTTTTTGGGTTTTAGCCGCACATTTATTTTAACAAAAATTTTAGTTGAAAAAAATTAGGCAAAAATAATGTTATTTTTAGAAAGAAATATAAAATAGAATAAACAAACTAGTAAAACATAAACAAAAAAGGAAAAAATATATGATCAGTATTAAAATCTACAAACAAGGAAAAGAACTTCTAGTTGCAGCATGTGATGAAAAACTCATTGGAAAAAAATTCAAAGAAGGAAAATTTCAATTAGAAGTTAAAAAAGAGTTTTACGGAGGAAAAATTGTAAATTCAGAAATTCTCAAAACTTATCTTGAGGATGCAACCATTGCAAACCTAGTTGGGCAAGAAACAATAAAATGTGCAATAAAAGCGAAAATAATAGATCCGGGTTGTGTAATAAAAATAAAAGGAATACCTCATGCTCAAATGGTTAGAATGCTACCCTAGGTTTTTTAAAAGATCTATTTTCTCAATCATGTTTTTATAATGACTACCTTTCCAGTAAATTTTTTTACATTTTTGGCAAAACCAAAATTTTTCATTAGAATCAAAAACTTTCTTTGGAACCTTATTTTTAACTTTATCCTTTTCAATTTCATTAATTTTTGTATTACATAAAATGCATCTTGAAAGAATATTTGAAGGTTTAATTTTTAATTTACTAATGACTTTATTTAATTGTTTATCAATATCTGTCGAATCAATATCAATAAATTTTATTTTTTCTTTACTTGCCATGTGAATAAGGTTTTTATCACGTGTAACAAGAACACGTTTTTGTTTTTTTGAAATATCAACAAGTTGTGAATCATCCATTTCAGAGTTAGCATAAAAAGTATCAAAACCATAAATTCGCAACCATTTAGCAAGAGTGCCTAACATTTGATCACAGAGAAATTTCATTTTATCAATCTATAATGTAATAAAACACCAGTACCAATATTTTTTGCTGCAACAAGTTTTAATTTAATGTTTTTACAATTACTGTTTACCAAAGCAGGGGTGTTTTTTCCACCAATAATCATGGAACCAACATAAATAAATAAATCATCAACAAAACCATTTTTTAAAAAATTACTAATAACCGTACTTCCGCCTTCAACCATTAATTTTTTAATACCACGTTTAAACAAAATATCCAAAAGGTTTTCTAAATCAATGAAATTATTTTCATTTGTTTTACATTTCAAAATCTCTACATTACTTCCAAATTTTTTATCACATTCAGAGCCAACAACAATTATAGTTTTTGCTTTATCATTTACAACATTAGCATCCACTGGTGTTTTACAAAAAGTATCTAAAACAATTCTAATGGGCTGCTTTGGTTTTTTAATGTATTTTTCTTTAACAGTAAGTTTTGGGTCATCAGATAAAACAGTGTTTATTCCAACCAAAACAGCATCAGAGTCATTTCTTAACTTGTACATTCTTTTAATATCTTCTTCACAAGAAATTTTTATTTGTTTTCCAAAAGGATTAGCAATTTTACCATCAACACTCATTGCACAATTAATAAAAACATAAGGACGATTCATTCATTCTCACTTTGGGTAAAAAGGACAATCTTTCTTTTTTTCTGGGCATACTTTTTTTGTTTTACAAGCAGGTCCTGCATTTTTAAAAATCGTTGGTGCAACTTTTCTAACCTCTGCAAGCATCTTATTTGCAAGAGCTCTTATTTCCCATTGAGCATGCAAGCAACATCGCAACTCAAAAAAATTAAGCAAGGAACGGGCGTTCATTGTAACCATGATATTGGTACAAGCTCCATTAGGTAAAATAAATCTGGCATCTTCTGCAGGTATGCCCATTTTTAAAAGTTTATTGTATTGGGACCATATATTTTTCATTGTTTCATCATAAGCTTTTTTCATTTTTTTGTTTTTAGCAATCTTTGGTGGTGTTACATATCTTGGTTCATTTAGATTAACATATCTTTGACTCTGCTGAGCGTAACTTGCAATACGATGCCTAACAAGTTGATGGGTAAGTGAACGGCTTACATCACTTATTGCAAATGTGAAACAAGTATGCTCAATAACACTGGTGTGACCAAAATTTAAAACCTGTTTTAAGATATTTTTTAATTCATCATCTGATGTTTTATCTAAATCCTCAGGTTTTATTTTACTATGTGTAAGTTTTGCTGCCATTGCTGGTATTTTCTCAGGATTAGGAGTAAAACCTATGAGTTTTACATTCATAAAATTCCCTTTACCTAAATATACCACTGTGTTTTTATTATTTTTTGAATAAAAACCACAAGCTTTTAAAAAAGAAATGAAATTACGCTCTGCAGAATTATACCAAAATCATGGGAGGTTCATAATGATTGGATTTATCATAACAACAATTCTTTGTTTTGTAATATACCTTCTATTTACAACAGGAAGCGGAAAAGAGGTATTTGGTTTATGGAGTTACATGGAAATTGCTTTTGGCGTTATTTTATCTGTTACTGCTGGTTTTATTGCAAAAAAAATATTTGTTAAAAAAAATTATAGAATGTTAAACCCTGTTAGATGGTTTTTATTCTTAGCATATCTAATAGGACCGTTTTTTGTTGCTCTTACAAAAGCAAATCTTGATGTTGCTTATCGTATTATAACAGGAAAAATAAAACCAGGTATTGTAAAAATTTCACCAGGGCTTAAAACAGATTTAGGAATAACCATGCTTGCAAATTCTATCACTCTTACACCTGGTACTTTAAGTGTTGACATTGATGAGGATACAAATGATTTGTATATTCATTGGATCAGGGTGGATGAAAAGGCTTTGGAGAAAAAACCTGTGGACTGTAAATATATTTGTAGTAATTTTCCAAAATGGATTAGGAGGATTGCTGAATGATTGAATTTTTTAACACTTATTTAATTGTTTTAATAGCACTTTTAATATGCATAATAATGTCAATACTAAGAGTTCTTTTTGGACCAACTATTCCTGATAGAGTTGTTGGTATTGACACAATAAACACAATTGTTATTGTTAGTATGGTTATATTTGGTGCAGCTTATGAGGAAGTAATTTATATTGATGTTGCCATTGTTTATGCTTTACTTTCTTTTGTGTCGACCTTGTTTATTGCAAAATATTTGGAAAAAGGGGAGTTTTAAATGATTTTTGATATCATAATCTATATTTTTTTAGGCATAGGTGTATTTTTTAATGTTCTTGCTGGAATTGGGCTTCTACGTTTTCCTGATGTTTATACAAGGCTTCATGCTGGTACTAAATGCACCACTTTTGGCTCAATTTTTATTATTGGCTCTGTTATTTTAATTGGTTTTAAGATGTGGTGGGAAGGAAATGTTAATGGTTCAATTTTATCTATTCATTCTATTTTTGCTTTAATCGCAATACTATTGACAAACCCTGTCGGTGCTCATGCTATTGCCCGTGCTGCGCATCGTAGTGGAGTTATGCCGGCAAGAGCTATTGTTGATGACCTAAAAGATAAACAAGTTAAAAAGGAAACAAGAAAAACAACAAGTGAAGAAAAAAATAATGGAGGGCAATAAAATGTTTTTTGAAATTGTTAATATTTTACTACTTTTATTAATCATTGCTTCATGTATACTTGCAGTTATTTTTAAGGATTTAATTGCTGCAGCAATTGCTGTAGGTATTATGAGTTTGCTTTTATCTCTAGAGTTTTATGTACTTCAGGCTCCAGATGTTGCAATAGCACAAGCAGGTGTTGGTGCTTGCCTGTCAACTGCGATTATGATTGTTGCAATAAGAGGTACTAAAAGAATGGAGGATGAATAAAACATGTCTATAAGAACAGTTGTTGCGGCTGTAATGTTTTCTGTTTTAGCTATGTTTTTTGTGTTCACTGCTTTTATGCTTTCTTTTGGTGTTCCAAAGGCAAGCATGATGGATGATTATATAATCATGAACACACAAAATGAAACTGGTTCAAATAGCGGTGTTACTGCTGTTGTTTTTGATTATAGAGGTTTTGATACTCTTGGCGAGGCAACTATTCTTTTTGCTGCTGTTTCTGGCGTTATTATGATTTTTAGGAGGATTAAAAAATGAGTAAAATGTCAAAAATTGTTAGAACAATTTCTAATATTATTTTTCCTTTCATCATGATTTTTGGCCTGTATGTAATTGCTCATGGGCATTTAACACCTGGCGGAGGTTTTCAGGGTGGTGCAGTTGTTGCTTCAGGTTGTGCTTTATTAATTGTAGCATATGGATCAAATTGGATATTTGACAGAATACAGATTAGCAGACTTTCAATTTTTGAAAGCATTGGAGCTGTGAGTTTTATAGGGATTGCATTTTTAGGTTTAATTATTGCTGGAATATTTTTTAAAAATTTTTTAGTCGGCTCAAATATTATTTTTGGTAACATTCCTAAAACTCTTTCAACTATTTCTGATTTTAACACTGCAGGTGTTCTACCTTTAATGAATTTTGCAGTTGGTATAAAGGTCATTTCAGGGTTGTTTGTGATTGTACTTATAATGGCTTATGCTAGTTGTGCAAAGGAGTGGAAAAAATGATTTTTAATATACCTTTTATTGCGGTTGTTGCAATGATTTTTATAGGTTTATATGCAGTGCTTTTTAAACGCAATTTAGTAAAAATGATAATAGGTATTATTATTATTGAAAGCGGGGTTAACCTTTTTTTGATAACATTGGGTTACCGATGGTTTGGTGAAAGCGGCGGTGTCGCTCCAATTTTCACAAGTGCTCCTTCTGATGCGGTAGAAAATGCACCACAGAGCATGGTTTTCCCAGTTCCACAGGCTTTAACTCTTACTAGTATAGTTATTGGTGTTGCTGTTCTTGCACTTATGTTATCCTTAGTAATGCACATTTACAAACAATATGGATCACTGGATGTTAAAAAGATAAGGAGGTTAAAAGAATGAGTTTTATTGATTATACTCCTGCATTGATTGTAGCAGTTCCATTATTTGGCGCATTTTTAACACCCATTATCAGTAAAATAGGCGAAAAAATTAGAAACATTTTTGCCATAATTATCTGCATAATAACAACTTTTTTAGTTTTTTTACTAACTCAAGACGTTTTTACAAATGGTCCTAGAACATATATTTTTGGTGATACTAATTTAAACATACCAGTTGTTAGAATTCTTTTTGAAGTTGATGGTATAAGCATTTTCATGGGGATAATCAGTGCTTCTTTAGCACTTTTAGCTGTTATTTACTCATGGTCTTTTATGAAAGAAAACGATGGATTGGATAAATTTTACACATTAGTATTACTTTTACTGGCAAGCATTCTTGGTATGGAATTAACTGGTGATGTTTTCAACTTTTTTGTATTTCTTGAAATATCTTGTATTTCTTCATGTGCATTGATTGCTTTTTACGTTAATAAAGGTGAAGTGCTTGAGGCAGCATTTAAGTACATAGTAATTAGTACAATTGGTGCTTTGTTTGTACTTTTTGCAGTAGGCCTTTTTTACGCCCAGTACAATGCTTTGAACATGGCTGTTATTGCTAATGCTTTACAATTTGGGTTTTTAGATAAAATTGCATTTGTACTGTTGATTGCTGCTCTTGGAATGAAAGCAGGTCTTGCACCCATGCATATGTGGTTACCAGATTCTTATGGTGAGGCACCAGTCCCAGTTACTTTTATACTAGTTGCTGCAACCCAAGCAAGTTTGTACGGTGTTTTAAGAATTATTTTTACAATCTATAGAAATGCGTTTACTAATGCAGCATCGGTTTTAAGCTCAGCAATTATCCACTGGTTCATAATAGCCCTTGCTCTTGCAACTATTTTAATAGGGGTTATTATGGCTTTGATACAAACTGATTTTAAACGTTTAATTGCATTTGCAGCAGTTGCTGAAATTGGATACATTTTTTTAGGAATTGGTGTAGGATTGACTTCTTTAGGAGTTGGTTATGGAAAAACTGCGTTAGAAGGTGGTGTTTTCCATATAATAAATGATGCTTTTGACATTGGCCTTTTATTTTTAATTGCAGGTTCTGTTTATTACGCGACAAAAGAAACATCATTAAACAATATAGGAGGACTTGCAAGGAATATGAAATATACCACAGTTTTTTTCATTATTGGTTTACTTGCTGTTTCAGGATTACCACCATTTAATGGTTTTGTATCAAAGTTACTAATTTATGAATCAACATATCAACTAAATCCAATTATTGCTATTATTGCTATACTGGCAAGTATTTTACTTTTAGCTGTTTTTGTGAAAGTTTTTTACTCAGTTTTTATGGGACCTGAACTACCAAATTTAAAAGATGTTAAAGAAGTACCAAAAAGTATGCTTTTTGCAATGGGCGTTATTGTTGTGATAATTATTATCTTTGGTTTATTCCCGAATTTAATTATTAACAATATTGTTCAACCAGCAACCAATGCTCTTGTTAACAACTCAAGCTATATTTCAAAGGTTATTTCAGGGGTGATCTAAAAATGGAAATTTTTAATCAATTGATTGAAACATTAAAAACAGGTAGTGGTTTTTGGAATCCTATTGTATGGGTTTTGATAATGATTGTTGCTGTTTTATTAGTTTATGTTATTAGAAGTTTTGGGAAAAAACAATATAAAGAAAAAACAGAACAAACCAAATCTTTTTTATCAGGAAATCCTGAATATGAAAAAGAACAAATGAGAATTAAAAGCAGTAATGTCTACTGGGGTTTTACAGAGGCAATGAAATGGGTTTATAATCTGTTGAAAAAGATGCATAATGGTAATGCAAGTGATTACGTTCTTTGGTTTGTTATTATTATGAGTATACTAAGTGTTTTGTTGATTCTTGTGGGGGCTGTGGTTTAAATGGATTTTATAGAAATATCAAAAACATTAATAACAATAGTACTTGGAACAATAGGACTTGCCTTATTTGGTATTGTTTTTGGTTTGTTTTATAAAGGTATAGACCGTAAAATCTCTGCTAGAATGCAAGGTAGAATAGGACCGCCTTTAAGACAACCTTTTAGAGATGTTGCAAAACTTTTTAACAAAGAAAATATAGTACCTGAAAACTCAATTTCTTGGATTTTTAATTTAACACCATTACTGGGACTAGCTGCAACAATTTCAATTTTATTATTTTTACCAGTTGGTGGATTTGAACCAATATTTTCCCAAAAAGGGGATCTTATACTCATTCTTTATTTACTAATCCTTCCATCTTTAGCATTGGTAATTGGTGGTTTTTCATCAGGTTCACCTTATGCAATTGTTGGTGCACAAAGAGAAATGGCAACAATGATAGCATACGAGTTCCCACTTGCAATAATTATTGTAACCATTGCATGGAAACTAAGTAGTACAACAGTTGGTGGACTGGGACTTGCAAATGCTTTTTCTTTAAATACCATAACTGCAAATCCATTATGGAACTCAGCAGGTCCATTGGCTTTTATTGGACTTATAATACTACTTCTTGTTTTAGTGATTGTAACACCTGCAGAGTTATCAAAAATCCCATTTGATGCTCCTGAAGCTGAAACAGAAATAGGAGGAGGATTACTAGTTGAATATTCAGGAAGAAACCTTGCAATGTTTTATATTATGGACGGGGTTAAAACAGTTGTGATGGCATCTATTATTGTTGCATTATTTTTCCCATACAATTTATCGCCTATTTTAGGATTTGAAGGCTATCTTGCTTTTGCAGTTGATATAATTTTTTATCTGATAAAAATACTGATAATCATTATTTTTTCAGTTACACTTATAAGGGTTGCATTGGCACGTTTAAAAATAGATCAAATAGTTTATACATACTGGGTTTGGCTTACATTACTTGCCCTTGTTGGGCTTATTTGTATCATGTGGGATGGTCAACTTGGTTTACCAAAGGTTGTTGAAATACTAGGGCTTAGTTAAATTTCTTAAACTTGTTTAAAAGATTTCACAATCATATTAAATTATGGCAATATTTCTGGTTAGACTTTTCATGGATAAAAAAAACATATTTTATAATGAAAACAGTTTTTCTTTTTTATTTTTAGTTATTCCAATAGTAATGTTGTTAATTAGTTACCTTGTTTATCCTTACCCTCCATCTGATTTTACTTTAAAATTGATTCAGATACCAATTTTTTTAGGATTAATCATTCTTGGTGCTGGATTCTTTATTAAAAATGATGCTTTAGCAAGTAAGTTAAAAATAATTGGTTGGATGATCTTTGCATTCTACTGGTCAACCCAACCAAAGCCATTGTATTTAAATGAAAATGGAGATGTTTTTAATGCATCTGTTTGTATTATTGGAGTATTTATCTTATTTTATTTTGCATACCATGAATGGTTATCAATATTAAGAAAGGAAAAAATTGGTTGCTTGAATTGGATAGCAGGCGCAACAGCCATTGCTGGTTTAATTTATTTTGGTATTGAATTATCCTTTTTAAAAGACTGGTTAATCCAGGTAACTGCACAGCAGAGTGGTTTGGTTTTAGATTTTGTAATTGGTAATGTTAAGGTTGTTGGTGATAGCATTTATCATAATAATACTTATGTTGTAACTATTATTTTTGCATGCACAGCAATTCAATCAATGGTTGTTTTTGTTGGTATGATAGCGGCTATTTCAAAGGTTGGAGTTAATGAAAAAATATTTGGTTTGTTAATAACTGTTGTTCCAATTTATTTTTTGAATCTTTTAAGAAATGCTCTTGTTGGATTCCTTTTAGCAAAGGATTTAACTGATTTAAACATGGCACATAATGTTATTGCAAAAATTGGTTCTTTAATTGCAATGATTATTTTGTTATTTATTGTCATTAAAATAATACCAGAAATTTTTAATGAAATAACTTGTTTAACAGAATTATACAAAAGAAATGGACCATTGGAAAAAGGTTTTAAAAAAATTTTTAAAAGAAAAAAAATTGATTGATAATATATTAACATTTAATATTTCAGACCTAAACCATATTAAAAAAGGGGTGGAACCAAATTGCAAAAATCAATGATTAAATTACTTTCTTTTGCTGATTTTATTTCTATTACCAATGCTATTTTTGGTATTTTATCAATTATTTTCCTTTTTTCAAATATTATCGAATCCCAGGAACTACGTTTTCGTGTTTCTTTTTCATTAATATTAATTGCTGTACTAGCAGATGGACTGGATGGAATTGTTGCAAGAAAAATTGGTAAAAGTGAAATAGGTGAATATCTAGAAGCAATGGCAGATTCGACTTCTTTAATCATTGCACCAGCTATTTTTATTTATTTTATTTACTCTGATATTACTGCTTTTTGTTTTTATAGAAATATTTACGTTTTTTTTGCTTTAATTCTTTTTTTATTTTTTGGAATAGTTAGACTTGCTTCTTTTCACATACTTAAAAATGATAAAATTTTTGTTGGTTTTCCTGCACCAGCAAGTTCTATTTTACTTTTAATACTTGCTTATTTTAAAATAGATTTTATTTATATTTTACCAGCAGTTATAATATTTGGTGCAGCGATGGTTTCTAATATTAAATTTCCAAAACCTAATCTTAAGATAAATTCTATTGCAGCTTTATTAATTATTTTAACACTTTTTTTAGACAAAGGTTATTTTGGTTTAGCACCTATTCTACTTTTCATATCTGTTATAGGTTATACAATAGGAGGAGCAATTTATATAAAATTTTTAGTAAAAAAATAACAGTAGTTCCGAATATAAAAAAATGAGAAAGAATCATCATTCTTAAGGAGAGAACCCTCTTTTAGAACCCCACTATTTTTAACTCCCTTTTCGCCTTGTTTTTTGAGAAGGAAAGCATTTTTTTCCTTTTTGCTCAGATTAACACCAAAAATCCTTGTAACTTGTTTTAACTCCTGATAACTAATAATCTTTTTATTCACCTTCTCCAAAAATGCCTGTACTGCCACATCTTCCATTCCTTTTAAGAAAAAGATAGGCCTGCAATAAATCGTGATCCTGCAAATCGTTGGAAAATATTTCTTCAATATCCTATATCGTTGCTGAACATTTCCATGTGGTATAATGTATCCCTTGCTCACTATTTCCTGGAGCATATCAAGTGTTTTTCCCCTAATTCCTGGCCATCCACAAGGTGCACTAGGTAGATCTTTTGCTATCTCATATACAGTTGTCTTATGAAGATTAAGCTCTTTTGCAGTTTGTAATTTGGATTTACCGCTTTTAATCTTACGTG
>JBNVCE010000003.1:18477-39655 GCA_050410885.1 Thermoplasmatota archaeon | reverse complement strand
TACTATTTATTTTGGAGCAGGTACTTGTTTATTTGCTGTTAATCCTGATGGTACTTTAAAATGGAGGAAACCTATTGCTAATCATTATGTTGATTCTGCTCCTGCTATCGATCAGGAAGGAAGAATATATGTTGGTTCAGCTTGGATGATAAGTGGTTACGCACGCGGTTATCTTCATGCTTTTGGCATAGGACCATTAGAAGCAGATGCGGATGGACCATATTATGGATTAATTAATCAACCTGTGCAATTCAAAGGTTCTGCAAGCGGGGGTTATTCACCTTTTACCAACTGGAATTGGAGTTTCGGGGACAATACTTATTCTGATGAGCAAAACCCTGTACATGTTTACATAAATCCTGGAAACTATACAGTAATATTAACAGTGACAGATAATACTAGTAACACTTCTAGTGATACCACTTTTGCATGGATACAAGAGACTAATAGTCCACCAGTTAAGCCAATGATAAACGGTCCAATAAAGGGAGTATATGGCATTTCTTATGATTATAAGTTTAAAACAATTGATCCAGATGGAACTGATGTATTATGGTACTATGTTGATTGGGGTGATGGTAGAAACACTGGCTGGATAGGCCCGTATAGTTCTTATGAGGAGGTTACACAGAGTCATTTTTGGTATGAAAAAGGAACTTATACAATCAAATGTAAAGCAAAGGATCCCTATAACGCAGAAAGTGATTGGGGAACTCTTGCGGTTACTATGCCTAAAAATAAAATAGCAACCAACACGTTATTCCTAAGGTTTTTAGAACGTTTTCCATTTCTGAGTAGATTATTGTTTTTATTGTAAAATAGACTCATGTACATAAATTGTCGGTTAGAATGTTCATAAACCATTGATTTTTTCATTTAATAGGAATAAAAGAAAATCAAGATACTTTTGTAGACAGTTCTTTGATATTTCCAGTTTTTTTCTCAAGTAATCCATAATAAAACCATCGCTGTTTTCACAGCCGTTTTACATAAATATCTTTGTTTATCTATTCTTTATTTCCATGATACGATTAATCATATATTATTTCTGTATCTTTTTCTCCTCAGCAAAGGGATACATATTTATTTAACAATAATTCCAGTTTTTATTAAAATTTATTTTAGATAATATTTAATTGGATTTCCTTACCTTTAAAATCATAAGCTTTCCAAGAAAATTCGTTAAAAGGGTTTGCAACTATTATATGCACTCTACCAAATTTTTCAAACAAATGTAGATCAGCATCTGAGGGATTAAAAGAAAAAGAAGGATGACTATGCACAGTACCAACTATGCTGTAATCAATGGGAAGCATATGTAGTTGAAATATTGCATGGGAATCACCTGATACTGTTCCAGGTAAAATCACTATTTCACTTATTGTATCTTTTAAACTGTTATCAACACGTAGAAGACCGCCAAACTCTTTTGGATAGTTAGATTTTGAAACTTCTAAGATCAGGTTTAAACATTTACGTGTGATTTTCCATTTTTTTTCAACTAGAAAAATTTTCTCTTTTTTACTTTTTTTAAAAAGCCCCATGTTTTTTATCGCACCAGTTTTGATCTAACCATATGGTAAAATGATTCACCAAATCTAACAAACCTTGCTTTTTTCTCAGAGCCTGTTACAATTATTTTATTTTTAGTACTTACATCCTCTGTATGATAACCATCTATTACCAATCTTGTTTCCTTGCTTTTCGGCATTAGTTTTATTCCTATTTTTTTATCCAGTGGTATAATCCATGGACGCGCTGAAAGTTTAAAAGGGGCAAGGGGGGCTATAACCATTGCATCAACAGATGGATCCATAATCGGTCCGCCAACACTTAATGCATAACTTGTTGAACCAGTGGGTGTTGCAACAATCACTCCATCTGCACCCAATGTTTCAAGTAACTCATTTTCTACAAATAGTTGAAGGTATAAAATCTTAGCAATCTTTGCGGTTTGAACAGTTACCTCATTTGCAGCATCAGGGAGTCTTTTATCATCAAACATTATTTTTAATTTTGATCTTTCTTCAACATTGTATTTTCCATTTAGTATTTTTTTTAATCCTTCTATTGCATATTTTGATTCAACCTCTGATAAAAAGCCCATGCCCCCAGAGTTTATAGCAAAAATAGGTTTTTCAACTGATTGCAAGGTTCTTAAAATAGTTCCGTCCCCACCAACTGTAACAACCATGTCAGCTTCTTTGTTTATTTCATTTAGTGTATAACCTTTAACTCCTAATTCTTTTGCAAGGCATTCTTCAACAAAGACATCATCGTTTTTTATTAAAAATTTATAAACATCTTTTGCAACAGCTGAAGCTTTTTTTACTTTTGGTTTACAAGCCAGTCCCCATTTCATAATTATTCCTTTCCATTTTATTATACAAGCTTAATTAAAGGTGCTAATTTTTTTAATAAAGTTGGATGTTTAAATACAAGTGCTTTAACTAGACTAATAGTGCTGAATTCCTTGAAATTATAATCTTTTACAGAATCAGCAAGCTTGTTTAAGGTTTTATCATCAAAATCAAGCATCAGTTCTTTAACAACATAATTTCTATGCAACTTCTTTCCAAAGGCTTTTTTCCAACGGATTTCGTATTCAGATAATGTTTCTTTGTCAAATCTCTGTTTTTTAACAGCACTGCCAATTACTTTACCAGCTATTTTACCGCCTTCCAGTGCTGTTGTAAGCCCGCCTCCTGTTATTGGATCAACATGTCGTGCCGCATCACCTACTAAAATAAGATTGTCTTTAACTGTTTCAACAGGCTCAGCAACAGGGGCTGCACCAGCAATTAACCGAACAGGTTCACCTTTTTTAAGCTCAGGATAACTTGCTATAAATTGATCAAGTAGTTTCAAAGCCATACCTTTTTCACTTAAACTGCCCAAAACACCTATTCCAACATTAGCCACATCTTTTGATTTTGGAAAAACCCAAACATATCCGCCGGGTGCAATTTTGTTTCCAAGATAAAAATCACAGAAATTTTCATTGCAATCAACATTTGTCAAGGTGTATTGTGCACAAGATTCCAGATCATATGGTTTTAGTGTTGTGTTTATACCGGCCCATTTTCCAACTTTGGATTCAACCCCGTCAGCACCAACAACAATATCTGCTTTAACTTCAAAATTATCATTAAATTGTTTAACCTTTACACCAGTTATTTTACCTTTTTCTTTCAATAGTCCCACAGCCTCCGTTTTAAGCATTATTTTTGCACCAGCTTTAACAGCAGATCTAGCAAGCTCCTGATCAAAAATATCCCTGTAAATAACATATCCAGTTTCATTTCCTGCCATTTCAGCATCTATTTTTACCATGGTTTTATCAGGAGAAAAAATCCTTGCACCATCTACTTTGTTTGCAACCCATCTATTTCCTTCAAGGATATTCCATTTGTCGATTTTTTGGCTTATCCCTTCACCGCATAAAACAGGTACACCTACTTCTGCTCGTCTTTCGACAATTAAAACCTTTACGCCCGTTTCCGCTGCAAAACGCGCTGTTGTGCTTCCCGCCGGTCCACTTCCAACCACAACAACATCGTATTCCATCATTATACCTCCTCATCAATTGCTCCAATCGGGCAGATTTTAATACAAATTGCGCAACCTATACATTTACTGGATGTTACGAAAGCTTTGCCTGCAAACATTGAAAGTGCATCCTGTGGGCAAACAGAAATACAACCACCGCATGCTAAACATTTTGTTTTATCAACTAAGGCTTTAGGCTTTTCCATATGATTCACCTCTAGCAATCCCAGAAGCAATAAGATGAGCAACACGAATTGGCTCGGGTACGACACCTCGTATTGTTGAAAGCTTTATTATTTCTTTTGCATCTTCTATGTTAATACCAGTACATTTAACAAATATTGGGTTGTATCTTGTTTTAACAATATACAATCTTCCTTTTTTTATAAGATTTAAACGATTTTCCCAATCTGAAAAATTATTTTTCAGGGCTTTTTTTATTTTATTAAAATCTGGTTTGTCTCTTGTAACAGTTATCAAAGGAAGACCAGTTGAATTAAACACTTCTTGAACATCAACAACATTAAAACCGCCAAAGGTTACCCCGTCTAAAAGTGTTGCTTTTAATTGTTTTCTATGTTTTGTTTTTTTTATCATATCAATACATGCAAATGTTGCATCGTCCCCATCAACTGAGATTTGCCTACTTAAAACACATTCCAGATACTCTCCTCCACGCATTATAGCACCAACAATAGTAACATATTTATCAGTAAAAGAAAAAGGGGAATCATCAACACCTAATAACCTGATTTGTTGTTTCATTATAAAAAAATGAATCTTTTACGTTTTAATAAACTTTTAAACTATTTAAAATCAATTAAAGCAAAGGTAAATCCCCGGTTACCTGATCAATAATATTCTCTGGTGCAGGCCCAAGTCCCAAAACTGTTTTTGTTCCAGCTGGTATTTCAGTATGACCCGCATCTTCAACAATATAGGCAAAAATATTAAGTTTTTTAGCTTTTTCTTCAAGAGGATAAAAATCTTTTTCACATTCAACCTTAACAATTGCTTTTTTTGCACCTTGACTTTGCCATCTGTTAAACCATTTAGAATTAAGTTTTTTAGTTTCCAAGGCACAAGCAACAGCAGCATGAGCAACCTGTGCAGCTAGTTTACCTGGTGAAAGTTTCAAATCTGTTCTAGTGACAATCACCATTTTGTATTCAAACTCCATCCTTTTCTTCCTCTTTATAATTTAAATCTTTGAAAGACTCACGTCGCCATTTTTCTCCCATAAGCTCAGCTTTATCTTGTTCAACTAACCCTTTTACAAGAAGTGTTTTTCCAGCATCCTCAATATGTACAAGTGGCACTCCAAGATATTTATTTCCAGATTTTATAATAAGTATATCATCATCTAATGCTACACTTTCCCCAATTTTTCTGCCTGCCCCATCAAGCACAAACCTGCATAATAGATCATTTTTATAAGATTCCATTTTATCCAGTTCTATTTCTTTTTTACGTTTATTTCTAGAAAAAATAAACATAGTACAAATAGTTTCTTGAAACATATTAGAACCTCTAGCATTTATTGTTGTATCTCCAGAGTATCTACGATTCTATTATAAATCTTGTGAATTATACCTGTATTAAAATATGCTTGAGTATGATGCTGTAGTTGTTGGTGCTGGTCCAATTGGAGGTTATGTTGCCCGGCAGATTGCTGAAAAAAATTATAAAGTAATTGTATTTGAAAAAAACAAAAAAATAGGAATACCGGTTAACTGTGCAGGACTAGTTAGCCCCAGAGTATTTGATTTTCTTGATATTCAAAAAGAAAAAGTTATACAAAACACTTTGAAAGGTGCAAATATCCATTCACCTTCTGGTGATGTTTTAACAATAGGTGGAAATAAAGTACATGCATATGCAATAGATAGAACAAAATTTGACAATGAAATAATAAAAAAATCAAAAAAAAAAGGCGCTGAAGTACATTTAGAAAGTAATGTTTTATCGGCCCAAAGAAATGGGCAATATATTGAAATAACAACATCAAAAAAACATGAGGTTAAAACAAAACTTGTAATTGGTGCTGATGGACCGTATTCAAAAATTAGAGATAGATTTCTTTTATATGAGCCTATTGAGTTTTTAAGGGGAATCGGTGCTGAGATAACAAATACAAATTTGAATCCAGATTTTGTAGAAATTTTTGTTGGGGAAAAAATAGCACCAGGTTTTTTTGCGTGGATAATTCCAACAAATAAAAATGGAACAAAAGCAAGGATTGGATTATGTATAAGTCAAAATATTAAAGAATCACCAAAATTTTATTTTCAAAATTTTTTAAAAAATAAAAACTCAAAACAATTGTTAAAAGATATTAAAATTGTAAAATATATTGGAGGAATTATTCCATTAGGTTTATTAAAAAAAACATATACCTCAAACGTACTTGTTGTTGGTGATGCAGCAGCACAAGTAAAACCAACCTCAGGTGGTGGAATATACACAGGTTTACTTTCTGCAAATCATTGCTCAAAAGTAGCAATTGAAGCTTTGGAGAAAAAAATTTTTTCTTCTTTTTTTCTTAAAAAATATCAAAAATTATGGTATGCAGACATAGGTAAAGAATTATTTCTTGGTATGAAATTTAGAAGAATATTCAAAAATTTAACAGATAATCAGATGGATAAGTACATAAAAAAATTTAAAAATCCAAAAATCTCTGAGATTATTTCCAAGTACGGCGATATTGATTATCCTTCAAAACTAGTAACTCCTTTATTGAAGAAATCTCCTACATTAATTAGATTAATTCCAAGTATTATTAAGGAAAAATAATTTTTTAACAAAAATTTTTTTATCTAGAATTAGGGGGAGGGGGTACATAATATTCCTCATCCTCATAACCAGTTACCTCTTCTTTTCTAACTTTGGGCGTTTTTCTTTTAAACCCTCTTTTCTTTCTAACAATGAATATTAAAACAATCAAAACTATTGTTATAATCAAGCCAACAATGCATGGTGTTAAAATCCCGATTATAAACAATAAAGAAGGATTCATCTTACATAAAACTTCATAGGTGGTGTTAGTTTCCAATCCACTGAAAGATATCTCAATATATTGTCTTCCATTACTTAACTGTTTTTTTTGTGTTTTATTTAAAGGATCAGCAACATCTACTGATACACCATTGGGGAATATAATTTTATAGGTTATGTTTTCATCTTGTAATCCTGTGAAATTAAAAATTTTAATTGGGATGTCAAAGCTTGGCAAAATAACAGAAAAATTAAAAGAAATTGGATAAGAACAATAACCGTAAATAGATGTTATAATAGGATTTTTTTCCTCCATTTTAGATATATCCTTATCCCATGCAAGAGATTTTTCAAAAACATCTTTTTTTATAACAGAATTAACTTCTATACCTGGTAAAACCCCTTTAAATAATGTTTCAAAATTATTTTTTTCATTTTCTAAAAAATTGTTTACACTGCTTTCATTAAATACTTTTTCCTCAACGCATAATCTAAAAGCATCTGAATTTAAGTATTTTAAAGACATTTTTTTAGGAAGAGTAAATTCTTTTGGTAAAATTGTTACAAAATATTCTTTTTCTGCATTTATGTTCAAGCTGAAAGTCAATTCTGTTTTTGCGCCTATCAAACTAAGTAGATTCAGATCAGAGGATTTAATGTCAATTTCTATAACAGTATTTTTATCTTCATGTTGATAACTAGTTGCATTGCTTGATTTAAATTTACCAGAAATAGTATTGTTATAATCCCAAGTGTAAATGTTTTTATTGTCTAAAAATATATTATTTGGTAAAAAAATGGTTACATTATGATTATAACTTATTGTATTTAAGTTTTCACCAAAATTAATATCTTCTTTTGAAACATTTGCTTCCGCGCCAGAATTAATTAAACCAAAAAGTGCTCTGCTGGAAATATTAAAAAATTTTAAATTAACACTGTTATCTGTTAAGATTGCTTTAATATTTGGTTTATCATCCATTTTCTGTACATTATAAGGTTCTACACAGTCTATTGTTGTTTTATTATCCCAAATAAAAATTAAATCAAGGCTTTGGTTAAAAGATGATTCTTCAATTGTTGATTTTATTTTTTGTTGTATTGATTTAACAGTTTTATCATAAATTAAATCCCAACTTAAAAGATTATTATCTATAAATAGTCGGACTCCATCAGCTGGCATAAAATATAAATTAGAAATAAAATCAGGTTTAACCTGATATGGTCTTATATCTATACTTCTGAGTAAAACATTGCTTATTAAAACAGTTGTTTCAGGATTTTTACAGTTTAAAATAAATTCTAAAAATATGTCCTCAGAATTTAATTTAGAAGTGGTTGTATTTATTTTTTTTAATTGAATTTCAGCATTTACAAAAGGATTAGTACCATCAGAATTCCATACATCCCAACCAATTTTAGTTCCAGAAACAGATCCAGTTGTTCTAACAAAAGTAAAAGTATTTCCCAGATTAAAAACATATTTGTTGTTCCAACCAGGCTCTGCTTTTAGATTAAACGAATAGTTTACAAATGCGCTCATATCCAAAACACCGTTAACAATGCTGTAAATGTCTATTGATTCATGCATGTTGAAATATGAAGGTGTTAAATCTACACTAAAACCGTTAAAAAATTTACCTTTTTCATAAGTCGGAATAGCCTTTAAAGATTTAACATTGTTTTTCGCAAAACTTTGTGTCAAGGTATTTTTTGTTAATATTTGTAGTTCATATGCAATTGCACCTAGTATTAATTGATCTGTTTTTGATATTGTTTCAATTTCTGAACCGGTGTATGTGCCCTCATTACCAGATAATGTTATTTTATTAACTATTATTTCTACATTCACTGTAAAATTTGTTGCACTTAATAATTCTATGTTAAAAGTTGCATAAATAAGATTATTAATTGTGCTTTCTGCATTAATTGGCTTATTAACAAAAAACGTAGAAAAAACAATGGCAGATATGAAGATTATTGTTGAAAATTTTTTTAAACGCATTACACCCACATCCAAAAATAACTAAATAATTTTTATTTTAAATACTTTCTTACTAAAATTTACGAAATTGCTAAAAACTCGTTTGTAATTTCCAATTTGTTAAAATAATGTACATAATAAGTGGAACAGCATCTAAAACAGTTGCAGAAGATTTGTCTAAAGCTCTAAAAATACCTTTAGCAAATACTATTTCAAAACGTTTTCCAGATAATGAATTGTATGTTCGCATAGTAGATGATGTAGCAGGAGAGCATGTAATAATAGTTCAGACTACTTACCCTGATTACAACATTGTTGAGCTTTTTTTATTACAAAATGCTGCTAAAGAATCTAATGTAAAAAAAATTTCAGTTGTTATCCCATATTTTGGTTATGCAAGGCAGGATACTAAATTTAAAACCGGTGAATCAATAAGTGCAAAGGCTCTTGCTAGTCTAATTAGTATTAACACTGATTTTGTTGTTACAATTGATCCTCATAAGGAGCATATTCTTAATTTTTTTTCAACAAATGCTTTTAGTTGCTCTGCTGTACCTGAAATTGCTAAATTTTTAAAAGAAAAAAATATTGATTCAATCTTGGCACCAGATAAAGGAGCACTTGAAAGAGCAAAATCAGCATCTAAAATCATTGGTTGCGATTATGATTACATGGAGAAAACAAGAATAGATGGAACAACAGTTGAAATAAAACCAAAAAAATTAAATGCACAAGATAAAAATGTTGTTATAATTGATGATATTATTTCAACAGGAGGTACAATGGCTGTATCTATACAAGAACTTAAAAAACATGGTGCAAAAAAAGTATTGGTTGCTTGTACCCACGGTCTTTTTGCAGGAGATGCTGTGAAAAAGTTAAATGCTGCTGGTTGTGATGAAATAATATCAACCGATACCATATACAGTGATTTTAGCAAAGTAAGAGTTTCGCCATGTTTACTCCCTGTTTTAAAAAAAATAATATAAGATAATTATAAATAATGCTATTAATTTACGGTTTGATTACTATAATGGGGTATATATGAGAAAAAGATCACAAAGAAGAGAATTTACTGATTTGCAAGATTCACAAATTTTTTCACATTACACAAAACCAATATTGGAAAGAAAACCATTTAGAACCAATAAAAACTGGTGGGTTGCAATCATTCTAATAGGAATATTTTTTTTGGTTTTGTTCTTTAACACTTATTATAATTTAACTAGTGAAGTTGCAATTAATCCTGAGAGTGAAGGTTTTAACAAGTTTTACTTATCAGGTCCTGATCCTTACTATAACATGAGGCTTGTTGAGGAAACTTATAAAACTGGTAAATATCCATATTATTATGAACAAGATCCCTTGTTAAACTATCCTATTGGAGCAACAGGTAGAAGAGCTCCTTTATTAAACATGATGGCTTTGGGTTTCAGTAGATTTCTTGTACCTTTTATGGATGAGGTTGATGCCATTGGTTATTCTATGCAGTTTATCGCTGCACTTTTTGGTGCACTTATAGTATTTGTTATTTACTTTATTGGAAAAGAACTTTTTAATAAAAAAGTTGGACTGATTGCAGCAATGTTTATTGCATTAATACCAGCTCATCTTAGTTCAGGTCATGGTTCTGCATATAGTCTTTTTGACCATGATTCTTTAAACCTTTTATTGTTTTTTATTGCATTCTTGTTTTTAATAAAAAGTATTAAAGAAGAAAACTCAACAAAATCTCTACTATATTCTATACTGGGCGGAATTTCTCTTGCTGGTTTAACCTTGGTTTGGGTCGAAGCTCAATATCTGTATGTTGTGATTGCTATATATACAATTGTGCAGATGTTTGTTGATATTTTTACAAACAAAATTGAATTTAAAGTTTTTAGAACAAGTGCGGTTCTTTTATTTACAGGTTATTTAGTTTCTCTTCCAGTTGTGTCTTTAACCCTAAATGGATTTGAACCTTTATCTCTTAACTTTTATATTTGTTTAGTTGTTGCTATTTTTGGGGCAATTTATTACTTTATTGGCGTTAAAAAAATACCTTGGACTATATCATTGCCTACAATTTTTTCAATTGGTATTATTAGCCTGATTTTTATTTATTTTGGAGAAAGTATTATTCATTCTGTTAATTTTTTATCTCCAATTAAAAGGATTAGAGATATTATTTTTGGTACAGGTATTTACGGGGATAAAGTTTCAATGACTATTGCTGAGGCCAATACTTACAGTATCAGCCAAACCGTGATGTCTTATGGTCCTGCACTTTATTGGATTGGCTGGGTTGGTTTTGTTCTTCTTTGTTATTTTTATTACAAGAACATAAAACGTCGGGATTATTTATTTATAATTATTTTATTTTTAATAAATTTATGGCTTGCCTCTATCGCAGGTCGTTTTATTAATGATATGGTTCCTGTGATTGCTTTACTTGCTGGTTGGATTTTATGGTTATTTGTCGATCGATTGAATTATAAGCAGATGATAAGAAACATTAAAGCAGCTGGTGGCGGTTTTCATGGTATTAGAAAAGGTATGAAATTCTTGCATGTAATTGGTATTATTTTGATTGTTTTTATTATTATATTGCCTAATTCCTTTGTTGCTTTTGATGCAGTTGTACCATACAATGTTTATGAAGAAACACCTGGTAACTGGACTACTACTAAACAGGAGATGTTTGGTGCTGATCATCGTGGGGTATATGGTGTAGGAATTGTTAAAGAAAAATATTGGACGCATGCTTTTTCTTGGCTTAGTGCCAAAGATAATGACATTATTGACATTAATAGACCTGCTTTTATTTCATGGTGGGATTATGGATTTTATGAAGTGGCATTAGGTGGTCATCCAACAGTTGCAGATAACTTCCAAGATGGTATTCCTCCAGCTGCTAATTTACATACAGCAACAAGTGAAGAAGAAGCTGTTTCAGTTTTAATAGTCCGATTGTTAGAAGGTCATCGAATCAAAAATAAAGGTGCTCTTTCAGATGATGTTCTCCAGGTTCTTAAAAAATATTTAGATGAAAACAATACTGAAAACATTAGTAAGTGGATGGATGGTTTTTCTTCTCCTTCCTATGGTAAACCTATTGGAGCTGAGTATGATGAAATAACTAGTAAAGAATTTACTGTTGGTCAGCGATATCCAATTAATGCAGCTTATCATGACATTGTAAAACTTTTAACAACTAATTTAACATCTGATCAAATAACATGGCTTTATCATGATCTTCAGGATGTTACTGGTTGGAGTATCCGTTACTATGGTGTGGAAGGTTATGATAAACAGATTTTCAACATATTTGGATTTTTAGCTGATAAAAGCCTGCTTTTGGTTAATGGTATTGGTGATGATTTTATTGATTTAAAATACACTGGGTACATAGTGGATATAACAACTGGTGAAAAAATTGGTGTTGACCAAACATGGGATGCAAAAGAGGTTATGGGTTGGACTCATCAAGAAAGAGTAAACAAGGTAATAACAGGTACAACTCAATATTTTAAAGATCCTTATTTTGAGACAATGTTTTATAAAACTTATATAGGTCCTTCTCTGGGTACATCAGGTAACAAAAAAGAGTATGATTATCAATTACCATGCATTGATTTGAAACATTTTTATGCTGAGTATATTTCTGATTTTTCTAATCCAGAACTACAATATTATAACACTGGAAAAGCTGCTGTTGTTATTGCAAAATATTATGAATGCGCCTATGTAAACGGCTCAGTTTATTTCAAAGGAAATCCAATTGATGCTGAGGTTGTTGTTCAAAAAAATCTTACTTATCGACCAGATTTTGAAATCCCAATTGATCATGATAAAGATAATGTAAATTCTTCTAAAACCATGTTTAATCTATTGGCTGGAGCAGGAGCCCATCTTCAAATTAGAAGGATTCTTGGTGATGCAGTAACTATAATAAAAAATTTCACTTTTAATGGGGAAATAGGATCTGAGTCTGCTCCTATTACTGATGATGATGCTATGCGCAGATCAGATAATTATGAAAGAATGTTAAAAATTAATATTCAACCGGCAAATATTTCAGGTTACGTTTTTGATGACATGGATCATGATGGAATTTTTAATATTTCAGTTGATCAACCTGTTGGTAATATTAATATTATTGCCACTGAAATATTAAGTGTTAAAACCGAAACAGATCCAAATACAGGGCAGATACAACAATCAATAGAGGATACAGGGAAAACTGTGAATGTTACAAATGAAGAAAATGGATTTTATTTCATCTCAGATCTTCTCCCCGGGCTTTATAGATTACAGTTTTATGATCAAAACAATTATTTGCTAGATATTGTTGATTTAGAATTGCATGAGGGAAATAATAGTTTTGATATTAAAAAACCTAAACCTGGAAATATTCAAGGAAAAGTATTTTTTGATGAAAACCTAAATGACAAATATGATCCTGGGGAAGAAATAATAAATGCAGAGGTAAAAATTTATCATTATGATCATTTAAAAGGTGATGAGAAATTTGTAAACAAGACTGTTACTGATTCTAATGGTAATTATTCATTTGTTAATCTTTTCCCTGGTAAGATTAATGGAAAAGATCTAAATGTGTATATACTTAGGGCTGTTAAATTACCTGATTATGAATATGAATCCAGTGTTTATCCTGTTGAAAACAAGACAATAACCCAAGATATTGCAATTGATTTAATCCCAGTTAAAGTTAGCGGTTATACAAAATATCAGGGAAAACCTATTGATGGTATCACAATTAATTTTGAACCTGATGAGTCAATTGATTTAAACATGGCTGAGTATAACACCACTGTTTCAAAAGATAACGGTTCTTTTTTAGTTGAACTTTCACCTGGTTCTTATAATGTTTCAGTTAGTAAAAAAGATGGATATACTCTTGTTTATTCATTTACTGGTAAGCTTAATCTGTCAAAAGGTCAAGGTACTGCCACTTATGATGTTTCACTGGAAAAAAAATCAACAACAGTTACTGGAAAAACATTGTATGAAGGTAAAAACATTGCTAATATTAGTATAACTTTTGAACCAGATGGCTCTGAAAACAATACCGCTGTTAGACAAAAAACAACATCTGATTCTAATGGTTTGTACAAGGTTGAAATTACTCCTGGTATTTATAACATAATTGTTAATCAAACTGTAACTGAGGATGATGTTAATTACACATACAGTTTCAGTGCGTCAAATGTTGAAATATTACTTGAGGACCACTTTGAATATAACATTATCCTGGCAAGAGAAGTTATTGAATAAAATGGTTAATTTTTTAAATTAACCAAATTTTATTTAATCAGTTTTCAAATACTTTTATTATGCTGAGTTTAGAAGAAGGTAAAAAAGCTGTTGTTTTTGCAAGAAGTGTTGTTGAAAATTTTGTAAAAAAAAGTAAAAATGTTTTAGTAGATTTACCTAGTGTTTTTAATGAAAAACATGGTGCTTTTGTTACTATTCATACTTATCCTGAGCATGATTTACGTGGTTGCATTGGGATTCCTTTACCAATTATGCCTTTGAAACAAGCAATTTTGCAGGCTGCTCAGTCGTCAACCCAAGATCCAAGGTTTCCACCACTAAATAAAAATGAACTTGACCATATCATAATAGAAGTTACGATTTTAACAAAACCTGAATTGATTAAAGTAAATAAACCACAGGATTATCTTAAAGAAATTGTTATTGGCAGGGATGGTTTGATTGTCGAGCAGGGTTTTTTTAAAGGTTTGCTTTTGCCTCAGGTTCCAGTTGAGCAGGATTGGGATAAACAAGAGTTTCTTTCTCAAACCTGTATAAAAGCAGGTCTTTTACCTGATGCATGGTTTGATAAATCTACAAAGATTTCAAAATTTAGTGGTCAGATTTTCACTGAGATTAAACCAAGGGGAGAGATAAAGGAGAAAAAACTAAATGGATCTTGTAATTGAAGGAAAAGCTTACGTTAATGATTGTTTCCAAAACTGTTGTATTGGGGTTAAAGATGGTAAAATAGTTGAAATAAAAAAAATTTTAAAAACAGATAAAAAATTTGATTTTGGTAATAATCTAGTTCTTCCTGCAGGAATTGATGTACATGTTCATTTTCGTGAGCCTGGTATGACTAAAAAAGAGGATTTTTCTTCTGGTTCAATGTCTGCTGCTTTTGGCGGTGTTTCTTGTGTTTTTGATATGCCTAATACAATTCCGCAAACAACCACAATAAAAGAAGTTTCTGAAAAAATAAAACTAGCAAGTAAAAAATCATTTGTTGATTTTGGTTTGTACTTTGGAATTACAAACAGTAATATTGATGAAATTGAGTCTTTATCAAATAAATGCAGTGGTTTTAAAATATACCTTGGTAGCTCAACAAATTCTCTTTTATTTGATAAAAAAAAATTTAAAAGATGCTTTAGAAAAAATCAAACAAACAAATAAGCCTGTTTTGTTTCATGCTGAGGATGAAAAGCTGCTTTTAAAAAATAAAAAAGTTGAGAATAATCTATTTGATCATTTGAAATCCAGGCCATCAATTTGTGAGGTTAAATCAATAAAAGATATTCTTAATGAATCGCATAAAATTAATTCAAAAACCCATATCTGTCATGTTTCTTCTATTGAAGGACTTGAAGTTTTGAAGAAAAGACAAAAAAATATTACTTGTGGTGTTACTCCGCATCATGTCTTACTTTGTGCTGATAAAAATAATTTTTTAAAAACTTTTTTCAAGGTTAATCCGCCTATTAGAACAATTTTTGATAAAGAAGCCTTGTTTAATGCTGTGAAAAATGGCGTTGTTGATATTTTGGAATCTGATCATGCACCTCATACAATTGAAGAAAAAGATGTTTTTTTTAACGACGCTCCATCTGGTATGCCCGGTGTTGAAACAATGTTTCCTTTGTTTTTGTTTTTAGCAAAAAAAGATTTTGTTTCTTATTCTAGGGTTATTTCATTAATTTGTGAAAAACCGGCTCAACTACATGGTATTGCTAAGGGTAGTATTAAAATCGGTAATGACGCAGACTTAATTATTGTTGATACTAAAAAAGTAACCAAAATTAAATCTGAGAATCTCCATTCAAAAAGCAGGTGGTCAGCATTTGAGGATTGGAATGCAATTTTCCCAACACATGTTTTTATCAGAGGAGAAAATGTTATAGAGGATAATGAAATCCAGGTTAGTCAAGGATTTGGAAAGTTTGTTGGTGGATTGAATCATGATTGATGCATTGCCTCAGTGGTTTGAAATTTTTTTCATGTCAATGATCCCATGGCTTGAAGCCCGTTATGTTATACCTGTTGCAATAAAGATAATGGAATGGCCTTGGTGGCATGCTTTTGTTCTAGCAGTTGCCGGCAATACATTACCTGTTCCATTTATTCTATTGTTTTTCAAATACATTGAAAAATTCTTAAGAAAGTTTAATTTTTGGTCAGACTTGATGGACAGACTTTTTGCTTATACCAGGCGTAGAGCAAATGCAAAAATTCAAAATTATGAATTTGCCGGGCTTTTACTTTTTGTAGCAATTCCCGTTCCTTTTACAGGTGCCTGGACTGGTTCACTTATTGCTTATTTGTTTGGTTTAAATTTTATAAAATCATTTATCACTATTTTTCTTGGTATTGTTGCAGCAGCTGCAATTATGACTTTTTTAACCTTAACAGGAATTGATATAATTATTATCATTCTTGGAATAATCATTCTAGCAATAATTATGAGCATTTTTGCAATACTTGGTATGCATAATGTAAAAAAATAAAGGACGGAGTTTATGAATGAAGAATTAAAAGTCCTGGCACATAAAATCGTTGATGGTATCAGTAGAAAAGTAAAAAAAGCAAGCTTGAATGATTTTTATAAATTCGAAAGTAGTATCAGTATTGGTGCTGGTGGTGATGTTACAAAATTTATTGACAAACTTGCTGAGGATGTTGCAATTGATATTATTAATAAATCTAAAATAAAGGTTAATTTGTTAAGTGAGGAAGCTGGTTTTATCAACCGTAATGGTGATTATACTTTTGTTTTAGATCCAATTGATGGGACAAGAAATGCTTACAGGGGTATTCCTTTTTATGCTGTTTCACTTGCAATTGGTAAGTCAAAAATAAGTGATGTTGAGTATGGTATTGTTAAAAACATACCAACAGGTGATATATTCACTGCTGAAAAAGGCTATGGTGCTTTTTTTAATAAAAAAAGAATAGGTGTTCCTGAAGTTCCTCATAAAGAACCTCTTTCATCCCTTGCCCTTGGTATTAATTTTGATAAGGTTACTATTTCACTTGCTAAAAAAAATAAGGTGCGGTCTCTTGGTTCTGCTTCACTTGAAATGTGTATGGTTGCAATTGGTGCACTTGATTTTTATGTTGTAGGGAAGGAGTATATTCGTGTTGTTGACATTGCTGCTTCTGCCCTTGTTTTAAGGGAGGCTGGTGGTTTTGTTAAAAACATTTATGGTGAGGATCTTGACATGGAATTTAGCTTAGATGAGCGAAGTAGTGTTGTTGCTGCTTGTAGTGAAGAGTTGATTAAAAAAATTATTTCTCAGCATTAATTTTTTTTTTAATTTTTAACTTCATCAAATTAATCTTTTTTGTGATTATTATTTTTGTTAAACAGGTTTTTTAACAATTTTATATTAATAATATATGAAACTTTTGTTATTTTTTATGTAAAAAATATTTTTTTTTTTAAATTAATTATGAATAAAAGAAACATTTTAATATTATAATGCGATTTAAATGTTGAATATTTTTGTGGGAGGAAAAAAAATATGAGAAAAATAATTGTTTTGAGCAGTGTCATTGTGGCATTGCTGATGCTGGTTAGTGCAAATATTGTGTTTTTGAAAAATGTTAAATCTGATCCAACTATTCATTATGGTGATGCTTATATTGGTGAAATGTGGCTTAGCGAGCTTGATGTGTCAGGTGTTGTTTCTGAGTTTGATGATATTGCAATAACACATGTTAGGGCTTTTAATGAATGGGTTGCATGGGAGGAAGGTTTTGGAAATATTACTGTCAACTGGTCCATAGATATTCAATCAATAGATCATCCAGAATACTATGTTGTGTTTGGTTTTGACGTGTATAACATTGATAATGACAGCCAGGTAATTGGAAGTTGTATATATGATGTTACCATAGAAAATAATGATGATTATTCGAATAGTGGGTCATTAACAGTGTTTATAAAGTTTACAGAGGATGAAATGCAGATATGGGATGATGTAACGCTTTTCTGTTCTCTTGGAGCATTCATTCAGTTAAACGGTACTGAGGAGGCAAAGGATTTCACCTGTTCTGCTGCTGATCGTTCTGTTGTTGCTGTGGATTTTGAAATGCCCATGTCTGAACCGAATTTTGAGGTGTATCTTGATGAAGCTAATTATCATTTGCCGCCGGTTTGTTCCTGGATTGATGGGTGGGAGCATCATTTTTCTACTGAATCAGACATGTTAAATGAGCAGACGTTTTTTCAAGTTGGTAACGATCATGAAGAGCTACAAGGACAAGGGTATCCAATTGGATGTTGGCTTTGGGGAACAATGTATTGTTTCATGCAAACTAGTAATTATATTTGGCCGAATACTATACAATGGACCATAAATGAATATCGTCAAGCGGAAAGCAATGAAAAAACTTGGAAACAGAAGGATTCTTTTGTGCCAGGTACAGTTTCGGTTGGCTGTAAAATTGATGTGGCATCTCCCGAACTAGAAGGATCTATAAAAATCACTGGTACTTTTTGGGGTGCCGAAACGTTCCCTCCGCGCCCTTTGGGAAAAATTTTAGACAAGTATAGTGTCCTTGAGTTTAATGGTGAGACATGGACACATGCTTTGGCAAGTATTACTGCGGTTCCAAGTGTAGATGATCAAATTGATCCTAATGAAAAAACTGTCGACATGTTCGCTTGTATAACTTTATGGGATTGGCGTCCTCGCCCAAAGTTGGTAACGGATTATCATTTGCATTATGATGAAAATGTTGAGGAACAAGAGACATTAGAAACCACTAATTACTATTGGGAGGAAGATTGTGCATATTTAAACTCAACTTCAGAGGCGTTGTCTGTCGATTCATCGGTATATCTTGGTATTACTACTGTTGAGGTTGACATCACCCAAGCTCTGTGTGAAGAGGGGATGCCGATTTATTCCTTTGCTGCGGATCGTGGGGAGATGAGAGTTGAATTTGTCTGTTGAAGTCAACAGCTAGGAGAAGCATGATTGTGGCTCTCTTCTTCTATTTACCTTTTTTTTTTAAATTTTATAAGGAAAAGTTTATCAATTAAGTTAAATATATATCATACTGGAGAAAAATTATGGTTTTCAAACGTTTATATAAAATTTTTATGTTTATAATCATAGTTTCATTTATTTTGATGGGCATCATGAATAATATTAGTATTAGAGGAGAGTTGTTTCAAGAAGGTTTGTTTTTTGAAACAGGTTTGGAGGGAAGTTTTTGGTACGAAAGACATCTTGACTTTGATGCTTGCATCTTAGAGAATTTCTTGGATGATGTTCCTGAGTATTATTTTTTTCATAGATCATTGTTAAAATATAACATACAAACTAAGAAATATATCTATGGTGGTGAACTATCATTCAGCTGGGACAACCCGGGTTTTCAGGAATTTGTTTTTCAAAGTAGTAGGGGTTCAAAAGCTGGTGGTAATCATGATCCTATTATTATTGTTGGGAATGAGAATTTTACAGCTGAAAATGGTGTGACAGGTGGTAGTGGAACAGAAAATGATCCGTTTATTATTGAGAATTGGGTTATTGTTGGTAATGGTTCTGTCAAAACCGGGATTTTTATAAGTAATACGACTGCTGCTTTTGTCATAAGGAATTGTACTATCAGCAACTTCTCTGGTGAAGATTATATAGCTATACATCTTTATAATGTCACAGCAGGTAGGATTGAAAATGTGGAGACTTTCAAAAACTATGACGGTATAGCCATCAGGCAATCATCATTTATTAATGTTGAAAACTGTGTTTGTCATGATAATTATGGTGTGTTTGCAACTGGTATTTATGTTTTTCGTTCTCATCACATCATTATCAATGATTGTGAGGTTTACAGGATGCGTTGTTCCATGACGCAGATTGCAGCTTGTGGCATTAGGTTGTGGGGTGCGTCTTACTGCATAATTAAGAATTCATCCTGCTACTTGAATAGTGGGTTTGGAATCGAATTAGGTTTATGGGAGATGGAGTTTCCGGTTCAATATAATGTTATAGAGAACTGTACTATCTATAAAAACAGTTTGGGTGGTATAGAACTTTTTATGATCTATTTGTATTGGTACGAGATAAAGGATGATGTCAATCGTGGTTACAATCGTATAAGTGATTGTGTCGTCTATGACAATGGGCATGTGCCTATCCCCGGTATGTCGACTGCTGGTTCTGGTATTTATTTGTGGAATATTGATGACACTGTTGTCGAGGATTGTGTTATTTATGAAAATGGTGTGGGAATGACTATCTTGGATAGCTGCAACAATCTTGTTAGTAACTGTACTTTGTACGGGCATTGGATGCCTGCATATTATGGTGAGGGCATTGATATTTTTGATTCTTGGACGAAGGTCATAAAAAATAATACTATTGAACACTGTGATATCTTTGACCAGGGTGTTGGTATTCAATGCTCAGGTGGGTATCAAACAATCATACGCAGTAATAACATTTACAATCATGCTCTTTATGGTTTAGAATTGTCTAAGTGGTTTGGCATAGCTGCCACGGGTGTGGTTCAAGGTAATAACATCTATAATAATTCTGAGGGAAACCGATTTGATAGGCTGACATTCTTTGATGCTCGTGATAATTGGTGGGGTTCGCCTCTTGGTCCTAGTAGATTCCTCGGTCTTCGTGGGGATGTTATCTGGATTAGGCTTGGTTTTGCTGTATGCTTGCGTTTTCCATGGGCAACAAAACCTTTTGTTGATGCAGGTGTAATGAGTTAGTTATTAAACCTTGTTTATATTATTTTATGAATGCTTTTTTTTTTGTATTTTTAACTTGATTTAATAAATTTTTTCAAACCTAAAGCATCAGGAATGACCTCATACAAGTCCAACACAAGCCAAACGCCATTGCAGAATATTGGCTCAAGATACCAACGAAAGGTCGCAGGGGTGGTCTGTGGGTCGCCATCAGACCACACCAGTCGATACCAGACGATGCTGAGTTTTTGGAGAGTAAAATCAGACGAAAGCGGAAGGGATGGTTTGCCAATATCGTCATACAGAAACAGATTGAACCAATACGCACCAAGAACATTCTTGCTGTAGACCTAGGAGAACGTGTGATAGCAACTGTCTGTGGCAGTTTTGACAATCAGAGACCACGGTTCTACGGCAGAGATGTTCGAGGCATCAGACGACACTATGCATGGTTGAGGAAACGACTTGGTGAGAAGAAACTGCTAGGTGTCATCAGGCGCATCAAAGACACTGAGAAACGCAAGGTCAACGACACCCTGCACAAAATCTCATGAAGCATTGTTGACCTTGCACAGGAGCACAATGCAACGATAGCCCTTGGAGAACTCCAAGGAATACGAAACCATGCCAAGGGTCGCAGGATGAACCGCATCGTCAGCAACATGCCATAC
>JBNVCE010000003.1:13464-18467 GCA_050410885.1 Thermoplasmatota archaeon | reverse complement strand
ACCTTAAACTGTCCCAGATGATAGAATACAAGGCAGAATGGCTCAGCATCCCAGTGATAAAGATGCAGGAACACGAAACATCAAAGACATGTTCCCGATGCAACGAATACGGGAAACGACCGACACAAGGTCAGTTCAGATGCGACAACTGCCATAGAATAAGTTTCAATGCCGACTACAATGGTGCATTAAATATCTTGAAGAGGGCAACATCCTACATAGGTATTGCTGGGGCTGTGAGTGAACCAGCCCGTAACTGGGGCAACGAACAATCAGACCTCAGAAGCCACCCAACTTGTTGAGTGGTAGTTCACTAGAAATTATAATGGCAAGGTCAAATTAAAAAAAATAACAAAGAAAACTCATATTATGGTTTTTAATAAAACCAAATATAGGGGGTCTGGAAAAAGCGGAATCGGATGGGAAAATGCCCCCTTATTAGACTAAATCCAGACCTCCCCAATTTTAATATCATTTATTTATTTAAAAGCCTATTGTTTTTGCATATATTCCTTTAATGTTTTTTGATAATCATCATGTAAAACAATTTTTCTTTCAATTTCTCTCCATTCCAAACCATACTCAGTTAACAACTTTTTTACCATGTCAGGAATTCGTGGTGCGCATAAAATCCCTCTAACCTTTGCTGCATGTACATCCTTTTTTAAGTCACTTACATACATTCGTAGTTGCTGTACAGCAGAAATTGTTGCAAGACTACGCTTTACTTCTATTACAACAGGTGTGTGATTCTTATCATAACAAAAAAGATCTATTAATCCAGATTTTACATGTTTTTCTTGTTTACTTACACGTAGTCCTTCTTCTATTATACTAGGATTATCTATAATTTCGTTAACAAAATCGGTTTCCACCCCAGTTATTACTAATTTTGCATTATCATGCAAAACATCAACGGCAATTAAACTGATGCTTCGAAAAACAATTTTCATTTTTTCTGAAGGTGATGTATTTCTTGAATTCAAAATTAAATTATTTTTTTTAATACTAAAATCTGTAATACTACCAGCTGGTTGCCAGTTTATTGGTACCCTCATTGTTGGTTGGTGAACCAAAACCGCGCCATCCTGTTTAACCATTATTACTCTTTCACCCCAATCCAAAAAAGATCTTGCTCTACCATGGTAATCAACCATACAATCTCCTATTATCAATAAAAAAGTCTTGTCAGCCTTTGATCTATGATATTTAATGATAAAATTTAATGCTTCTTCTAAAGTAGGATTAATAATTGTTTTAATTGAAATTTTTTTAACCCCCATTTATCCTTTATCAAATAACATATAATTCTTTGTTTTGGTTTAAAAAGTAAACATTTAATATAACAAAACTTAATTTCAGATAATAATGACAATAGCTAAAAATATTTATCAATTGAGTAAAAAAAAGAAACTGCATTTTTCACTACTTGATCCAGATAAACAAAAACCCAAAGAAGCTGGTGCTATAGCAAAAATCGTAGAAGACGCAGGAAGCACTGCTATTATGGTTGGTGGTTCAACTCTTATTTCACAAAAACAAGTTGATGAAACAGTTAAAGCAATAAAAAAACGTTCTAGATTACCAGTTATTTTGTTTCCATCAGGTGCTAAGTTCCTAAGCAAGTATGCAGATGCTGTTTTTTTTATGAGCTTATTAAATTCACGTAATCTAGATTATGTTATCAGGGAACATGTAAAAGGAGCACCCTTTGTAAAATTAACAGGAATTGAACCCATTTCAATGGGTTATGTTATTGTTGAGCCTGGTATGACTGCAGGTAGAATGGGTGAAGTTGATTTAATTAAAAAAGATGATCTTAATACTGCTGTTAGTTATGCACTTGCTGCGCAGTTTCTTGGTATGGATTTTTTTTATTTAGAGGCAGGCTCAGGTGCGCCATCACCTGTACCAAATGAAATGATCTATGCTGTTAAAAAAAACATAGACATACCACTAATTGTTGGTGGTGGAATAAAAGATGCTGAAACAGCTAAAGAAAAAGTAAAAGCAGGTGCAGATATAATTGTTACAGGTACTACTTTAGAAAAGGAAAATGATCTTAAAAAAGCCCTGGTGAAAATAATAAAATCTATTGAGGAATAAATTACTATGAAAATATTATTGGGAATTACTGGTGCATCAGGTAGCATTTACGGAATAAGATTACTTGAAGAACTTGTTAATTCAGGTAATGAGGTTCATTTGATTGTTTCAGATGATGCAAAAAAAATAATGAAACATGAGACAAACTATACTTTTGATAAAATAAAAAAGAAAGCCAGTTTTTATTATAAAAACTCTGATTTGTTTTCAGCTCCTTCCAGTGGTTCTTTTAAAATTGATGCAATGGTTATTGTTCCATGTAGTATGAAAACGTTATCTGCTATTGCAAATGGTTATTCTGACACATTAATTACACGTGCTGGTATTTGTTGTTTAAAAGAAGAAAGAAAACTAATTCTTGTTATAAGGGAAACTCCTTTGGATTTACCAGGGATTAAAAACATGCTTTCTGCAAAACAAGCAGGGGCAACAATACTACCTGCAATGCCTGGTTTTTATCATAAACCAAAAAAGATTGAAGAACTTGTTGATTTTGTTGTTGGTAAGATACTTGATCAATTGAGCATAAAACATTCTCTTTTTAGAAGATGGAAATAATAATCATTTTTTGCATATTTTAATAAAATTCTTAAAAATTTGCTCGCCGTATTGTGTATGCTCTACTTCAGGGTGAAACTGTAATCCATAAAACGGTTTTTTATTATATTTTATTGCCTGTATTTTACAGTTTTCACTTTCAGCAAGACACTCAAAATCCTTAGGTAGTATAGTTACTTCATCATTATGTGATTCCCAAACAATTGATTTTTTTGGTACTTTTTCAAATAATACATCCTTTTTCAATAAAGTAAGTTCTATTTTTCCAAACTCAGGAATCCTTGATGGTTTTACTTCTCCACCAAAGAATCTTGCCATAAATTGATGCCCTGCACAAATACCAAGAATGGGAAAATTTGCTTTTTCAAGAAACTCGGTACAGTTTCCAAGATTTCCATCCAGCCCTATTCTTGGTGCACCACCAGATAAAACAACCCCGTCAATATTTTCAAAAATTAAGGTTTTAAAAGAAATAATATTTGGAACAATCCTTGTCTCAACTCCTAAATCCCTTAAAGTACGCCATTCTCTATGAGTCCATTGCCCACCATTGTCAACAACATAAATTTTTACCATGTTACTCCCATTCAACCGTACCAGGAGGTTTATTAGTAACATCGTACACAACGCGGTTTACTTTATCTTTTAAGGTGTTTGTTATCCTTGTAGAGATTCTATCTATTACATCATTTGGGATTTTGGAAAAAGTACAAGTCATTGCATCTATACTTTGAACCGAGCGAACAGCAATTACGTACCCATAGGCTCTTTTATCACCATGCACTCCAACAGATTTAACAGGTATAAAAACAGCAAAATACTGCCAAGGCTTTTGCATAATACCCTGTCTTACTGCTTTTTCTATTTCATCTTCAACAATAAAACATGCCTCTCTAACAATTTCAGCTCTTTCAGCAGTTGCCTCGCCAATGATTCTTATAGCAAGACCTGGTCCTGGAAAAGGTTGAAGCTCAGCAACAGGTAATTTTAAAACTCTAGCAAGCTTACGAACCTCATCCTTGTAAAGATCTCTTAATGGTTCAACAAGTTTAAGGCTCATTTTTTCTGGAAGACCACCAACATTATGATGAGATTTTATAATATCCCTAAGTCCCCCGCCTGATTCAATCCAATCAGGAGCAATTGTACCTTGAACAAGAAACTCAATATTTTCTTTTTTTGCAATTTCTTCAAAAATTCTAATGAATTTTTCACCAATGATTTTACGTTTTTTCTCAGGATCCTCAACACCTTTTAAAGCAGAATAAAAATCTTTACTTGCATCAACAAAATGATAATTTAATCCTATTTTTTCCATTAATTTTTTAACATTTTCAGACTCATTTTTACGCATAAACCCTGTATCAACATGAACAGCAATAAGGCGTTTACCAATTGCCTTGTTAACAAGTGTAGCACAAACAGTGCTATCAACTCCACCTGAAAAAGCAATCAAGGCTTTACCTGTAACTTCTTTTTTAATTTTTTCAACAGTTACTTTTATAAATTCTTCAGCATCAAACATTATTTACCACCACTTTGAATAATTTTTTCCTTCATCTTTTCTCTGTATTTATTTAATTTATCCATTAATTTTTTATCTTTTAATGAAAAAATTTCAATTGCAAGTAAAGCTGCATTATCACCTCGGTCTAGTCCAACAGCTGCAACAGGAATACCTGGAGGCATTTGAACAATAGAAAGAATCGCATCAAAATTAACCTTTCCACTTACTGGAACACCAATTACTGGTTTTACAGTATGGGCAGCAATAACACCAGGTAAAGCAGCAGAAAGTCCTGCTATTCCAATAAAAATATCGGCATTGCTTTTTTCAACAATGTTTTTTAAATAATCTGGGGTTCTATGAGCTGAAGCAATTTTTATGTCATAATTTATACCAAATTCATCAAAAATTTTTTTTGCTTTTTCTGCAACAGGCATATCAGATTCAGATCCAAGTATTATCTGTACTTTCATATTTATCAAACCTTGGAATGTAGAAATATTAATTAATATTTTCTACGTATTGATCATAAGTTTTTTCCTCAGCGTAAATATATTATAGGTCTTTTTATCTTCAGAGCAAAACAATATGGAATAAAAATGAAACTCATTATATGTGAAAAAGATATTGCCGCAAAAAGAATTGCATATATTTTATCTGAGGGTAAATTAAAAAGTTATAAACTTGGAAAAACACCTGTTTATGAATTTACAAAAGACAATGAAACATGGAAGGTAATAGGTCTTAAAGGACATATTATTAATGTTGATTTTCCTCCTGGTTTTAACCAATGGCATAAAATATCGCCCATTGAACTAATTGAAATAAATCC
>JBNVCE010000003.1:10432-13454 GCA_050410885.1 Thermoplasmatota archaeon | reverse complement strand
TAAAAAAGTAAGTGAAAAAAGTATTGCTGAGGCTTTAAAAAATCTAGCTAAGCAAAACCCTTTTTTAATAGTTGCCACAGATTATGATAGAGAAGGAGAGCTTATTGGAGTAGAAATAATAAATCTTTTAAAAGAATACAACAAAGAATTAAATCAAATTAAAAGAGCAAAATTTAGTGCTATTACAAATCAAGAAATCAAACAAGCTTTTGATAATCTTGTTGAGATTGATTATAATCTTTCAAGTGCTGGTGAATCCAGGCAGATTATAGATTTAATATGGGGCGCTGTTTTAACAAGATTTATTTCATTAACAACTCGTAAACTTGGAAAAGATTTTCTTTCAATTGGAAGAGTTCAATCACCAACACTTGCCCTGCTTGTAGACAGGGAAAAAGAAATTAAAAACTTTAAACCTGTACCATTTTGGAAGATTATTGCTACATTAAAAAAACAAAAAACTTTTAACGCAATTCATAAAAAAAATCAATTCTGGGATGAAAAAGAAGCAAACGAGATTTTTACAAAAATTCAATCTTGTAAAGAAGCAAGGATAAAAAAGGTTGATAAAAAAATTTTAAAGGAAACTCCCCCCACACCATTTAACACAACAACATTTTTAGAATCAGCCTCCTATCTTGGTTTTTCTGCAGTAAATGCTATGAACATTGCAGAGCAGCTTTACATCTATGGTTTAATTTCTTACCCTAGAACAGATAATACTGTTTACCCTCCTTCATTAAATTTAAAAAGTATTTTGCAAAAATTATCCAACTCTGAATTTTCAAAAGAGGCAAATGAGGTTTTAAACAATGGCCGGGCTTACCCAACAAGAGGTAAAAAACAAACAACTGATCATCCACCAATTCATCCTGTTGGTGTACCAACCAATATTAAATTAAATTCTAATCAGCAAAAAATTTATGAGCTTATTTGCAGAAGATTTTTAGCAACGCTAGCAAAAGATGCAATATCAGAGACAATGGATGTTTCCATTGAAATTGCCAATGAAGAGTTTAAATCATCAGGTTACAGAGTTATAGAGCCAAATTGGAAAACAATTTACACATATTTTAAAGAAAATAGAAAATCTTTACCAGAATTAGTAGAAGGAGAAATAGTTGAAGTTGTTGAGATTAAATTAAACAAGGATCATACAAAACCACCTCAGAGATACACTCAGGGTTCTCTCATTAAAAAAATGGAAGAATTATCACTTGGTACTAAATCAACACGTCATGAAATTATTCAAAAACTTTTCCAAAGAAAATACATTACTTTTTCTCCACTTGCACCAACCCCAACAGGCATTGCTGTAGTAGAAGCAATGGGTGATTGTGATGTAGTGAAACCAAAAATGACTGCAACACTTGAAAAGGACATGGATCTGATTTCTGAAGGTAAAAAAACATTGAAAGAAACAGTGAAAGAATCCAGGCAAATGCTTACAAATGTTATGAAATCCTTGCAAAGGGATAGTGAAAAAATTAGAACCAGTATAAAAAATGCTCATAAAGAGCAAAACACGGTTGGTAAATGCCCTGTATGTGGAAAACCATTGATGATTAGGACATCTAAAAACAAAAAAAGATTTGTTGGTTGTTCTGGTTATCCTGATTGTAAAAACACTTATTCCCTTCCACAAAAAGGGGGAATTATTTTAACAGACAAAATTTGTTCTGAATGCGGTACACCAATTGTTAAAATTAAATCAAAAGGAAGTAGAGTTTGGGAACTTTGTTTAAATAGTCAGTGCAAAGCTAAAAAACCTTATAAAAACAAATAATCATTTATTTTTTAAAATACAATTGTACAATAAATTATTTATATCAGCTGATTTAATATTAACTAAAAATATATAAATAAGGATAAAAAGTGATATTTATGATGATTAAATACACAAAAACTTTGGCAGTATCTTTGTTTATTGTATTATTAATTATTCTAAGCTCCATTGGTTCTATTGGAAATAGTATAAATGAAATCGAAAGTAAAGAGGAATATAATAGAGGCTCTGTATCAATTATTAAAACCAACGTTCAAAATATTTCTTCTGAAATTTATACTGCTTCTATTTTTGATGATGGTTTTAACAACACAGAAAATATTGTTGTTACAAATACAACTGATGATGAATCCTATCCTAGTGTTGTTTTTTTTGGTTACAACGGTTTAGTAGCATATGAGAATAAACATGAAAACAAAATAAGTGTTTATCTTCGTAATTCAATAAATTATGGTCAAAGCTGGTCTAATGAATTTACCAGTATTAGTACTGTTTATAATTCTTTTTCACCAAGTTTATGTTTAAAACCTAAATCCAAAACTGCATACTGTACAGCAGTATCTGATCATAACAAATCAGCAGTATTATTTGATATAGAAATACCAAGTATTGATAAAATTAATGTGTTATACGCCTATTTTGTTGACTGGAGCCCTTTCGGTTTTTACAATTTTTCAAAACCTGATATAGTGTATTATTCAGATCCTAGTTATCCAAATGTTCAGTTTATGACCGTGGTAATCGGTAGTACAACATACTCTGGTGGACCGTGTAAAAACACTCCAATGTTTTTTTATAGAACCCCAGATAATCCCAGCAGTTCAACAATTGCATGGGATGCTGCTGTGGAAAATTGTAGTAATGTATCAGCAAGCTTTGACAGTGCAAAAAAAATTATTTATGGTGCTTGTGAAATAAAAAATAATACAAAAACAAACATTTTATTTTTTTATGATAATCCTATAACATGGTCTGAAAACTCTTCTTTAAAATATAAGATATTACCCTTTGATGAAAACCTTACTCATCCTAACATATTTTTTGCTGAAAACCAAATATTTATAGCATCTGAAACAGAAACAAACGGAATTGTTATTTTTACATCCACCAACGGTGGAGCAACATGGAATTTACATAATGTAACCAAAGATTTAATGCCCATTGATGCAAAACCAAAACACCCTGTTCTTTATGCAGATAAAAATACTGTTTATTGTGTTTTTACAGAATCAGGTA
>JBNVCE010000003.1:0-10422 GCA_050410885.1 Thermoplasmatota archaeon | reverse complement strand
AGGTAATATCTCTATTACTAGTTCATCAGATTTTGGAAAAAACTGGAGTAATCTAACTCAACTAAACAGTCAAAACAATTCAGTTGTGGAAGAATATAAATTCCATGATATTCCTGATGAAGACCATGTTTTTTGGACCGACAATAGAGAAGGGAAAAACGATATTTATTCTATTTTAAAAAACATACCAGAAGTAGATCTTATGATTGTACCAGAGAGTGTAAATATTACTTCTGGGGAATATCCAATATTCCCAACAAAAAATTGGATAACATTTACAATTAAAAATAATGGTAAAGTATATGTTGAAGATGTTATGGTTGAGATTAATTTCACCTGTAAAAATATTACAAGATCAACAAAATACCCAGCCTATATTTTTTATCTAGATGGTGGTGCTGAAAAAACTTTTTATAAACCATTGTTCAGAATGACCTTGAGTGAGTTTATACTGGCATTAAGAAGCTATGCTGGATTACAGAATATCACAATAACAGTTGATGCATACAAAAAATACCTTGATTTAAATCCTGATGATAATGTTTTAACCATTGATGTTAACTATGCAGATATTTTCCCAAAACTGTACTTTTTAGAAAAAATATTTGGCGGGTAAAAATTTCATAATTTTTTTATTATTTTTTCTTCTGTAATATACCCTGTAACATATTCTGCAGGTGTTACATCAAAAGCTGGGTTTCTAACTTTAAAGTTTTCAGGCATGATTTTGCATTTGTTTATGAAAGTAATTTCTTTTTTTTTTCTTTCTTCAATAATAATTTCCTTACCATTTTTAATGGTCTTGTCAAAAGTACTAACAGGTGCTGCAACATAAAAAGGGATATTGTTTTCTTTTGCAAGAACAGCTTTTTCATAAGTACCTATTTTGTTTGCAAAATCACCATTTTTTGCTATTCTATCAGCACCCACTATTACCATATCAATATCTCCGTTTTTCATAAAATATCCAGCTGCGTTATCAACAATGAAAACAAACGGTATTTTTTCCTGTTTAAGCTCCCATGCAGTTAGTAAACCTTGGCAACGAGGACGTGTTTCGTCAACATAAATTAAAAACTTTTTTCCTTTTTTATGAGCAATTCTAAAAGGAGCTAAAGCTGTACCGTAATCAACAGTTGCTAATGCTCCTGCATTACAATGCGTAAGAATCTTCATACCATTTTTAATTAATTTCTCGCCGTTTTCACCAATTTTAAAACATCTACTTATAATATCTTCAACGTAATTATTAGCTACTTCAAGTGCATCTTTGCCTTTTTTTATTTCTTTTTCCATGTAATCTATTGCATAAAATAAATCATAAGCTGTTGGGCGGGTACCTCGAAGAATTTTTGCTGTATTACCAATATTATTTTTTCCAAGAACCATTCCATATGCTGCAGCAGCACCTATTGCTGGTGCGCCACGGACAACCATTTCTTTTATTGCAAAAGCACAAGCATCAACAGTTTTTGCAGTAAAAATTTCAAATTTAAATGGGAGTTTCCTTTGATCAATAAATTTTATTGCACCATCTTCGAACCATAAAGCTCTATACTCTTTTCCTTTTATTTTCATTTTAAATCCTCAAATGTTTTTATAATTAATTCCTCAGTTTCTTTTGTGTTTTTTCCAACAAATAAAACACCTTGATTTTTTATTACAACAATTTTACTATTTCTTAAAATTCTAAGAATTTCTTTTGCTTGTTCAAGTGTTCCTGCAGGGTAATTTTTTTCAGTTGATGCGAATTTTTTTTCCAGTTTTTTTGCCAATTCGCTGTCGTTTATCTGTATTACAGCGTTTATTTCATTTCTTGAATTATGTATTAACCAGTGTATAGGTGTTTCTATTCTTGGTTCTTTTGGACCTATTAATAAAATAACTTTTTTCAATGGATCATAATCAACGATTTCAAGAAAATCTTCCTGTTTAATTTCTTTAAAATTACTTTTATCTGCATTTATTAATATTCTTTTAACATACCTTAAGCTAACAATGAGCTGATCCGACTCTTTTAAAATGTTTAACTCGATTAGTTTTTTACCGGTTTTAACAATTTCAAAAATTAAAGGGCAGTTACTCTTTTCTTTGGAAACATAAAATGTTTGGAAACTAAAGTTAGGTAACTTACCCATTATCATATTGTCTTGGTAAAGCAAAAATGTTCTTTTATTTTTTTTCATTTAAAAGATAAATCATTTAATAATCTTTAACATAAGTTAATGAATAAAAAAAACAAAAAATTACAAGAAAAAACGTTAGCACTATTTAAAGAAAATAATCTGTTTATTTACTTATAATTCACATAAAATTAAAAGAAAAGTTTTACGCCGAGGGGGAGATTTGAACTCCCGAGAGGAAAATCCTCACGAGCTCTCCAGGCTCGCGCCGTACCAGTCTGAGCCACCTCGGCAAAAACAAACCCCTAAACAATAACCTATATTATGTTTTTTTCCAGATGGGCGGATAAGTTCCCTTGTTCATCAAAACTCTTTCTAAATTTGCGCAAACTCCACTATCTTTTTGAATAATTTCCTCTGTTGACAATAAAGTTTTTGCCAGTGCAACACCTTCACCTTTAAGAGTTAAAATAGCAACAACATCCCCTTTTTTAATATCTGAATCAACCTCAACAACACCTGGGATTGCAAGACTTGCACCATGACACAAGGCATCAACAGCTGAATCTCTAATAACAATTTTTGGTAAAAAATCAATTAACTTTTCCATAGGGTGAACCATTGAGCGGATCTCTTTTTCGTTTCCATCCTCCTTCCAAAAAATATAAGCATCCTTTAAATCCTGTAAAATAACAGATTCTTCTTCCCTAAAAGGACCAACTTTTGTACGTCTTAACTCAGCCAGATGCGCGCCACAATGCAATTTTTTGCCAGCATCAACAACCAAGGTTCTAATATAGGTTCCCGCCTGGCAGCCAACACGAAAAAGAACATCTCTATCTTTTATTTCAATTACCTCCAAATAATAAATTTTTCTTTTACGTTTAACCCTTTTAACAGCAGATCTAACTGGTGGAATCTGGGTGATTTCACCAACAAAACTATTTAGGGTTTCCTTGATTTTTTGGCTGTCAATATCCTTATGCAGTTTCATAATCCCTACATATTCTTTACCGGTTAAAAGAAGAACCTGTATAGCTCTTGTTGCATTACCTATTGCAATAGGTAAAACACCTGTTGCATTAGGATCTAAAGTACCACCATGACCAACTTTTTCTACCTTAAGGAAATTTTTTATCCAGGAATCTATTTGATGAGAAGTAGGACCAGATGGTTTATCAAGAATAACAAAACCGTTACTTAAAAGCTCTTTAACGCTACGCTCATTAGGAGATTTTCCATAATTTAAATTAGTTTTTGCTTGAACTTTTATAATACGTTTACGGTTTTTTTGAAAGGGAAATGCATATGTTTCTTCAAACATTTTAATTCTCTAGAATAAAAAAGTAATATAAAAAATCTCTATTTACTAATTTTTTTTAAAATAATCTCCACTATTTCTTCAGGTGTTTTATCAGATGAGTCAATAACAAGATCATAAATTGATTTATCTTTTATGTTAATCCCATAAAAATTTTTGTATCTAATTGCTTCACTTTTTTCACGTTTTTGTATCTCTTCTTTCCTTTCTTTTATTAAACCTTTCTCCCGATTTACAATACGTCTAGCCCTTGTTTCTAAATCAGCATCAATTAAAACCTTTAAAGCAGGTATATTATTTTTGTACGCAAGCCATCCAGCAAGTCTTCCTTCCAAAATAACATTATCATTTTTCAAAATCTCAAGCTGGCGGTTATCAAGCTCTTTATCAATTTCACTGTGTTTTTCACAGTACTTTCCAAATTCATCTAGGCTCATATTATGTTTTTCTGCAAGTTCCCTAAAAATCATTCCAAAATAAACATGTTTAAGTTTAAGTTTTTTTTCCAAAAGCTGGGCAACAGTTGTTTTACCACTACCTGGGGTTCCACTTATAGTAATAGTTACCATGTTAACCTTAAACAGAAGAAGGTCTTATTCTGGATTTTATTTTTCTCCAAGTTTCAGACAAACTTGCATATTTTAGTCCTTGTCTGATTACCTGCCCAATAACCGTGGAGAATATCAAATAAAGCCATAACCATGCTTGCCATAAAAGCGGGTAAGAAAAAAATGAGACTTGATTAGCCCATGGTACAGTAAAATAATAATGAGGAACTGTTTGAAGGAAAACTCTCAGCCATATGAAAATTGGCCAGATGAAAATAATTAAAAATATCATAGGTTTCATCGTTCCACCTGAAGCATCTGTTTGTTTCCTCATAATTTCAGGTTGCATTTTCATTAATTTATTAACTTTGTTTATGTTTCCCTCTTTTCGAGCCTTCATCATTTCTTGTTGGAATGCTTTTGATATTTCTTGTGCTTCACCTAGTTTTTTCCAGTTTGTAAAAAAATTTGTAAGTAAAGATGAAAAAAAAACTACTATAAATCCTGCAAAAAATAATGTTAAAACCGGGTAATTTCCATCAAAACCAATAAGCGGGTATAATATGTAACCTAAATAATTTGCTAAATAAGGTGCTAATGTTGGCATAATAAAAAATATAAGAAGTATAAAAACAAGTAATAAAATTAACGTGCTTCCCTGGGCTTTATTATCTATTTTTCTCATTTTTTATCACACATTTACTTTAATACTGGTGCTGCTTGAGCTACAGCTTCATCAATTGCATTATCATGATTAAAAACTATTTTTACTGTTGCACCTGAAAGTGCTGCATAAGCCATTGCAGCAGCACGGTTTATCATCTGATGCTCGTTTATCTGCTCTATTGTGTCAGGATCCCTATTTCTTGTAGGATCATTTGCTCTTCTATTATATATTTCTTTTGGGTCTGCCTCAACAATAACAATTGCTGTCGGCATAAGTTTTTTTATTACCCATTCAGGAAGACCTGGCAGATAACCTTTTGATGTTTTAATAGTACAATGTGTATCAACTATCACATTTTTCATACGTGCAATTTTTTCGGCAGTTTTTATCTGAAGTTCTTTTTGTTGTTTTAAAGTAAGTTTCCTCATTTCGTCCCTATCTTTTACAAGACCTTTTTCAATAGCAATATCTGCCATAACAGTTCCAAATGTAACAAAATCTATTTTCAAACCCTCTGCTGCTTTTTTCATAACCGTTGTTTTTCCAACACCAGGAATTCCTGTTACAACAATAACGCCCATAATAATTCCTACCAAATATTTTTTTATTCAGCCCCAAAAAATCCTCTAAGAACCGGGTGCATTTCCATTGCTTGTTCCCTTGCTATTTGTTCATAAAGTTGTATCATGATACCCACTGTAAGAAGTACACCTGTACCACTTGCTCTACCAACTGTTCCTATTAAATCAGCAAAACCAGCAAGTGCTCCAACTGCAGCTCCACCAATTACAGTTACAACAGGTATATAACGCTCAAGTACTTTTGTTAAAATACGTGGGTCTCTTCTAAAACCTGGAATCTGCATATCTGAGCTTTGTATTTGTTTAGCAACAGCAGATGGTCCCATATCTGTTGTTTCTATCCAAAATTTAGCAAATAATATCGAACCAATTATCATAACCGCTAGATATATTATTACTCTTAAAGCATATTGGATGGAACTATGGGTACCATCTCCACCTGACATTATAGGGATTAACCAATAAGATATACCATTTGGACCATTTAAATACCAGGCTCCACCACCAAGCGGTTGAGTACTAATGGTTGTATCATATCTACCAATCCACCATTGCCGTCCTAAAAGTGGTAAATCAGATTGATACAAAAGCATAGCAAACATGTTAATATTTGCAAGAAGAGCAGCCATTAGTATAACAGGTATATTTGATGCATAAATCAATCTAATAGGATATCTACCACGCGCCCCTCTAACTTTTCCATGAGCAAGAGGTAATTCAATGCGGGTTGACTCAGCATAAACAACAACAAAGAATATAATTATAGTACCAAGTAGTGGTACAATAGCATTTTCATAAACACCAGGTCTACCCACAAACATCAGCTGATACCCTCCGCCTACCATATCTTCAAGTGTCATATGAGTAATCATAAAATAGGTGCCTGGTACTACGCCTGCTGGAGGATTACTTAGAGATAGTTCAGTTGCTGGATTTATAGGTAGCCAATTAAATAGACCTGTAAACAATGCTTCTGATACACCTGCTGCAATAAAAAGTGAAATACCAGAACCAATTCCCCATTTTGAAATAAGCTCATCCATGAAAAACACAAGTAAAGCGCCAATAACTAGTTGCATTATAATAACAACATCAGCCATTGCTTCACTACCAACAAGGCTAATTAATTGATCACTAGGTCGTAAATAACCAAAAATTTGAGGTATTGCTTCAACAAAAATCATCACAATTACCAAGATTTTTTGAGTACCTTGATATATTGCCTTGTCCTCTTTTTTTGTTAAATCAAGTTTTATAATTTTTGCACCAACAAATAACTGTAAAATAATTGAAGCTGTAACAATAGGACCAATGCCTAGATGCATAAGAGAACCGGAAGAGCCGGCCATAATAAAACGATAATTTTCAAAAAGATCAACATAATGTTTCTGCATACCAAAAATCATGACATTTGTTAAAACGTAATAAATAATCAAACAAAGAAGAGTCCACATTATCTTGGTTCTAAAATTTACATGACCTTCTGGTTTTGCAACAGCAGGCCATCTCTCAATAAGAGGCTTTAAAGCATAAAGTTTACTTTTCTTTTCCTCAGCCATTTTTCAAACCCAAATTTTTATTTTACTTGTTCTTCTTTTATCTGCTCATTTTGTTTTTCAGGAAGTATTATTTCTCCACCTTTTTCCTTAATTTTTTCTATTGCTTTTTCTGAAGCAGAATTTACTTTTATTGTTAATTTAGTACTAACAACACCGCCGCCAAGTAATTTATCAAAACCTTCTTTTTCAAGATCAATGTTGTTCTTCCCAGGGAATTTTTTTTCAAGTTCACCAATATTTATTGTTTTATTCTTTTTTGTAACACCCTTAGGTCTTTTAAACCCATGTACTCCGAAATGGTCAGGCATGTACTTTAACATATGCATAAACTTGTGTTTATGCAAACCAGCGTTACCTCTACCTCCTCTTAAACCAGCACCACGTCCTCCTTTTCTACCTCTTCCATGTGTCATGGATCCTCTGAATTTCTTAGTTTTTGTTCGCGCCAATAATATCACTTTCCTTCATATTTTTATAATCCTTAGGTCAAAGCCAGATAAAGTATTACATTATTATACTTTCTGATATTCTATTGATGGAAATATCTTTTATTTTTTAGGATTTTTTAATATTAAACTTTTTTACCAGATAAAAAAACAGGTTTATTATTTTTTTGTAAGTATCCTAAGTAAACAAATATTATAGTTTAATACTTTTTTTTCATGAAAATCATATATATTTTTTAAAGGAAATATATATTGTTTTTCAAGATTAATTTCTCCATTTAGTGATTTAACCATTTTTTCTATGAAAGCGACTGTTTTTGATAAATGCAAAGAATAAATTACACAAGCAATCTCAAAACCTTTTTCTATAAACCTTCTGTCTGCTTTTTTATTGCTATTTTGTGCACCAAAAGGCGGGTTCATAAGCACGGTGTCACATTTTGTTTTTATATCCTTAACATCTTTGTTTATAAAGGTTATTTTCAGTTTTTTTTCTCTTGCATACTTTCTTGCAATTTTTAAGCAATTTTTTTCAATGTCAACACCTATTACTTTTTTTGCACCCATTATTTTTGCGCCAATTGAAAAAATTCCTGTACCGCAACCTAAGTCAATAACAGTTTTATCTTTTATATCTCCTAATTGATAGGCTATAAATATTATATCTGCTGCTATTTCTGCTGGTGTTTGGTATTGTTCCAGTTCAACTATTGGTTTTGTAAATGTTGGTATTTTTTGTAAAATTATTTCTAATTGTTTTTTCTTCATTTCAATTTGAAAATAGATTTATACTATGTAATATTTTTTATACGTAAGTTTTATTTGCTGTTCTTTGTTTAATGCCGTTTATCCTTGGGCTTGTAGATCAGCTCGGAAGATCGCCTCCTTGGCATGGAGGAGGCCTCGGGTTCAAATCCCGACAAGTCCATTCCACTTTTTTCAGATTGCCTTCCATGAATAAGCGACACGTGTTCCTCCAGTTTAATATCTATAAATGAACTAAGATTGATACTATTTTCTTGCAATTTCTAGTATATTTTGACTGATTAAAAAGTTAATTTACTTTTAACCAAGATGTATTCCTTACTTGTTAGTATTTAATTGTTCTGTTTTTTATTGTCTCTTTAATATCTCTATATCTGTTTAAATGAGGTTTTACGTAGCTAAATGCTTTTATTAGCTTATCCAAATATATTTTCGTTGATCAGGCTTTGGCTCATTCAAATAACAATCCAATTCTCATTTCTACAGTAGAAATCAAAAATGCTAAACCGATAAAATATGGATTAAAAATCATAGACTATAACAAACGAAAGTTGATTCATAGAATAATACGATAAGCTGTTAAAATGGATCTTTACAAACCATGGCTTATTGTTCAAATATTTATTAGGAATATAATTTTCCAGTTATCCCAATTTTTTATCTTTAATAAAAATAAGATACATTAGGAAAGTTTTCCTAAACTTTTATTATAACTTAGAATATTATTTTAATAATCTATGATGGAGTGGGTTTCTCACAACCAATGGTGTCATAAATCATTTTAAAAATCAGCAAATAGACACCTGCTAACTCCCAATTCTTGAACCATAATAGGTTAAGTATTACTAGAATCATTGTTTTACCTTCAAAGAATTTGCTGAAGTAATATGTAATTATACATCTTATTAGATATACATAAAATAGTATTAATAAAGTTTTACAGATAATTGAATAATTCCTAAATGGTATATTTGGGTCTAACTCCTTATTTAAATTTATCAAAGTTATTATTCTATCTTGTAACCCTTCATTATTTATAACAAAGTTTTGTATATTATCAAAAACTTCTGGATTTACTATCTCTACAGATTCTATTGTTTTTATTACATTTTTTTCTCCAAGTATATTTATTGCTTGGCAACCTCTATTATAAGAAGAATCAAGGTGATTAATTGTTAATTTAGATTCAGTAAAAAGAATTGTGTACAACAGATATGGTTTTTTAAATAATAACTTTTGAACAACTTCTTTGCCGTCTAAATCACATGCTATGTAATGATTATAATTGTTTTTCTGTTTATTCTCAACTTGATTTAATAAATTTTTTATATCTGGATTATTTATTATTTCAATTATTGTCTCATAAAGGTATTGTTTTGGTTCCACTTCCTCTTTTTTTATTTCAATTTTTGACATAGCTGGTTGAAAAGCAAGAGCGATAAATAATAGCGATATTCCTAAAACTAGCGGTTTTAAAATTATCTTTTTCATTTTTTCTCCCATTAACTAATATGCTTTAACTATTATTTAAATTTTATAGATAATATATCTTTTAGATAATATATCTTTTTTCCATTAAATAACTACTTGTCACAACTGATATTTACTTGAAATTTTATTTATTTTTTAACTCCTTAGCATAGAGTAGACTTCGGATTTAATTCCCGACAGATCCATAGTTTTTTTATTATCATGGATTTTTAAAGGTCTCTATTTTTTAACAAAATTTTTAATTATTGATAGAAAAATATATAAATAAAAAATTATTTATATTGTATTTGGAGATAAGAAATAACCTGGTCATCCGATAGTCAGAAAAACTATCCAGTGGTATGACATTCAGGTTATTTTCTTAAACTCCTTTTTTTGAATTTTATGACAAATAAATAATTTATTTTGATATTAAATATAACAAATTTTCTATAAGATATTTAATTTAAGGCTCTCCCCAGTAAATTAACGGAGAGATAAATATACCAACTGAAAATATAACCAAGGGTGTAGGGAATGGGATATGGTAAGTCACACGTTAATCAGAAGTGTTTTTCTCCCGAAACAGGAGGATTATTTTATCATAGAAAAATAAGATGGAAAGGAAACAATCACATGTCCTTATTGTCTCTCAAAAAACATATAAAGTAACGGTAACACCCCCAAAAAAGATGCAGGGGAAATACCAATGTCAAGAATACCAAAAAAAAATACTTCAATGACCTCACAGGAACAATCCTTTGATGATTGCAAATTATTTCTGTAAGAAATGTTCTACATTTTAAAAGAAATGGAAGTCAAATCCACAAATCATATTGCTCATGAAATCAAACAGTATTATGATTCAGTTCTTGATTTTGTTCATACAGTTCATATGACCATGCATCATGTCATGCTCATAAAATCACCATTGAAGGAAAT
>JBNVCE010000039.1:6886-12796 GCA_050410885.1 Thermoplasmatota archaeon | reverse complement strand
AACACTTTCAACAACAACACGAAAAATAAACAATGTGCACATGCCAATACTGTTAACCGATACAGTTGGTTTTATTAAAAATCTCCCAGCATACATTATTGATGCATTTCACTCAACTTTAGAAGAAATCGAGGTTGCTGATGTTGTTGTTTTAATAGCGGATATTAGTGAAAAAAAAGAAATTATTGCAGATAAATTAAAAGTATCAATAAAAGAGTTAATAGAAATTGGCGTTACATCTCCTATTATAATAGCTTTGAATAAAACAGACTTAATTTCTGATGATGAATTAAATGATAAATTAAAATACATAACAGAACAAGGTTTAACAAAGAATAAAAAAATTATTTGTATATCAATAAAAAATAATTATAACATTGATAAATTATTAGATTTAATTTATGAATCCTTGCCTCAATTAATTAAATACAAAATAGTATTGCCAATAAACAAAGAAACCCAGTCTTTTATTTCATGGATTTATAAAAAAGCCCATGTTTTAGAAATATCTTACAAAGAAAATGTAACAATACACATTGAAAGTAATATTATCCTAAAAGAAAAGATTATATCCAGATGCAAAGAACTTAATGGGAAAGTGCTTTTAAATTAAAGGAAAAATATAAGTTCTAATATTCTATATTGTTTTTCATCATTAGGAGAGATGGAATAATATGCCTAAAAATGATAATATAAATATTAAAATAGAAGTTTGTAAAGAAAAAAACACAGGTAAACTATCAATAGTAGCCAAGTTTGATTCAAATGCACCAAATGTTGCAATGGATAAAGAAGGTTATTTCTGGATACCAACATTTGAGGAAAAAGAATTCATTAACGAAGCTTTCGAACTAATTCCAATGGATAATTTCACAACCAGCAATGAAAATGAGGAAAAAATAAAAGAAAAATTTAACACAAAAAATTATGCTCATTTACCAAATACTGAGAAACAAAAACCCCAATCTGTTTTTCAAAAAACTTATGATACTACAAAAGATGATCCTTTTGAAAATAAAAATATTTTAGAAAAAAAAGTTGAAGTACTTAAAAAAAGAAATGAAACAGAAAAAAATAATCCTTCCTATTATGAAAAAGAAACTGGAGAAAAAGAAGAAAGGATTATGGTTGAGGCAGATGATGCTGCAATAGAAGCTGCATTAAAAAAACATAAAGAAGAAGATAATTCATTTGTTGAGGTAGATGAACAAACCATTATTGATAAAGTTTTAAGCCAAAAGAAAAAAGGAAAATGGAATAATAAATAAAAAATTATTTTAAATAATGTTTAGTTTTTTACCTAGTTTTTCGAATTTATCAAGTGTGTAATCTAGATCTTCTTTTGTGTGACCAGCATTCATCATGGTTCTGATTCTTGCTTTATCACGTGCAACCATTGGAAACACTATAGGTAAAGCAAAAACGCCTTCATCAAACAATTTATTTGAAAGTTCTTTTGCTTTTGCTGATTCTCCAACAATAACAGGTGTAATAGGTGTCACACTTGTACCTGTATCAAAACCCATAGATTGTAATTCTTTTTTGAAATATTTTGTGTTATCCCAGAGTTTTTTAACATGTTGCGGCTCTTTTTCCAGAACATCAATTGCAGCCAGTTGAGCACCTGCAACTGCTGGAGGATGTGATCCACTTAAAAGCCATGTTCTTGATTTATTGTATGCAAAGTTTATCAAGTCCTGACTACCTGCAATAAGTCCACCAACAACTCCATAAGCTTTACTAAAAGTACCCATCTCAACATCGATTTTACCTTCTATGTGAAAATAAGCACCAATTCCTCTACCCTCGGGACCTATAACTCCTTCACCATGGGCATCATCAACATATGTCATTGCACCAAACTCATTGGCAAGTTTAACGATTTTATCCATAGGAGCAATATCCCCATCCATACTAAAAACACCATCTGTAATAATCAGAATTCGTCTATATTTTTTATCAGCCTCTTTTAAAACTTTTTCCAACTCACCCATGTCACAATGCTTGTAAACAGCTCTATCGGCTTTTGAAAGTCTAACACCATCAATAATACTACCATGATTAAGTTCATCTGAAATAATTATATCCCCTTCACCCACTAGTTGAGAGATTAAACCAGAATTTGCTGCAAAACCTGTTTGGTAAACAAGTGCTGCCTCTGTTCTTTTAAATTTTGCCAGTCTTTTTTCAACCTCAATATGAAGCTTCATGGTACCTGCAATAGCCCTAACTGAACCAGAACCAGCGCCATATTTTTTTGCAGCATCAACAGCAGCTTGAATAAGCTTAGGATGATTACTTAAATTCAAATAATTATTTGAACAAAGCATGATAACATTTTTACCATCAACAACTGCGTGTGGGGTTGAACCAGATTCCAGTATACGAAGTTTCCAATCAAGATTTTTTTTAACAAGTTCTTCATATTCTTCTTTTAAAAAAGCTGTTGCATTTCGTTTCATAACAATTTGTCCTCCCATAATCATCACATGGTTTTAATTAAATGGTTTTACAGTGAAACTATGAACAATATTAAAAGTTATTGGTTTGTATCTTAACAACCCTGCTTAAACGATACCCAAAAACAACCATCATAAACTCTTTCTCAGCAAAAAGACGATCTAACTCCTTATCCCCAGTATCAACACGTAAAAAAGGTGTTGATGAAAGTTTTGCAGGAGTAGAAACAATAATAATATTATCTAAACCAATTTTTTTAATAACCTTTGGGCTTAACTGAAGATTACCTCTACCCAGTATAAAACCCTGTGCACCTATTGGACTTAAAATAAGCTTAACCTTGGTATATTTTTTAAGTAAATCTAAAATTTTTTTCTCATTAAGATCAGTACCTATAACCTTTTTTTTATAAACCGCATCAATTCCTAGTAAAGTATTTCTCAGATTCAATTTCTTTGCAATATAATCAATGGTTCCACCAGAGCCAAATAAAAACAAATAATCATTATTTTTTTCAATTTCATCCTTAATATGATCAGCAAGTTCATCTTTAACCTCATCATCAGAAACTGATTCATAGGTTGATTTACCAACTTGAACATAAGTTGGTTCAACTATTCCCTTTGCAATACCAAATAACTTGATATTCCATTTACCTTTTCTATAAAGTTTTTCATCTAAATCCATTATCTCAGCATCGCCAGTTGTAAGTCTATTAATTACAAACTCATAAAGAATTTTAGCAGTGGCGCTAGTGTTAATCCCAAACACACCAGAATGCATTTTCACTCCAGAAGGAATACCAAGAATTGGTATTTTATTAAAAACAACCTTGAAAATGTCTCTTGCTGTTCCATCACCACCACAAAAAAGAATCAAATCAACCTGTTTTTCTAAAAATTCTTCACAAGCTTTTTTTGTGTCAGCAGATGTTGTTTTTTTATTTTTAGGAGTATAAATTATTTTTATGTTATTAAAACCTGTTTTTTTTAATTCATTTTCTCCCATTTTACCAGAACATGTGAACCATTGCAGGTTTTCTTCGGATGGATAAAGCATTGCAAAATCTTTTAAAGTTTCTAAAGCTTTTTTTTCTGCAACAGGTTTTGCTCCAAGTTTTATGGCTTTTTCCAAAACATTATCTGTTCCTTTAAGACCAACCCTACCACCCATACCAGCAATAGGATTTACAATAAAACCAATTTTTTTTACCATTTATTTTCTTAAATCTTAAACAAAAATTACTATTTAAACAATGCAGAAAATTAAAAAATAAAAATGGGGCTGATTAAAAAAAATCAGCTTAAAAAACAAAACAATTACTTCTTTTTCAGATATGGTAAGCCTGTTCTTTTATTTACACCAACTTTATATCCATTTGGTAGATCACAAGGGGTTCCACTTTTTGGTTTTTTCTTACTGAAAAAGTAAATTGTTTGGTTTCTCCCACCCTTAAGTTTAACATTTCTGGTGTACAAAGTCCAGCTTTCATACATATATGCCATAAATTATACCTCCAGAGGTGAAATCTTATAGTATCATTTAAGTTTTTCCTTATTTTTTTTAGTCTCTAACACCTTTTTCAGTAATAGAAAAAACAGCTTCGCCTTCTGGTAAATGAGGAGAATCAATTAATCTAGCTATCCTTTTTGGTCCTTTACTTTTACGTAAATATATTCTAAAAGTGGCTGTATGACCAACAATATGACCACCAATAGGCCTTGTTGGGTCGCCAAAAAAAGCATCTGGTTTAGCAGCAACTTGATTAGTAACACAAACAACACCATTATTAAGATCACTCCATCTTAAAAGATCATGCATGTGCCTGTTTAATTTCTGCTGCCTATCAGCAAGGGTTCCCCTACCAACATATTCAGCTCTAAAATGTGCTGTAAGTGAATCAACAACAAGCAAACGAGCTGGTACTTCTTTAGAAAGTTCTTTAACCTTATCCACAAGAAGCATTTGATGACTTGAATTATACGCTCTGGCAACATGAATTTTTGATAAAACCTCTTGAGGGTCTAAATCATAGCCTTCAGCCATTTGTTTTATTCTCTCTGGTCTAAATGTGTTTTCTGTGTCAATATAAAAAGCATGTCCTTCTAAACCTCCTTTTTCTTTTGGAAGCTGAACCGTGACACAGAGTTGATGAGCAATTTGGGTTTTCCCAGATCCAAACTCTCCAAATAATTCTATTATTGCCTGTGATTCAAATCCTCCCCCCATTAGTTCATCAAATGTTTTTGAACCAGTTGATATTTTTCCAATCTGCTGACGTTTTTCAAAAAGCTCATTTCCAGTTTTAAACTCATCTTTTTGTACTTTTTTTCCTGCTTCTTGAATTATCCTAGTAGCAGTTGCTAAACCGATTTCAGCAATTGAAGCTAATTCTTGTGGTGATACAACAGCAATATCCATAAGGTCATTAAAACCAGATTCTCTTAATTTATCTGCTGTAGCAGGACCAACACCAGGAATTTCTTCTATTGAATCAATACTATTTTCAACTTTACTCATTAAAACCCCAATAAGGTTGTAATAAATTTAAGTTTATAAAAGTGTGGGGGAGTTTATTTAAACTATTTTTCTTGTAAAAACTTTGTTTTATTATAAAATTTTTTAATAACCATTTACCATACTGAATATAAAAACTGTTGAGGAAAACAAAAATGGAAAACCATTATTACCCATGGGGCGGTGATTTCACCTCATGCGATAAAAACAGTTGCGTAGCAGTTGTACTTTTAACAACTGATTATACTCCTAAAAAAAACGTGGCGATTTTTGGGCATTTAAAAACTGAAAACATAGGAATTGAAAAAATTGTTGCAAATGTTATTTCTAATCCAAATATAAGATATTTAGTAATATGTGGGGATGAAATAAAAGGTCATCGCTCAGGCTCATCACTTATTGCTTTAAATAAAAACGGAATAAATGATCAAAATAGGATTATTGATGCTCCTGGTGCAATACCATATATTGAAAATTTAAATAAAGAAGCAGTTGAAAGATTTAGAAAACAAATTGAAATTATTGATCTAATTGGTGTTAATGATAAAAACAAAATAGATAAAACCATAGAGGAATGCATAAATAAATCCCCTCCTTCATTTGGTAAACCATATATAGCAATAAAAATAGTTCCAAAGATTAAAATTTTAGTTGATGATAAAAAAGCTTTGCATTCAAAAATTATAATAAATTATATTGGAAAAATAAAAAAAAGAGGTAAATAGATGTTTTCTTTTACAAAAGAACAAATAGTTTTTGATATCTCTGGAATAAAAATTGGTGGACAACCTGGAATGTTACCAACCGTTCTTTTTGGAGGATTATTTTTTAAAGGAGAACCAGATTTTAACATTGCAAAAAAACATATTCAAAACATGTTGTTATTAAGCAAAAAAACAGGTAATCCAGGAATCCCTGATTTTTTTATAAAAA
>JBNVCE010000039.1:683-6876 GCA_050410885.1 Thermoplasmatota archaeon | reverse complement strand
AAATCATTTCTTTTATTAAGAAAACACTTCCAAAAAATTATCCTTTTTCGATAGATATAATAGAACCTGATTTAAAAATAAAAACATTAAATTATCTTTACAACAAAAAACTTCTTCCCAGAACAATTTATAATTCCATACATATAGGCATAAAAGAAGAAGAACATGAAGCTCTAAAAAAATATACCCCTGATGCAGCCATTATTTTAGCTTTTAACCCAAAAGATACGTCCCCAGATGGGAAGATAGAAGTACTTGAAAACGGTGCTAATTTCACAGACAATGGTCTATTGAACATTGTAAAAAACATTGGAATCAAAAAAATACTTGTTGACACAGCTGCAACAGCACCAGGTGAAAACAGTGGGTCCTCAATTGCAGCAATACCTGTTATAAAAGAAGAATATGGTTTTCCCACTGGTTGTGCTATTCATAATGTTGTTGAAAAATCAAAATGGTTAAATGATTTCCAAGCAGAAAAAAAAATAGTGGATGTTTCATCAAATATTAACATACCCTTATTTGGTGGTGATTACGTAATTTTTGGTCCCATTGAAAATGCAGACATGGTTTTTCCAATTATCGCATGGCAGGATATACTGATATCTGAATACACTCAAAACTATTTTGGTGTTGAACCAGATGAAAAACATCCAAGGAGGAAGTTATTATATTAAAAAATATTGAAACATCTGTTATTGGTTCATATCCTGTTGAAATAAATGGTATAGAGTTTATTAAAGCATACTATGAACAAAAAAATATTTCATGGAACAAATATATTGATAAAGCTGTTAATGACATGATCAACGCAGGTTTAAACATGGTCTCGGATGGGCAAACAAGGGATTCTTTTATTAACATATTTACAAGAAAAATAAAAGGATGTAGAATAAGAGGTAGAACTGAAATAATTGATAAAATACAATACAATGGTCCTATTATTGTAGAAGATCAAAAATATGTTAGAAAAATAATACCAAAAAAAACAAAATTAATAGGTGTTTTAACAGGACCGTATACATTAACAAAATCATCTGTTGATTTATTTTATAATGATGAAAAAAAACTAGCTTTTGATTTTGCCTGTGTTTTAAACCAAGAAGCAAAAGAACTTCAAAAATATGTTGATTTAATCAGTATTGATGAACCATTTTTTTCAAGAAGTTTACCTGATTATGCTTTTGATCTTATCAAGGTTGTCACAAAAGACCTTGATATTGCAACAAGACTACATGTATGTGGTGATGTATCAAACATTGTACCACAGTTATTGGAAATGCCTGTTGATATTTTATCCCATGAATTTAAAGCCTCGCCTAAACTATTTAATGTTTTTAAGAATTACAATATCTCAAAAAACATTTGTTTAGGTTCTGTTTGCTCAGACAGTACAAAAATTGAAACAGTTGAAGAAATAAAAAATCATGTGGGAAAAGCAATGGAGATATTTGGAGATAAAATAACACAACTTGCACCAGATTGTGGGTTAAAAATGCTTCCAAGAAATATTGCTTTTCAAAAATTAAAAAACCTTGTAAATGCAGGTGAAATAATTCATGGTAAATAAAAAAATTCCATTAATTCATGCTAAAAAAATTCCACAAAAGGATGTTATACTGGATCCCAATGGTTTTTTTGTAATTGAACTGGATAAAAAACAAAAAGAAATCCGTGTTGAATATTACTCAAATGTTTATAAAAATAATAAAATTGTTTCAGGGGTTCTTGAGAAAATTTTTTTAGGAAAAAAAGCAGATGCTCTTTGTGACACTATAATAGAAAATGTACCAAAACTTTTACCAAATCATTATGCTTATCTTGGTAGAGAGCTACAAAAAGCTCAATACTTCCTTGAACAAAATAAAAGATATATTCAGGGTGGTTGTTAAAATTTTAAAATAAGACCATTGCTGTTTAAATGAAGTTCTTTTTTGCCATTATTTTCTTTAATACTTATGTTGTTTATTTTAATATGTTGTCCTTTTTTTATTTTTTGTATTTCTTTAACTTTTTCATCCCAAACAATTATTTCTTTTATCTCTTGTTTTGTTTGAACCTTGATTTTGGTAATAAAACCAAAGTTTCCATTGTTTTTAAAAAAAGCTTTTGTTGGTTCAATTTCTAATAATTTTCCTTCAAGCATAAGATTGTTTTCTGTTTTCTCATTGTTATTGAATATATTTTGTTGTGGTTCTATTTCTATTAAACTCCATCGACCAACATTTATTTCTATTTCATTAAAACCATTTTTTGTGTAACCATTAATCACTTTTATTTTTGTTCCGATTTGAATTTTTTTCTTTGCAACTAATTCTGCATCCTTGTCCCATAAAACGAGTTTACAAGTTCCTGTTTCATCAGTTAGTTCTAAATTTATTACTTTTCCTGTTGATCCGTTTTTTCGGCTAAAATTTTTTAATGAATCTATGTTTGTTATTTGACCATAAACTGTGCATTCAGTATCAGGTTTTAATTCAGAGATTTTACAAATATTGTGTTTGTTTCTACCAAGTTCATCCAGTATTAGTAAAGCAGCTGTGTCCTCATCTAATAAATCATCAAAATCTTTTTTTATTTTATTTATTTCGGTTTGAAACTCTTTTTTTGTTTTTATATCCTTGATTTCTTCATAAATCTGGTTTTTATTTTTTTGCATCCAAATTAGGTTAATATAAAATTAGTGTTTAAATTTATTGAAAAAAAATTTTAAAAAAAAATAAAAAATCAGGGCTAGTTTTTTTAGCCCTTTTTTGTTTAAATAATTATTTATGTTTATATTGCTGGGTATCCACCGATTTTAAGACTTGGGTCTCCTAATAGTACCCATTGTTCTACTGATTTTTGATGTGTTGCGTCCCATGATGAATCAAAGTGGTTTAAATATTCAGTGATTGATTGAGAATGTGTTTCCCCAAGGATATCATGTCCATGTACACCATATTGTACAAAGAACTCTGTTGTTATGTAACCATCAAATCCGCCAACTGTGCAGAATTCTGAAAGTACACCATAACCATAACCTGTGTTTCCAATGGTTGCAATAGCTCCACCTTTACCAACATTCACAAGTCTTTCACTCCAGCATTCTGGTGTTGGAATACCCCAACAATGTGTTTGCATGTTGTTATTTTTATCTTTTAATGTGGGTATTAAAGAAACATTGAACATACTGTTGTGACATCCACCAACTACAACAATAGGATTTTTGAAATTATTTTTAAGTGAACCTATTGGGAAGACTGGAAGTGGGAAGATGTTATAATTAAAGACCATCAGTCCTGTAACCGATCCTTTTCTCCTGTTACCTGGAACACCTGGATAGTGATCAGCCCAAACACCTGGACTTCCATGTCCAGAGAAGAATACAAAACCAGCTCCCTTGTTTAAAACATCAAGTACGTCTTTTTGTTTTGTAAATTTACCATTTGAAGTCCATAAAAGTATTTTTTCAAAAGAATCAGGCATATAGTATGCTCCACCAGCTCTGCCATGTAATTCTTGTTCCCCTGTACACCATTCTCCTTCCCAGTACATTTTAAAATCTGTTTTAGTGATGGTAAAAACAGTTGTACCAGCACTGTTGTTCACCCAAACATGTAAATCAGTAAAAACTCTATATGGTTTTGGATCGTATGTTTTTCCACCAATTTTGAGAATACCATTTTTATACTGGATATTAGCCCAGCCTGTTATTTGATTACAGTATGCTTCCCATTCTGCAGGGGTATAAACATAATCAGTGTTTCCCAAAATATCTCCATCTGATACAGTAACAATCTCTGCAACAGGTGGAAATGGATACTTTAAACCAGTTGTAAGATGATCATCATGATTAAATGTTATTGTTGTTGGCCGGGTTTTATCAATTGTTACAGTTATTTCATCAATAGGACCATAAATTCCGTCAATGTTTTTACTTTGAGCATAAATCGTGTACTGACCATTTGGTAAACCAACAGTGTTCCAGTATATATTCCATGGTAATTGATCTAAGAATCCATCACCTGAAACTACAACCATTTTATTGAACCATGATGGATCAGCTGGTTCTTTTTCATAGTTAATTATCTTTTTAATAACAGCTTTTGCTTCAGTTGTTGTTCTACAGGGTAGTCTTCCGACTGCAACATCAGGGTATAAATCCAGTTTATCTCCTGCAAATTTATACTCACCATAAATATGGTTCCCATTAGAATCCCAGCTGCAAAAAACACCACCTGCTTCATAAATATCTGCATAGTATAAATCAGACATATATCCTGGATCATCTTCAGGGTGTGATTTTAAGTTTGAGTACCTAACAGGTACATACCAATCTTGTGATCCTTGACTTGAATCATCCCTTGGTATTGCATTAATAAATGAGTTCAAACCACCAAATAATAAAACATAGGATGTATTCCAAGTTTCAATTGCATCTTTTATAAAGTATTTAATCTGTTCAGGTTTATCCCATCCTGTATATTTATCGTATATTTCTGTTGTTGTTGTGATATTTGTTGATACTCCCTTGGAGACCTTGTGATCTCTTAATTCTTCAGCATATTTTTTAAACACGGGTGGGGTAATTATCACAAGTTTATATTCAGGGTTACCTGTTTTAAATGGAGTTGAATCAAAAGTTTTGTATTCAAAACTTACATCAACTTTTTCAGTGTAATATATCGTATCTGATTTTGGACTGTATCTTATAGGATATGTTCTTATTGTTAGTAAGGTTTTATGCTCCATATTTTTATCAAGTCCAACACCAATATTATAGCTAAACCAATCATTTGGATATAATTGATCTGAATCGTAAACTTCTTGGTTTATTATTGGCTCACTTGAAATTGTTATTTCATTGGTTAATGGAACAGGTTGTGGAGCAGGTTGAATCTTTTTTGGTAAAACCATGGTTTTAACTTCTTGAACCGTGCATCCGATACTGGTTATTGTTGCACCAAAAGGTAAATAATATGTCTGGCTTTGAACCGGTAGTAAAGGATTTCCTGGACTAAAAATCAATGTATCTACACCTTTTACTTCTAATTCTAAAAATGTTTCTTTTTCTATTATATTTGGTTCAAAAAATGTTACACTTATTTTGTTTTGTACGTCGCCAGCTTCTTTCCCTATACTCATTGTATAAATTTTCTTATATTTATTTTTATAATTTTCTATTATATTATTAATACTCTATAATATTTAAAGTTTCTGCTTTTTTATAGGTTAAAAAAATTTAAACAAAATAATTGATGTTTGCTGGCTGGGGAAGTTAGGAGGTGGTAAGGAGAGGAGGTAAGGGATGAAAAAAATAAATTTTTCTTCCCCAACTCAACAATTCTATATTATACTTTACAGTTTTTGTTTTATATAGTTTATTTTACAATTATTATCAAATATCTTTACAATTGGTATCAAAAATTAAAAAATAAGTTTTAATCAATACTGTTTTGGTTTTCAATTTTACTTGTAACTTTTTTCATTAAAAAATCTCTTATTTCATCAGGTTTTGTTGAATCTATACCAAAATATTCTGGAAAAAATTTTGTTGTTGTAAGCATTTCAGTTGCACCATGTTTTTTACTGCTTACAAGATTCATGGCAGTAAGTTGATCCACATGTTCATAAGCTTTAGTCCCAATCATTCTCCTTAGATTTGATTGTTTAAGAGGTTGATGAAAAGCAATAAGAGTTAATGTTTTTAATAAACTGGTATCAATCTCAGGCTTGGTAACCATAATTGATTGATCAGTAAACTCTTTTTTAACCTGCATTGCAAACTTGTCACCAGCTTTTACAATCTCCATAGATGTTTCATTTTTACGAGTCACATTATAATCTTGTATTAACTCATCCAGCGTTGCTTTAATTTTCTCTAGAGAAAGATTAGTTGTTTCCCTGATCTCATTGATACTAACTGGTTTACCAGCAGAAAAAAGGACAGATTCAACCAGTCGTTTTTCTTTTGAACCCATGGAAATTATACTCCTTCTTTAACTATATTCAATATTTTTAATAAAAATTTTTCCATAAGGAAATTGTTTTTGATAAACCAATATTTTGTTTTCATATGCAAGAAATAAAATAGAAATTAAAACTTTTATCAATTCATCCTTACTATTTTTTTCGCAAATCTCATTTAATGTCATTATTTTTTTTGGTATATTTTTAATTCTTTTCCAAATGTTTTCAATATCCTCTTCTA
>JBNVCE010000039.1:0-673 GCA_050410885.1 Thermoplasmatota archaeon | reverse complement strand
TAAATGATCTTCAATTGCTGTTCCTTTCATTCTTTTCCTTGCAGCTGTAGCTAGTCTTTCCCGCTCTTCCTGTCTTTGTTGCTCAAGAAGAATATGCTCCTCTGCTTCTTTCCTTGCCTGATCAAAAGCATTTAAAAGCTCCATTAAGGTTACTTTTCTTATAGAGTTTCTTCTAATAGGTTCTTTAAGCGGTGAATCAGGTAGATTCATAACAATATTTGTATAAGAATAAGCATCATCTTTTGTAAGCCACATCTCAGTTGGAATATCATCCCAGTCAAATGGTTCATATTTTTCTTTTTGTGATTCCATAGAAAAAACAAGATCATTGCTTTGAAGTTTTAACACCTTCCAAGCCATATAAATAATTCTACCAGCTGTTACAAGATCAATTTTTTCTTCCTTTGCTCTTTTTATATACATTGTTGAAAAATTTACAAGATCAATATCCCAAGGATTTAGATGCTGTTGTAAAACAAGTTCAAAAACAATAGCAATGGACTTATCAAAAGGATCATCTATTGATACATGCTCCCCTTCATTTGTTTTATAAAGCATGTTAATATAATGATTAATCTTTGCAGCATCATCTTTTTCGTCAATAAGTGATTTATGAAACAGTAGATGATTTATCACATCATTATCTATTTTAAGCTGCTCCAATGGTTTTTCC
>JBNVCE010000038.1:0-12973 GCA_050410885.1 Thermoplasmatota archaeon | reverse complement strand
GCTATTCATAATGTGACATTGTCAAGTTATTTAAAAAAATTTTTTGATGAATTGTTTTAGTATTGAAAAACGTTCAAATAATCTTTCAAAAAAATTATATTGATTATCAATGTTTCTTGGTGTTTTGATTTGTATTACAGTCCATGGGGTTTCTTCAAACTGGTCTTTAACCTTTACATGAATACTATATTTATACTGTGGTTTTTGCCATGTATGATTTAGTTGAACTGTTTCACCTGATGCATACGGGCCAATCCAGTTATAATAATTTTCATTACCAAAGTTTACAAAAAGGTACATCTGATCATTATCCTTATCTGTTAATTTAAAACTGTATTGGCATTCAACACCTGGTTTTACTAAAAATCTAGGACCAGAAACCTTTGGTTTATTTGGTATGTTATTTCCAACCATTATATTTAATCCTTCAGACCACGTGCTTTCTCCATCATTTATGTCCTTTGCTTTAACTGTTATTGAAAAAGGACCACGCTCTGACCATGAGTGCGAAGCAATTACACTTTCACCTGATGCATATGGACCTAACCAGGAGCTTTCTGTTCCATCTCCCCAATTGAATTTATAAAATATGTTCTCTCCTTCATAATCAGTTGAGCTACTTACATACTCATAATTTGTGTTTAATTTTGGTCTTTCTTCACCACTTGGTTGTGCTGGTTTTTCAGGTGGCCTGTTTAAGAAAAAGTTTGTTTGATAATACAAATAATTATGAGCAGTTACTGTTAAGGTAACCTCTTCATCAGATTGATTAACAATGTTTAAAATAATTTCTCCAATATCATTTGTTAAACCTTTAAGGTATATACCATTTTGTTGTAACAAGCACACTAAAGCATTTTCAATAGGATTTTCATTATGGATAACAGTTATTTTGACAGCATTGTTTAAAATCTCATATTCAACTTCTAGGTTTTCAGGTTGACTTGTCCAAATTTCCATTGTGGGATCACCATGCATGTGAAATTCCTCAAAAGTAGTTCTTGAAACATCCTCACTAGGGGTCCATGGATATGGAGAACAACCACCTGGTACAATGTATTTATCATACATCCAGAATTTACCATAATTCATAACTTGAGACACCCTATATACTTCAGTTGTAAACGGATTTGCAGAATTAGCATTTGGATAGTTTGGATCAAAATCTGACCACATGGCATCATATAATCCTACACAAAATTCATCATTATAACCACTATAGCTAACTCTTGTTGATGCAAGTACTGCTACAAAACCCTTGTTTTCAGCTCTTAATCCAATCTCGCCTATTGATTCATAATTACCTGGCTCAGTATCTGTTTCACCATCAAACCAACCACTATCACAGTTTAATGAATACATAACTGGGTACATTCTACCATTTGTTAAAGATGTTATGTGTGTTGTATCAAATTTTGGATTAGACCAGCCAGTGTATGAATAACCATCATTTTGTGATGCTCCATGATCACGGTGATTAGCAATTATTGTACCATTATTAATAGCACTGATTACTCCTGATGTTGATCCAGGTGGATTTCCTCCCTGGTATTGTCTGTTACAATTATACCCCAAAGGAGTAAGAAAATTATAGATTCTATCTGATGTGTATATAAAATATCTACCTGCTTCGTTGTATGCAGCAAGAAGAATATCATCAAACCAGTTTATATCCATGTAAGGTGTTTTACTATAATCAAGGATTTTATTTACAACAATAGTAAGCTCATCTTCATTATCAACAGAAATTCTTGCAGCATGAATATCTGGTAAATAATCAGTGCCATCAATTGCTACATACCATAAATCTGTGCCTGTTTTTGTACCATGATATGGATGATTGTAAATATAATTTACAGGTACATGATCAGCATCACCAACAATTAAAAGAAAAGATGGTGGTAATTCCCAGTTTTCATATGCATTTACTATGTAATTTCTGAAATCTTGTGAGCTGGAGCCAATCTCAGACCATTGAACAACCTTGGTTTCAATTCCTGTTCGGTGTCTCCATTGAGCAAGTGGTAATATTTCCTCATAAAAAGGATCATAAACAACAATTAATAAATCAGCTCTATCTGCTTTTGTATTTTGTTGTATTGGATTGTTAACATTTGCTTTTTCTATGTTATTAGCATTTATTAAAAAAGCATTAAAAATTGGCTGGAAATAAATTGATCTAAATCTTTCTGGAATATATTCATTAACTCCCCCAGAAAAACCAACACTTACATCAATATCATTATATTTTTTCAAAACTTTTGTAAAAGGATTATATGAAAATGGGTAAATTGTAATCCTTGCAATTTTACAGCCGCGTATTATAAATAATGAAGTTATTTCAACAGGTTCCTGTGGATAAAATTCATTTAACATGTAAAATGTTTCATTTTTTGTAAAAGGTGGATCAATATATCCTTCTTTATCAGGTTTTGGAGGTTGTGCAGGATAAATATTATAATTATTAAAAAAAGTTGGATTTGCAGCATTATAATTAAGAATTATATCTGCTTGTTGTGGAACAGCTACATAATAACTTAAAATTGGCAGTTCAACTTTTCCATAATCAGATGTATAACCACAATTATTAATACTGATTCTATCAAATGTATAACCATTATCGTTTATAGTTGATGTTGTAAAATCTCCAATGGTTACATGGAAATTAACACCTGTAATATCTGCTTTATTTAACACAAAATTATATTTATTTGATGTATTATTTTTTATACTCAAAGCTTCCATCATAGGTGTTAAAGAAACCAATAGTAAAATACCTATGATCGCTATTATTTTCATCCTTGTTATCTTGTTATTTATTATTTCTTTCATTTTATCTCCCACTTTTTCACAATCGTTAATATATGTTAACTTTAATTATGTATATAAATTTTAATAACAGTAAATACTTAGATTATTTATTTTCCTTTAAAACTAGGTTTACGTTTTTCCAAAAAAGCAGCCATACCCTCCTTTTGATCTTCTGTTGAAAAACTTTTAAAAAAATATGATATTTCTAGTTCACATGCTTTTTTCAAATCAAGATTAACTCCTTTATTAACCAAAGTTTTAATAAAAGCAGTTTGAATAGATGATTTATCTGCTATTTTATTTGCAATTTTTTCTGCTTCTTCCATTATTTTATCATCTGGTACAACCATGTTTACCAGACCTATTCTAAGTGCCTCATTTGCATCTATATTTTCACCAGTTAAAAGTAGTTGTTTTGCCTTCATAAGACCAACAAGTCTAGGAAGTCTTTGTGTCCCACCAAAACCAGGGTGTATACCAAGGTTTATTTCAGGTTGACCTATTTTAGCACTACTTGCTGCAACACAAATGTCACAAGCCATCATAACCTCGCATCCACCACCAAGAGCATAACCATTAACTGCTGCAATAAACGGTAATCTTGAGTTTTCAATTTTCATTAAAAGATTATGACCTTCTTCAGCAAATTTTTTTGCATCTGATGAATTCATATCCTTCATCTGTTTTATATCAGCTCCAGCGATAAACGATTTTCCTTCACCAGTTAGTATCACAACTTTTATGTTTTTATCATTTTCAAGTTCCTCAACAGCTTTGGTTAATTCAAATATTGTGTCCTTGTTTAATGCATTTAAATAATTTGGTCTATTAATTTTTATTATTGCAATATTTCCTTTTTTTTCAACAATAATATTAGTATACAGCATACTATAATCACCTTACTTGTTATAATCATAGAATCCTTTACCTGTTTTTCTTCCTAGTTGTCCTGCTTGTACCATTTTTTTAAGAAGTGGGCAAGGTCTGTATTTTGAATCATTAAAACCTTCATATAAAACAGTCATAATGTTAAGAACAACATCAAGACCTATTAAATCAGCCAGCTCAAGCGGACCCATGGGATGATTCATACCAAGTTTCATAACATTATCAATATTTTCAACTGTACCAATACTTTCCATATAACAATAAATTGCTTCGTTGATCATTGGCATTAAAAGACGGTTTGAAACAAAACCAGGGCCATCATTAACCTCAACTGGGATTTTACCTATTTTTTCAGAAAGCTCTTTTATGATTTTTGTTGTTTCATCATCGGTTTTAAAACCACGGATGACCTCAACAAGTTTCATCAAAGGAACAGGGTTCATAAAATGCATACCAATGAATTTTTCAGCTCTTGTAGTAACTGATGCTAAATCGGTAATTGGAATTGTCGAAGTATTTGATGCAAAGATACAATCTTTTTTACAAATTTTATCAAGTTCTTGAAATAATTGTTTTTTAGCTTGGACATTTTCAAAAATAGCTTCTATTATTAAATCAACATCCTTTAAATCATCAAGTTTTGTTGTACCTTTAATCTTTTCTAGGATTTTGTTTTTATCATCAACTTTTATTTTACCTTTTTCAACACTTTTATCAAGAAATTTTTCTATTTTAGCAATTCCTTTTTTAACAAGATCATCATTGACATCACGGATAATTACATTAAAACCAGCTTGTGCAGAAACAAGTGCAATACCATGCCCCATCTGCCCTGCACCAATAACACCAATTTTATTTATCTTCATTTTTTTCACCTTTCAATAATCATAGAAACAGCATTTCCTCCACCAAGACAAATTGTTGCAAGACCTAGACTTTTTTTATAATATTTTAAAGCATACATAAGTGTTATAAGTATTCTTGAACCACTGCTTCCGATAGGATGACCAATAGCTACAGCACCACCATGGACATTAAATTTTTCTTTTGGGATTTCAATTTCTTTCATAACAGCAATTGATGCTGATGAAAAAGCTTCATTGTGTTCAACAAGATCAATATCATCAATAGATAAATTCATTTTTTTCAAAAGATTTTTTACACCAGGTATCGGTGCTTCCATAACAAACTCTGGTTTAACACCACTAGTATTGTATCCTTTTATTGTTGCAAAAGGAGTAATACCTAATTTTTCTGATTTTTCTTTACTCATAACAACAACGGCTGATGCACCATCTGTAATTTGTGAAGCATTACCAGCAGTAACAACACCATTTTCTTTAAAAACAGGTTTCAGTTTAGCAAGACTCTCAATTGTTGAATCTTTTCTGATACCTTCATCTTTATCAAAAACAATGGGATCTCCTTTTTTTTGTTTAATTTCAATTGGTACAATTTCATCCTTGAATTTTCCATTATCTGTTGCTTTTGCTGCTTTTTCATGACTCCATAATGCAAACCTGTCGCAGTCTTCCCTTGTTATGTTATATTTTTGTGCAATAATCTCACCAGTCATTCCCATATGAAAATTATTATAAACATCCCAAAGTCCATCATTAACCATTGCATCTATTACTCTACCATCAAAAAGGCGATAACCAAAACGGGCTTTATCAAGAATATACGGACAGTTTGTCATACTCTCCATTCCACCAGCAACAACAATTTCTGCATCATCACATTTAATAGCCTGAGCAGCAAGAACAACTGCTTTTAAAGATGAGCCACAGACTTTATCAACATGAAAAGCAGGAGTTTCATATGGGATTCCTGCAGCTATTGCAGCCTGTCTTGCAACATTTTGATTAAGACCTGCTGAAACAACATTTCCCATAATAACTTCATCAACATCTTTTGGTTCAAGCCCAGCTCTTTTAACAGCTTCTTTTATAACAATACTGCCAAGTTGTGGTGCAGAAAAACTTTTTAATGCTCCATCAAACTTTCCCTGAGCTGTTCTAGCACCAGATACAATTACAATTTCTTTCATTTATTTTATGCCTCCTAGAACAAAATAATTGTTGTGGCAATACGATTTGAATTTAAAACATTTTCCAAAAATTATCTTACATCAACTTTTAAAAAACAAAGATCACCTAACTTTGCTTCTAAGATATCTCCTTTAATAATTTCTCCAACACCCTCAGGAGTCCCTGTTAAAATTAAATCACCTTTTTCAAGAGTCATGATACTTGAAACAAATTCAATTATTTTTTCAACGGAAAAAACCATAAATTTAGTATTAGATTCTTGTTTAATAACACCATTTACTTTTAATAATAAATCCAGATTATTAGGATTTTCAACATTTTTTTTCAAAACAACTTCTGAAATAGGTGTAAAGGTATCAAAACTTTTTGCTATCGTCCAAGGCCAACCAAATTTTTTTGCTTTATCTTGTAAATCCCTGGCAGTAATATCAAGTGCAACACAATAACCTAAAACAAAATTCAAAGCATTATCTTTTTTTACATTTTTACAATTCATGTTTATAACAACACCAAGTTCAACCTCGTGATGCAAACATTTTGACATTTTTGGTATAACAATTGATTCACCATTGAAAATTATAGAACTGGCTGGTTTTAAAAAAAGAAGAGGTTTTTCAGTTACTACCGATTGCATCTCCTGAGCATGTTTTTTATAGTTTCTTGCTAAACAAACAATTTTACCAATACCGACTTTTTTCCTAGTTTTATCATTAAAAATATAATGCCTCATAAAAAGAAGAATAATTTTTTCAGATTTAAATATTTTATAAAAAATTTCTTTAATACATTGTTATTACGGTGCTTATGGAATTTATGAAGTTCATTCCAAATTCTTGTTTAAAAAATACTATGCTTGAAGAAATAGGATTAAAAGACATTGAAGACCTATTTTTTGACATACCTGATAAAATTAAGATTAAAGAATTGAATTTACCTTTAGGTTTATCACAACAGGAGACTGAAAAAAAATTAAGAGAAATTGCGAATAAAAATCAATCATTGAATGATATTTTGAGTTTTCTTGGTGGTGGAGTAAAACCACATTATATACCTGCTGTTGTGAAATCTATTATTTCTCGTGCTGAGTTTTTCACTGCTTATACTCCTTATCAATGTGAAGCAAGTCAAGGATTTTTACAGGCAACGTTTGAGTATCAGAGTATGATTGCTGAACTAACAGGTATGGATGTTGCCAATGCTTCATTGTATGATGGTGCAACTGCTCTTGGTGAAGCAGCTTTAATGTCTGTACGTATTAATGGAAGGAAAAAATTTGTTATTCCAAAAAATATTTCATGGGAAAAAAAATCTGTTTTAAAAAATTATTCAAAAGGTCCAAATATTGAATTAATAGAAGTACCATTTGATATTGAAACTGGTAAAATTGATTTAAATTTTTTAGAAAAAAATGTTGATAAAAATACTTCAGGTGTTTATATAGAAAATCCTAATTTTTTTGGTGTTTTTGAAGACGATGTTGATAAAATATTTGATATTGTAAAAAACAATGATGCTCTTTTTATTGTTGGTATTGATCCGATATCTCTTGGTATTGTTAAAAGTCCTGGAGAATATGGTGCCGATATTGTGATTGGTGAGGGGAGGGCACTGGGTAATTTCATGGATTTTGGTGGTTCTTCTCTTGGTATTTTTGCTTGTAAAAAAGAGTTTGTTCGTCAGATGCCTGGTCGTATTATTGGTTTAACAAAAGACAAAGATGGTAAAAGGGCTTTTTGTATGGCTCTTCAAACTAGAGAGCAGCATATAAGACGTGGTAAAGCAACTAGTAACATTTGTACAAATGAAGGTCTTTGTGCTGTTGCAGCAGTTGTATTTTTATCGGTTCTTGGTGGCAATGGTTTAGAAAATCTCAGTAGAAAAAATTTTGAAAACGCTCAGATACTTGCTGATAAAATTAAATCAGTAAATGGTTTTAGTTTAATGTTTAATAGTTCTTTTTTTAATGAGTTTGTTGTTAAATGCGATAAAGACCCAAAACTGGTGAATAAAAAACTTTTAAAAAGAAAAATTCAAGGTGGTTTGATTATTGATAAATGGTATAATGAACTTAAAAATTGTATGCTTTTTGGCACAACTGAAATGCATTGTGCATCTGATTTTGAAACCCTTGTTTCTGCATTAAAGGAGGTTTAAAATGTATAAATCGGCAGCATATGATGAACCACTTTTTAATGAAATGTTTTCTTGTGTAAAAAATCAATTTGAACCAATGAGTTTATTAAAAAAAACAATACAAAGAACAAACAAGATAAACATTCCAGATGTTGATGAAACCCAGGTTGTTAGACATTTTCATAGACTTAGTCAGATGAATTATTGTATTGATAATGGGATGTACCCGCTTGGCTCATGCACTATGAAGTACAATCCAAAAATTTGTGAACATATTGCATCTTGGGAGAAATTTGTTTTTACCCATCCATATCAAGATGCATCTACTGTTCAAGGTAATTTACAGGTTATGTTTGAACTTGAAAAGATGCTTTGTGAAATTGCTGGTATGGACTATTTTTGTTTGCAACCAGCTGCAGGTGCTCATGGTGAATTTCTAGGTATGCTTTTAACAAAAGCTTATCATCAGTATAATAATGATGATAAAAAAGATGAAGTGATTTTACCTGATACTTCTCATGGTACAAACCCTGCAAGTGCAACCGTGGCTGGTTTTAAACTCATAGAAATTCCTTCAACAAAAGACGGTACTGTTGATTTGGATATTCTTGAAAAAACATTATCTGATAAAACAGCTTGTTTTATGTTAACAAACCCAAATACTTTAGGTATTTTTGAATCAGAAATTCTTGAGATTTCAAAAATGGTTCATAATGTTGGTGCTCTTTTATATTATGATGGAGCAAACATGAATGCGATCTTGGGAAAAGCAAGACCTGGTGATATGGGTTTTGACATTGTTCATTTGAATCTTCATAAAACCTTTTCAACACCTCATGGTGGTGGTGGGCCTGGCTCTGGACCTGTTGGAGTTAAAACTAAACTTGAAAAATTTTTACCAATTCCCAGGATAGTAAAAACAAAAAATGGTTTTTATGATTTTGATTATGATGCACCTGAATCAGTTGGGAAAATTAAGCAATTTTTTGGTAATTTTTCTGTTTTATTAAAAGCTTATATTTACATAACAATGATGGGTAAAGATGGTTTAAAAGAGGTTTCAGAGCTTGCTGTTCTTAATTCCAATTATATGAAGAAAAAAATCCTGGATTCTAAAAAATACACAATGCCTTATAAAGATATTAGGAAACACGAGTTTGTGTTAAGCTGTGAAAAACTACTTCAAGAAAAACAGATTAGAGCAATGGATGTAGCAAAAAGATTACTTGATTATGGTTTACATCCACCAACTGTTTATTTCCCTCTTATTATTAAAGAAGCATTGATGATTGAACCAACTGAAACTGAATCTAAAGAAAACCTTGATGAATATGTTGAAACATTGATAAAAATTGCAGATGAAGATCCAGAGATTGTTAAAAATGCACCAAGTAATACTTCTGTTAAACGTGTTGATGAGGTTGCAGCAACAAAAAACCAGGTTTTTACCTGGAAGACGGTTTAATCTTGTTCTTCTTTTTTATCCATAAGTGAAAGAAAAACCCCTATTATCCCAGGTAAAACTAATACAATTGTTAATGTATATATACCAATATCCCACCATACATTATATCTAGTTCCCCAATAAATATAGTGAACCAGTCCTGCAAGGATAAAAAGTATTGACAAAATTGTGAATATGTTAAAATTTTTTAGACTAATTCCAAATTTGTTTTTTGTGTTTTCAGTATTTATTTCCATATTTTTTTCACCATTTTATTTTTGATGGGGGCACTGGGATTTGAACCCAGATCGACGGGTCTCTTCTTAGGTCATCGCTCCAGTTACTCATCACCGATCAGATGACCCTCTTTTAATCATTCCTAACTGGAGCCCGTAATGATGCCGGGTTACACCATGCCCCCAGTTAGTAATTATTCTACTTCTTTCTAGCTCTTTTTTCTCTTCTCATACGTTTCTTACGCCATTTCCAGCGCATCTTATGTCTTTTTTTCCAGGCCCTTGAACTACGTTTCATATTTTTAATTCCTTAAATCTTATAGCTTGCCTTAAACAAATTCCAATATTTAATGGTTTAGGAAAATATTAATCAAAAATAATATCTTCTGATGATTCAAAGGAAAAAAAATGTAAATACAAAATAAATTTATTTACTATCCTACTTTTTATCCATCCAAACGTATTTACATCTTGTGCAATACCAACCTTGTGATACCCATTTTTGTTTACCATACTTTGGATTTATATGCCTGTAAAGTCTAACAAGATCCAAACCACATTTTGGGCATTTTTCTTTAAAAGATTCATCATATGGTTCTTTGCCCATTCTATATATTAAAGTATCTACAGCAACATTGTAAGTATAACCACAACTTGTGCAATTCCATGCAATTGGGATCCATGATCTTTTTTTTCCTAAACTTTTATTTTGATAAAGTTTTACTGCTTTTGCTTTGCATTCAGGGCATTTTTTTTTGATACAATCACCTTACATTTTTTTTAATTTTCAACGTTAACAACCATTTTTTGTAAATAAGGTAATTTCACATAAAATTGACTACCTTTACCAATCTCGCTTTCAGCCCATATCTCGCCATTGTGTTTTTGAACAATTTCTTTACAGATATACAAACCAAGTCCTGTTCCTTCGTGTTTACGGTCATCACCAGAATATGCTTGATAAAATTTATTAAATATTTTTTTCAGTTCATCTTTATAAATCCCAATACCTGTATCTTTTACAGCAAAAAATATATGATCTTTTTTCTTTTCAGCCTCTATTGTAATAAAACCATTATCAGTGAATTTAACCGCATTTTCAAGTAAATTTTTAAAAACCTGGATAAGCCGATTTTTATCACCTAAAACATTTGGTAAATCTTTTGGAATATTTGTAACAAGTTTTAATTTTTTACTTTTAAGTATAGGTTTTATATCCTCTGCTACCTCGTTTAGAATTTGATTGATATCAAGTTTTTCCATTTCAAATCTCATTGTGTCTGTATCTAATCTTGAAACATCTAGGATGTCATTAACTAGTTTAAGTAGTCTTTCTGCGTTTCTTAGACCAACCTTTGCCCAGTTTTTGATTTGATCAGTAGCTTTTTTATCAGAAATTATCAATTCCAAATAGCCTTTTATTGGTGTAACAGGGGACTTAAGTTCATGGGCAACAATATTCATAAATTCTGTTTTGAGTCGTTCTGATTTTTTTAGCTCATTTTCTATTCTCCTTCTTTCTGTGATATCCCTTATAGTGCAAACTAAACCTGCAAATTCACCATTTTTTTTATAAGGAGCTATATTAATTTCAATAGGGATATTGTTACCATTTTTTGTAATAAGCTCTAATTCAATGTTTTCAATTTTTTCGTTTTTTTCCCTTGCATCAATAATTGCTTGTTCGAATAAATAAACTGATTCGCCTGATATATATTCTCTGAAAAGAGTTGAGAGTAATTGATTTTTACTTCTGCTGCATAATTTTTCAAAAGAAGGATTAACATAAGTTAAACGACCTAATGGATCAATTGTTACAACACCATCTGCTGATGTTTCTGCTAAAACCCTGTATTTTTCTTCAAGTTTTACAAGCTCGTCCCATGCTCTTTTACTTTGTGTAATATCTCTTCCGCGTAAAAGTATTCCTTTAACAAATTCATCATCTTTTATACAATCAACTGAAAATAAAAACTTGTAAACCTGTCCATCCTTTGATTTTAGATTGCATTCATAATCTTTTATTTTAAAACCTTTACATGCATTTTCTATTGCTTCATGATGTTTTTCTAAATCTTCTTTTGAAAAAAGATTATTTAATTCATGAATTTTTTTATCAATAATTTCATTCTTTGAAAAACCACTTAATTCTAAAACATTTTTGTTTATATACAGGATAATGTTTTTTTCTAAATAAATTAGTAAATCACTAGTTGCTTCAAATATTTCTTTAAATATGTTTTTAGATTCATCTGTTTTTAATGGTTCTTTAAAGATATTTATTAAATGATAGGAATTTTCTTTATTTTTTTGGGTTTTTTCTAATTCACTTGTTAATGTTTGTTTTTTTAGTTTTCCAAGTTTTTCTTCTTCCCTTAATATTTTTATTATATCAGGTTCTTGTTTCATATATAGACTCCAAGGTTAGCATAAGAAAAATTTTTTTAAAAAAATTTTAAAAATAAAATTAATTTTTAAAAATTTTAAACTAATATTATTTTTGCATCCCATCTTAAATCACATTTAATACTTTAAAGTTTTATTAAAAAAGAAATACATTTTTTAGTATATTAATTAATTGTTTTTCTAGAGTAAACCTAGACTAATTTTACTTTTAATAAATAAAGGATAAAAAACGGACGTGGCGGCAGTCGAACCATCCAACAGGAGAGAAATTAGGTAAGAAAACCCGAAAAAAACGGCTTTTGAATTTTTGTTTGGTCTGGAAAATCGATTTTATTCTTGCTAAAAGCCTTCTTTATTTTTCTTTCTTTTTTTAAGGTTTGACTATGAATGCATCGGTTTATGATCGAATGACAAATGCTGAAAAAGAAGTTGCAAATACGCTGAAAGAATTAGGAATTAAATTCCTTTGAAAAACCAATGTTTGTCTGGGATGAGAATAATAGACTACGGGTATGGGAACCTGATTTCTATCTCATTCACTTTGGCATATATGTTGAAGTGTGTGGATCTGATAAATTCGATTATGATTATAGAAGATGAATTTTTGATAAAAATGGGTATCTAGTAATATTTTTACATATTTATAAAGAAAAAATAAAATGGAAGCGACATCTTTTGCAATATCTTTATATTTTTATGAAAGATCGAAATCATAAAATGAATAAAATTTTTCGAAAGCATCAATGATTTTTCTAAGAAATTAATAAGTTTTGATATATTGGAAATTTCTTTGAAAACCTAAGGAATAAAAAATTTGATAATACCCTACTTCTTGATAATTTTATATTGACCTCAAATGTTGTCGAACCACTTTCTAAATCACAAATATCCTTAGTCTTTGCCATAATTAGATAGGTCTCTTTTTTCATTCCAGATATACATATATTTACTTCTTCACTAAACATATAATAATTAGTCCACTCACTATAGTTATCTTCACAGTC
>JBNVCE010000037.1:0-13288 GCA_050410885.1 Thermoplasmatota archaeon | reverse complement strand
GATTTAAACTGGGTTTTTAAATATAAACTACCAATACAAATGAGTATTGATGAAGAAGGAAAAATGACTGATATTTGTGGAAAATACAAAGGTTTGAAAATAGAAGAAGCAAAAAAAGCAGTGATACAAGATTTAAAGAAACAAGAAATTTTAATTAAACAAGAACCACTTGAACAAAACATTGGAGTTTGCTGGCGATGTAAAACACCAGTTGAATTTATCAATGCAAAACAATGGTTTTTAAAAACAATAATTTTTAAAGATTTGGTTTTAGAAAAAAGCAATGAAATGAACTGGTATCCAGATTTCATGAAAATTAGACTTGAGGATTGGGTAAACAGTCTTCAATGGGATTGGGTAATAAGCAGGCAAAGATATTTTGCAACACCAATACCACTTTGGGAATGCAAAAAATGTGAAGAAGTAGTAATTGCAAAACCAGAAGACTGTTATGTAGATCCAACAATAGATAAACCACCTGTTTCTGCTTGTCCAAAATGCGGTGGAGAACTAAAAGGCTGCGAAGATGTTTTTGATACATGGATGGATTCATCAATTTCACCATTGTACAACACTTTCTGGTACAGAGATAATGAGAAATTCAAAAAACTTTATCCCATGTCACTAAGACCGCAAGCGCATGATATAATCAGAACATGGGCTTTTTACACAATACTAAGATGCAGCCTTTTAACAGGAGAAAAACCATTTGAAAACATGATGATGGGAGGATTTATTTTATCAGAAGATGGGACACCAATGCATGCAAGTCTAGGTAATGTAATAGATCCACTTGATGTGATTGATAAATACGGTAGTGATGCATTCAGATGTTATGCAGCAAGCTGCGCACTTGGTGAGGATAATCCTTTTAGAAAAAAAGATGTTGTTCGTGGCGTAAAACTACTTACAAAAATATGGAATGTTCAACAATTTATAATAAATATTATTAAAAATGAAAAACCTAAAAAAACAGAACTTATTGATATTGATAAATGGATTTTAACAAAATATAGTAAACTTGTTAATGATTGCAAAGCCCAAATGGATAATTTCAATTACAGTCAAACAATGAAAGATGTTGAATATTTTTTATGGCATGAACTAGCTGATCATTATATTGAGATGATAAAATCATCTATTTATGAAAACAAAAATGTTGAAAGCATAAAATATACATTATACACTCTTGGTCTTGGTACATTAAAACTTTTTGCACCATTTTTCCCACACATAACCGAAGAAATTTATCAGAACTTTTATAAAAAATTCGAAGAAAAAGAAAGTATCCACATTACTTCTTGGCCTGAACCTATAATAATTGATGAAGAAAAAGAAAAAACAGGAGAGATGGTTAAAAAATATATCTCCATGGTTAGATCATGGAAAAGTGAGCAAAAAATTGCCCTTAATGCACCAATTAATACCATTGCTACATATGCTTCTGAGGAATTAATTTCAAGTTTAAAAGCAAATGAACAAATAATTAAAACAACACTTAAATATCCAAAAGATCATAAATTTGTTGTTGGTAAACCAGAAATTGAAGAAAAAATAATAAAAATAACACCAGTTTATTCAAAAATTGGACCAACATTTAAACAGGATGGTAAAAAAATAATTAATTGGATTTCTAAAAACCATGATGAAATTATTAAAAAAATTGAAAAAGATGGTGACATAAAAGTTACTGAAATTCCTGGTTTTACATCAAATTTCAAAGAAGGTTTAATTAAGCAGGGTTTTGTTCAAATTAAAAAAGATTTTAAGTTAAAAGGTAAAAAAGACAGTATAATTATTTCTTTTGAAGATTTTTATTTAGAATTTAAAGGAAGATAATATGAAAAACAAAAAAAACACACTTAAAAGCTGGTTTGTAAAAATAATAGTTATATTGATTGTTTTTGGATTAATAATGACAGCTTTTTTGGTAATGTTTAGATAAAATTTTTTTGTTTAGGTAAAAAAAAAATGACAGTACAGTTTCGGCAGATATTTATACACGTTTTTTAATTCCGCCTCTCAAGAAGGAGATTTTATGAATAATGTTGATTTAAAAACAGAGAAAACTAAGATTACAAATAGATGGATTATTGTTATTGGAGCAATAATGATTCAACTGGCACTTGGTGCTATTTATGCTTGGTCAGCATTTACAACTCCATTGCAAGGTGCACCAGGATTTCCTAGTGAGTTTGCTTTCACAAAAACAGAAACCCAAGCAATCTTCAGTGCAGGTCTTGCAACATTTGCAATATTTACAATAATCGGTGGTAGATTATCATCAAAATATGGACCAAGAAAAATCGCATTTTTAGGTGGTATTTGTTTAGGTTTAGGTTACATTCTTGGTGGTCTTGTTGGCGCAAATTTTGCATTAAAATTAATATTTATTGGGATCTTGGGTGGAGCCGGTATTGGTCTTGGTTATGTTGTACCAATTGCTGTTGGCGTGAAATGGTTCCCAGATAAAAAAGGACTGGTTAGCGGTCTTGCTGTTGCAGGTTTTGGATTTGGGGCATTCATATGGATTTTAATTGCAAACCCTCCAAGTATACTTGGTTTCAATGGTCTTATTACAAAACAAACTGGTGCATTTGCTTACACTATTGCAAATGTTGACAATGCTTTTTTGATTTATGGTTTATTGTTTTTCTTATTAGTAACAATAGGTTCAACAGTAATGAAAAATCCTCCAAAGGATTGGAAACCAGCTGGTTGGAATCCACATGAAACCGATTCAAATGGTAAAAAAATTGCTTTAAACCTTAAACCTAGGCAGATGTGTAAAACAAAGGCTTTTTATTTATTATGGTTAATGTTTATCATTGGAGCACTAGCTGGGCTTATGGTGATTGGGAATGTTCAAAATTTTGCAAAAAGCCAGTCTGATGGGTTTATTGCAAATGGTTTCAGTGTACAAGAAGCAACTGATTTTGCTGTTGTTGGTGCTGCTGTTTGCCTTCCTATTTTTAATGGTGTAGGTAGAATAGCCTGGGGACAAATATCTGATAAAATCGGACGAAGGAAAGCACTTATTTTAATGTTTTTACTACAAGGGATTATGATGATGATATTTTTTTACACAACCACAAATCCTTATTTGTTTTACCTTGTTGCTGCATTTATTGGTTTTAATTTTGGTGGTAATTTTGCCTTGTTTCCAGCAGCATGTGCTGATTCATTTGGCTCAGAAAACCTTAATCTAAACTATGGTTTTATTTTCACAGCATATGGTATAGGTGGAATAGCAGGTCCGATTCTTGCAGGAGCGGTACAAGATGCAGGTATGAGTTTCTTATATGCATTTATACCAGCTGGGCTTATGTGCATAATTGCTTCAATACTTGCAGTAATATACAAGGAGACAAAAAAATAAAAAAAATACTACAACTCAATCAACTTGTAAGAAGAAGAACCCAAACCGATTTCTTCACCAAATTTTATTTGTTTAAAAGGACTTATTTTGTTTTCTTTTTCAAAAACGTTTCCTTTAACCTCAAAAATCAAATCTAAAGAAGCCTTGTCAATTGCAACAGGATCATCAGAAACCAAGTAACCAATATCAGGGCAAATAATAGGATCAGCACTAGGATCACAATCACAACTTTTTGCAATGTGTTTTAATTCATTTAAATAAATAACATTTTTACCAAAAACACATGCTTTTGCTGCACAAGCAAGCAAGTATTGAATTTCTGCATCCACATGTTTTAAAGCACCTGTTTTACACAAATCAACACAAACACCACAACCAAAACATTTATCCATATTTTGATTCCAAGAATCCTGTTTAACTCTTATTGCATCAAAAGGACAAACCTCAGCACAAACTCCACAAAAAGTACAAGCATCTTTTTCATAAACAGGTCTGCTACCATGATGCATTTTCCTTTTTGTTTTCTTTGTAACACCACCCATACCAAAATTCTTAATCGCACCACCCATACCTGTTGCAACATGGCCTTTAACATGTGTTAGTCCAAAAATATAATTTGCACGAAAAATATGCTCAGCAACCTCATATTCTCTACCTTCAATATCAACAGGAATGCCTTTGTCATCAATAACAATATCACAACCAATGTTTTCAGAAGTAAAACCATGAATTCTTGCAACTTCTAAATAACCTTCAACAGTGTGTCTTTTACCAGAATAAGAAACAGTTGTATCAAACAGATAAGGTTTTGCACCAATTTTTCTAAGAGCATCAACAACAATTTTTGTAAAATCAGGACTTATAAAATGCTTGTTTTTCAGTTCACCCATATGAAGTTTAACAGGAACAGTTTTTCCTGAAAAACTTTTAACATTAAAAAAATTCAAAGCATCATCTAAATGTTTTAAATCAGAAAAAAACACAACCTTATTCATCCGATTTTTTTCTCCCATTTTTTTACTTTAACAACAGTTTCAAGAGATCCACCAGATTTTATCTCCTCTCTTATACGGTTTTCTTGTTCTTTAACATCCAAAGCCCTGTTTGCTATTTCCTGAGCAAGCTCTTGTGGAACAACCACAACACCTGAATCATCCCCTATAATCCAATCACCTGTTTGAACTGTTTGATTTCCACAAATAATCTCTGCACCTATTTCACCAAAACCTTTGGGCTCACCAGCATTAGGAGAAAAATACTTACAAAAAACCGGGAAATTTATTTTAACAATATCATCAACATCTCTTACCGCACCATCTATAACAACACCAGCAAGCCCTTTTAATTTTGCGCTCCAGGTAGCTAGTTCTCCCCAAATTGCTGTCTTACCACCATTGACATCAACAACTATAACATCTCCTGCTTCTGCCTTATCAATTGCTTCTATTGGTTTTGCCCAGTCACCATCCATTGTTTTCACTGTTAAAGCTTTACCAACCATGTGAAAACCAGGTTTTATTGGCTTGATATCCTGCATTGCACCCTGTTTATGCATTGCATCAGAAATATTAGGAGTAGAAACCATAGAAAATGCTCTTTTTAATTCAGATACATCATATTTTTTAAAAAGTTCTGTTTTTATAACCTTTTTTTCAGTAATAGCTTTTTTTATATCCATGGTTGCTCTTGTTACATCCTTTGCTTTTGTTATTGCTCCACCAACAATAACAATACTTGCTCCTGCTTTAACAACTTCTGCTGCTGTTTCGCTGTTAATACCACCTGCTGCTGCAACAGGAATGCTGGTTTTTTTAACAATGTTAGATAAAATTTCAGTTGTTTTTATTCCTTTCATCTGCTGATCTATTCCAACATGAATGCATAGATAATCAACACCAAGCTTTTCCATTTGTTTAGCTCTTATTAACTTGTTTTTTACCCCTATTAAATCAGCCATTATTTTTACACCATACTTTCTAGCTGATTTAATTGCATCAATAATGGTAATATCATCTGAGGCAGCTAGTATACAAACAACATCTGCGCCAGCTTTTGCAGCTATTTCTGTTTCCAAAGCACCTGTATCCATTGTTTTCATATCAGCAACAATTGTTTTTTTAGGAAATAATTCTTTTAATTTTCTAACAACATCTAAACCTTCACTTTTTATAAGTGGTGTTCCTGCTTCAAGCCAATCAGCCCCACCTTTAACTGATGCCTTTGCAATAGCAATTGCTCTATGCTCATTAACTAAATCCAAAGCAACTTGTAGAATTATTTTCATTAAACCTGGAATAAACAATTATTTATTTAAAGGATGACGTTTTTGGTTTAAAGGAAATATTTATACCAAATTAGTTAATATTTAATTAAAATGACTTCAAAAAATAAAATGTTTCTTCAAAAAAAATCAAAAAGAAATCTAGATGATTTTATAAAAAAACTTGAGCTACAAGCAATAGAAACAGCAGAAGAAAGAATACCTCTTTATTTAGAAGTTGGATTAAAAGATGCGAAACTGATTCTAGATGTTGGTTGTGGCTCAGGTGTTGTTACAAGAGATATTGCTCATTTAACAAAAGGAAAAGTAATTGCTATTGATGATTCCAAAGAAATGATCAATGTTGCTAAGAATGTTTTAAAAATGTACAATAATGTGGAGTTAAGGATTGCTAAAGCAGAAAATCTTCCTTTTAAGGATAATATGTTTGACATTGTAACATGTAATCTACTTCTAATGTGGGCTAAGGATCCTCAAAAAGTTGTTAATGAAATGACTCGTGTCACAAAACCTGATGGTACAGTCCTTGCAACCTTGGAACCAGATTACGGAGGTAAACTGCATTGGCCTGAAAACCAAAAAGTTGATCCCATTTTTTCTGGTAAGGCAATAAAAGCAAAAGGTGGTGATCCTCATATCGGCAGAAAACTACGTGCTTTGTTTGTAAGAGCAGGTCTTAAAACAAAGGTTGGAATTGGTAATAACAGGATTTGGAGTTGTGAAGAGGATAAAGCTTATTACCTTCATGCAAGAGATTTTTATGTAAAAGCTTTAAAAGAAGCAGGACTGTCTCAAGAAGAAATTGATAAATGGGAATATGATTACTTAAAATCACTTGATGAAGGTGTGCAACTTAATTTCTTCCCACAGTTTTATGCAATTGGTAAAAAACCAATGATTTTATAACTAAATAAAATTTTACTTTCAAAGACAAAAATGGCGGCTGAAATAATTGATGGTAAAAAAATAGCGCAGCAAATACGTAGCAATGTTTCAAAAGAAATTTTACAATTAAAATCTAATTACAAGATTTACCCACATATTGTTACTATAAAAATCGGAAGTGATCCTTCTTCAGATCTTTATTTAAAACTGAGAGATAACGCTTGTAAAGAAGTTGGTATTAACACCAGTGTTTTAGAGTTTAAAGAAAATGTTTCTGAAAAAGAGGTTTTAGAATCAATAAATAATCTTAACTTTAATGAAAATGTTCATGGGGTTTTAATACAGTTACCGGTTCCTAAACATATTTCTTCTGATAACTTGTTTAATGCCTTGAATCCTAAAAAAGATGTTGAGGGTTTAAATCCTTATAACCTTGGTAGAATATTAAATGGTGATAAAGGTATTATTCCCATTACGCCTTTATCTGTTTTAACAATTCTTGATTATGAAAAAACAAGCTTACAAGGAAAAAATATTGTGATAATAAATCATAGTAAACATATTGGAAAACCACTAGCCACTTTATTTTTAAATAAAAATGCAACAGTTAGTGTTTGTCATATTTACACAAAAGATTTAAAAAGTTTTACAACTCAAGCAGACATACTTGTCTCAGCAACAGGTGTACCTAAATTAATTAAAAATGAGCATGTTAAAAAAAATGTTTTTATAATTGATGTTGGAATAATAAAAACAAAACAAGGAATATGTGGAGATGTAGATTTTGAAGATGTTAAAGAAAAAGCATCTAAAATAACTCCTGTGCCTGGTGGTGTTGGACCAGTCACAGTTGCATGTTCACTGTTAAACATGATAAAGACATTTAAAAACTGTGTAGAGGAATAAAAATGAATAAATACCATTTTTTATCCTTAACTTGTTTTTCTATTGGTATTATTTTTTTTATAATTGGTTTTATTGAAGGTGATGTTAAAAGTGGTTTTTTCATAATATTTCCTTTTATAATGGGCTCAGGAATTTATGCAATGGCTGGTTTTTTCTTTGTTTTCATTGCATTGCTTTTATTTATTTTTGGTTTTTCAAACCATTTTGAATCAAAGGAAATATTAGTTGATCAAAAACCCTCCAAACCAATTAAAAAAACATCTATAAAAGGTGGAGGGATTGCTTTAATAGGTCCGATTCCAATTGTTTTTGGTTCAAACTGGAAAATAGCAGTTTTTTTAATGGTTTTAGCCATAATACTAATCATTATTGCATTTTTTACTTTTAAATCAATATAATTTCTATGCTTCACTTTTATTAAAAAAATAAGCACCTAAACCCATAATAATAGCACAAATAAAAAAAACAATAATCAAATTAATCATTGGATGAAAATAATAGTTAATACCTGTTAAACTTCCTCTTAACCCATCAACCATATAAAATAAAGGATTTGCAAAGGATGCTTTAATTGCTAAATCAGGTAAATTAGTATTTGTTTGAATTGGGATTATTGCTGAAGATAGGAAAAAAAGAGGTAAAAGTATTAAATTAATGATAATCTGAAAACCTTGGAAATCCCTCATTATAGATGCAAGAATAAGTCCAAAACCAACTGCTGTAAATGCAAGTAAAATCATAAAAATGATAGCTAAAAAGAGTCCAAGTATCCCAGAAATTTTTACACCTAAAAAAATTGATATCATAAGAATAATAAAACCCTGAATTAAAGCTGTTGTTGCCCCACCAAATGTCCTACCAATAATAATTGAAAATCTGGTTATTGGTGCAACAAGAACTTCTTGTAAAAAACCAAATTGTTTATCCCATAAAACAGAAAGTCCTGTAAACATTGAAGAAAATAAGATAGCCATTGCAATAACTCCTGGTGCTAAAAAATCAATGTATTCACCAGTCATACCAGGTAAAGTTGCACCAGTTAAACCTCCTCCAAGTATAAACAAAAAAAACAGTGGCTGTATTATTATACCCAAAATCCTGCTTTTTGATCTAATAAAACGTTTCATCTCTCTAAGCCACATTACATACACTGCTTGGATTTCTCTACTTAGCAAAGCCCGTCATCCTCCTCTGAATCTATGTTTTATAATCTTTTTAAATGTTTGATTAGTTTCTTCACTACGAATATTTTTACCAGTATAAGATAAAAATACATCATCAAGAGTAGGTTTTCTTACATTAATTGAATTGATTTTTATACCAGCTGATTGAGCAATTTCAACAATTACAGGTATTTTTTCTTCACCTTTTTCAACACCAAGGGTTAAAAAAGAATCATGAATCTTTGTATTTTTTATCCATGTTTGTTTTTGAATTTCATTTAAAAATTTATCAACATTATCACAAGAAAGAGTTATAATATCATTACCTATAGAGTTTTTAAGATTATCTGTTGTATCAATAACAAGTATTTTACCTTGATCAATAATACCGATTCTGTCACATAAATAATCTGCTTCATCCATATAATGGGTTGTTAAAAAAATTGTTGTTCCTTCTTCTTTATTCATTTTTTTTATGTATTCCCAAATAGCTCTTCTTGTTTGGGCATCAAGCCCAAGCGTGGGCTCATCTAAAAATAAAACAGTCGGATGATGCATAAGACCTCGGGCTATTTCTAATCTTCTTTTCATACCACCTGAATAGTTTTTAACAAGCTCATCCTTTTTATCATCTAAATCAACAAGTTTTAAAACTTCATCAATCCTAGCTTTTCTATTTTTTTTATCAAATCCATACATTCTAGCATGAAAATCCAGGTTTTCTTTTCCAGTTAGTTGATTATCAAGAGCCGGCTCCTGGAAAACAATGCCAATGTTTTTTCTTACTTCATTTCTTTTTTTTATTATGTCAAAACCTGCAACTTCTGCATAACCATCAGTGGGATTTAAAAGAGTTGTAAGCATTTTTATTGTTGTTGTTTTACCAGCACCATTTGGACCTAGAAAACCAAAAATCTCACCTTTTTTAACAGTAAAAGATACATTATCAACTGCTGTGAAATTATTGAATTTTTTTGTGAGATTTTCTGTTTTTATTATCTCCAAGGTAACTAGTCTCCGTTTGGCGTACATTATGAAGTTATTAATAAAATTATCTGATGGTTCATCAAAATCTTTATTTACCTGATTAAATAATTTATTATTTGTTTTAAAGGAGGTAAAAAATGAAAAAGTTATTGATCATTAGTATGATGCTTGTTTTTTTAACATGTATTACAATGGTAACAGCAGTTCCTTTAAAAAATAAAGAATTAACAGTTTTGGTTCCAGATGGCAGTTTTTCAGGGTTTATTGGATATCCTAGGCATCAGGATCCAATAATTTTGGGAAATATATCTGGATTTTATAAGTTACGTAACCGTGGTGGTGCGTTTAATGCAAGTTGGAACATTGAAACAGAAAATCACAGTGGTTCTGGAACAGTGCGTGGTATTTTCGGTAGACATATTTTACTAGGTAGATTATCTGCAGAAGGTTATAATCAAACTCTTCCGATAATAGGATTTATAGGTTTTAACACAGAAAATCTCACGTTTATAGGTAGAGCAATGTCATACATTGGGCCAGCCCTTTATTTCTGGGGAACTTATCAACCATTTTAATTTTTTTTTTAACCAAAGCTTTTTATTTTTAATCTATTTTATTTAATGTCATTTTATTCCGAAATTACTCAACTTATTCTTTCAAAAAAGATTAATTCTAAAGAAGAATTACATAAAATTAAGGTTAAATTATGTAAAAAATATAAATTAAACATTATTCCATCTGATAGTTCCATACTTTTGCATTTACCTGAAGATTTTTCAGAAGAAGATAAAGATTTTGCAGTTTCTATTTTAAGAAAAAAAGCAACACGTACAATTTCTGGTGTTGCTATTGTTGCAGTTATGACCTCTCCCGAGAATTGTCCACATGGCTTATGTATCCCTTGCCCAGGTGGAGTAAAATATAACACTTCTCAAAGTTATACAGGTTTTGAACCAGCAGCTATGAGAGCTGCTTTGAATAATTTTGATCCATATTTGCAGACAAAAAATCGTTTACACCAGCTTAAATCAATTGGTCATTCAATTGATAAAATTGATTTTATTTTAATGGGTGGGACTTTTACTGCAAGAAACCCTTTTTATCAAGAATGGTTTGTTAGAAGATGTTATGATGCTTTAAATGGAATTGATTCTAAGTCTTTAGAGGAAGCTAAGAAAAAAAATGAAAAAGCGTTTTCACGTTGTATTGGTTTGACTGTTGAAACAAGACCAGATTGGTTTAGAATTCAACAAGCAGATTCGGTTTTAAATTTTGGTGGAACACGTGTAGAACTTGGTGTGCAAACAGTTTTTGATGATGTTTTATTTAAAATGGAACGAGGTCATACTGTTACAGATTCTATACTTGCAACAAGAATTGCGAAAGATTCTGGTTTTAAGGTTTGTTTCCATATGATGCCGGGACTACTAGGCTCTGATGAAAAAAAGGATTTTGAGGCATTTAAAACAATTTTTTATGATTCTCAATTCAAGCCAGATATGATAAAGATTTATCCAACTTTAACTGTTAAAGGTACAAAACTTTATGATTTATGGAAAAAAGGTAAGTATGAGCCTCTTTCAACAAAAAAAGCAATAAAGTTAATTGTTAAAATAAAAAGTATTATTCCACAATGGATTAGAATCCAAAGAATACAAAGGGATATTCCATCACATTATATCGACGCAGGTGTTGATAAAAGTAATTTACGTCAATTTGTTGAAAATGAAATGGAAAAAAAAGGATTAATATGTAGGTGTATCAGATGCAGGGAAATAGGTTTTAAATCACTTAAACAAAAAATAGAAATTGATAAAGAAAATTTAAGTTTTAGTTACAGTTTTTATAAAGCTAGTGGTGGTGAGGAAATTTTTATTTCATTGGTTGAAAAAGATTTAGATGCTATTGTTGGTTATCTTAGGTTGAGAAACATTGTAAATCCTCACAGATTTGAACTGCAGAAAAATCCTTGTATGATTATCCGTGAGTTAAAAGTTGTTGGAAGAGAATTATCATTAGGTGAAAGAACCAGAGAAGCAATGCAGCATAAAGGTTTTGGTAAAGATTTATTAAACGAAGCCGAGCGTGTTTGTACAGAAGTTTTTGATAAAAAACATTTATTTGTTTTAAGTGGTGTTGGTGTTAAAGAGTATTATCGTAAACTTGGTTTTAAAGACAATGGCGTGTATCTTAGTAAAACTATAATATAGGTTTTTATTTTCAGGTTCTGTTTATGAAAATTCATACCGAATGTGTACCTTGTTTACTTCGTCGAATAATTTTCGAGGTTGACCAAAGCACAACTGATAAAGATGTTAAAAACAAGGCAATAAAAAATGCTTGCAAGGTTCTTTCTGAACAATTTGATTTAAATTCATGCAGTGCAACTATTGCAACAAAGGTTCATAAAATCGTTTATGAAACCCTCGGTGAAAAAGACCCGTATAAAAATTTAAAAAAACAGAGTAATAAAGTTGCTGAAAGTCTTGTTCCAAAGGTTGAAGAATTCCTAACTTACTCTGATGACCCATTGAGAATTATTATCATCTGTTCTATTGTTGGAAATATCATGGATTTTGGTATTGAAGGAGTAAGTACTAATCCTAAGTCTTTAGCAGAGGTTTTTGAGGATTTATTTGTTGATGATCTTGGTTATGATGAAACCTATGATTTAAAAAAAATTTTAAAGGATTCAAAAAAAGTTGTTTTGTTTACAGATAATTGTGGTGAGATTGTATTTGATAAAATTTTATGCCGTGAAATTAAAAAATTCAATCCAAATATTTTTTTAACAGTTGTTGTAAAAGGTGAACCAATTATCAGTGATGCTACTTTAGAAGATATTAAAGACCTGAATTTTGAAGAGGTTGTTGATGAAGTACTTACAACCGGTTGTTTTGCAATTGGTCTTGATTTTGAAAAAATACCCTTAGAGCTAAAAAAAGCACTTGATCAAGCTGATTTGATAATTTGTAAAGGTATGGCAAATTATGAGGCATTCTCAGAAACAAAATACCACCCAGTTGCTTATTTGTTAAGAACAAAATGTTCTCCTATTGCAAGCTCAATGAAACTGCCGCTAAATATTAGTGCCGTAAAACTTTATAAATAACATAGATTTTTTATAAACATTTTATTTTTTTAAGCAAAATTTTCTGCAATCCATGTTTTAATTTCATCACGAACTTTTCTAAAAAAAGCAAGGGTTTCCTCACTACTTACATTAAAACTAACAGGGTCTTCAAAACCCTTGTGTAATATTTTTTTACCTGGGAAAAAAGGACATGTTTCTTTTGCATTATCACAAACTGTTACAACATAATCAAATGTTATATCCCTGAATTCTTCAATACTTTTAGAAGGTTGTTTAGAGATATCAATGCCTATTTCTTTCATAACATCAATTGCATACTGGTTAACATAGGTTGGATTAACACCAGCGCTAAAAACTTTGTAGTTTTCACCATACATGTTTCTAAGTAATCCTTCTGCCATTTTTGATCTAGCACTATTATGTGTACATAAAAACAATACAGTTTTTTTCCTCATCTTTTTTTCACACCAGTAAAACAAGTTTTAGACGATTGTTCACGGCAATCAATTTCCACCCGCTGACCTGTAACCATGTAAACAATTTTTTCAGCAATTTTACAAGCATGATCACCACAACGCTCAAGATAACGAGCA
>JBNVCE010000036.1:0-13302 GCA_050410885.1 Thermoplasmatota archaeon | reverse complement strand
GCATCTTTTTTGGGGGTGTTATCGTTACTTTATATGTTTTTTGAGAGACAATAAGAACATGTGATTGTTTCCTTTCCATCTTATTTTTCTAAGATATTCAAAAACAATCCCCCTGTTTCGGGAGAAAAACACTTCTGATTAACGTATGACTTACCATATCCCATCCCCTACACCCTTGGTTATATATTCAGTGGTATATTATCTCTCCGTTAATTTACTGGGGAGAGCCCTTTTTAAAAAAATTTGAAACAATTTAACTAATATTTATGATAAAATAATTGAATAATAAAAAATTACAATTATTTATCCAACATAATGAGACACGCCTTTGTCTTCATCTTTCTTTTCATTTTCTTTAACATCTAACACATCAATTAATAAAATAACATGGAGAGGAACAATCCTTATTTTACCAGAAAGGGAACCATGACGTTTACCAAGCTCCATCAATAGACCTGTTTCATCAACACCTATTGAGATAAAACCTCTGAAAATGCCTTCTGTTTCAAGTAAGCTGTCCCTTCCTCCCAAAGAGGTTATTTTATAAACTGAGCCTTCTGTTAACTCCATTTTTTTATTTTTATTCATTCAACACCCTTCCTTTGTTTTTCTAAAAGTTTTTGTAAATGTTCAACAGTTTTTCCATAATTTTCTATTGCTACCTTAAGATGAGCTTCAACAAAATTCCAGGCTTTTTGAATATTACCATACCTGAGTCTATATGCCTTTTTGTTTTGTTTCGTATTTTCATCAAAAACCTGGGTTTCCTCAAGTATATCAAAACCTTTAAGCTTATTTAAATGCCTGTAAATGGTTGGCTTTGATGTTTTTAATTTTGCTGAAATCTCATCTACATACCAAGCTTTCATCGGATGTTTTAAAAAAAATTCATTAAAAATCTTATAAGGAATTTCCGGATCAGATCCTTTTGACAAGTAACCTATTTGTTCAAAAAATTTTTTTGCCACAATATCGGGGTCATCCTCACCAATTAATGGAGTATTACTAACAACTTGCATTTCAAACTTCATATAGTGTTCTCTCCAAATTAGAATACAATAATTAATTTATATTATTTACTTAACAAAGAAAAGTAAAAAAGGCAAATTTGTATATTAAAAACCTTAAATGATGGGTAAATATTTGTCAATCTCCCATTTAGTAACCTGGGTTCTGTATTCATCCCATTCTTTTTTCTTCACATGTAAAAAATTTTCAAAAACATGCTCGCCTAAAGTTGTTTTAACAAGTTCGCTTTTTGACATAAGTGAAAGCGCATGACCAAGGCTATCTGGTAAATGGTCAATACCATGTTTTTCTTTTTCGCTCTCAGATAACATGTATATGTTTTGTTCAATGGGTTCAGGGGGATAAAGTTTTTCCTCAATTCCTTTAAGTCCAGCTGCTAGCATGACAGAAAAAGCAAGGTAAGGATTACAAGATACATCGGGGCTTCTAAGTTCACACCTTGTACTTTTACCACGTTTGGAAGGTATACGAATAAGCGCACTGCGGTTACGATTTGCCCAGGCAATATACGTTGGGGCTTCGTATCCAGGAACAAGACGTTTATAAGAATTAACCGTAGGATTAATTATTGCACAAATTTCTTTAATATATTTTAAAAGACCAGCAATAAACTGATAAGCAATAACACTTAATTGATTCTTATCATTTGGATCGTAAAAAGCATTTTCTCCATTATATGTAAAAAGGGATTGATGGGTATGCATACCTGAACCACATAGTCCAAAGATAGGCTTAGGCATAAAAGACGCATGTAAATTATGTTGTGTTGCAATAACTTTTGTTATATACTTTAAAGTAATTACTCTATCTGCTGTTGTTATTGCATCAGCATAACGAAAATTGATTTCATGTTGCCCAGATGCAACCTCATGATGAGATGTGTATGCTTCTATGCCAAGCTCTTCAAGTGCTAAGGATATTTCAGCACGAACACCTTCAGCAAGATCACGATGAGATAAATCAAAATATCCCGCAGTGTCATTTGGAATTAAAGTTGAATTTCCCCCTTCTCTTTTAAATAAAAAAAACTCAAGTTCAGGTCCTGTATTATATATTAATTTTAAATCTTGTAATTTCTCAACAGTTTTTTCTAAAATGTATTTAACATCACCAGTGAATCTTTTACCATTTGGTTCATATATATCACAATTAAGTTTAGCAGTTTTATATTTTTCAATCCTAGCAGGTAGTATTATAAAACTATTAAGGTCAGGTTTAGCAATTTTATCAGATTCTTCTATTGTAGCATAACCTGCAATGGATGAAGCATCAAAAGGAATACCTTCTTCTAAAGCCTCTTCAAGTCTAGCCGAAGGTATTACAATGTTTTTAGGGTTACCTAGAATATCGATAAACTGCAATCTAACAAATACAATCTTTTGTTCCTTAACAATATTTAATACATCACTTTCATTATTGATATTAAAATCCATCCTATATGCTCCTTTTATTTAAAAATGATTAAATATTGTACTGAATGTATTTGCATTATTTAATACTTAATTAAATCATTGAAATAACTTGACTTTGTCACATTAATAGAATTTGTTGGTAAAAAGTTACCAATATTCCTCATATTTTGCTAAAACTTCTTGGATAGCTTTCATGATATTCTTCCTATCTTTATTTTGTACCCTTGCATGTCTAATAATGGCAGAATATAATTCCCTCTTCAACTTTTCATGATCGATCTTTTTCTCCACTTTCCCTTGGTACGTCCATATCTGTTTCTTCCGCTGTGGATCCCACTTTACTTCATAGGTGTATTTCCGTCCTTTAATCGTTTTTACTACCTGGGCCATAGCTATTATTGGTAATAAATTACCAATATTTTAAACTAATCTGACAAAGTCAAGGTAATTAGTTTTTTTAATAAAAAAATCAAGATTAATATGTTGAACTTTTTTGATAAAATATTTAACAAAGATACAACATAATCTTGGTTAGATGGAAAAAATAATAGAAGGTGTTTTTAAACAAGGGGATAAATTATTCACAGAAAATCCCACCATCTGCAAAGGATTACAGGTTTACAATGAAAAATTAATAAAATACGAAGATAAAGAATTACGCTCATGGAATCCGTATAGAAGCAAACTTGCAGCAGCGATATTAAATGGATTTAAACCTGAAATAAAACCTGATTCAAAAGTACTTTATCTAGGCGCTGCAACAGGTACAACTGTTAGTCATTTTTCAGATATTGTAAAAGATGGATTGATTTATGCAGTCGAAAATTCACCAATTGCAGTAAAACATTTAATAAAATTAAGTGAAAAAAGAAAAAATATTATCCCTATTTTAGCAGATGCAAACCACCCTGATAAATACAGTTTAATAGTTTCATTTGTTGATTTAGTTTATCAGGATATTTCTCAGAGAAATCAAGCTGAAATTTTTATTGAAAATGTAAATAGATTTTTGAAAGAAAATGGTTTAGCAATAATAATGGTTAAAGCAAGAAGTATAGATGTTTCTTTAAAACCTGAAAAGGTTTATGATACTGTTTGTTCTAAATTAAAAGAAAAAGGTTTTAAGATCATTAATAAAATAGATTTAAAACCTTATGAAAAAGACCATGCTGCAATTGTTGTTACTTTTTAGAATAGGACTGTTAAATAACATTAATATATATTATTATCTTTAAATTTATTATAATTAAAATAAAAATGGAGAATATAAAATCCTTATGCATAAAAAATTAACAGTGATAATATTATTAATCATAGTACTGGAATCCTTATTGTTTCCAATTAGTTTATCATCAGAAGAAACTTCCTGGTGGAATGATAATTGGTCATTTAGACAGGAGATTTCAGTTCCTATTTATACAAGTGTTAAAGAAGCAAAATATCAACCAATTGATGTTAACCTTGTTTTTAATAATTCATGCTGGGCTAAAAACGAAAATGAACATTCTGTGAGGGTGATTTTTCAAGATTCAGGTAAGTTTATTGAACTAGAATCACAGATTTATGGTTTAAATTACTCAGACAGTGAACATATTTCTTCCTGTAACCTTGTTTTTTTAATTCCAGATGAAGCATCTGGATTTGAAAAATATTATGTTTACTATGATGATGAAAAAAAATCTGCTCCAAATTATGTAAACCATGTTGATATCCAAGAATCTTATTATTCATATAAGCCTTTACAAGGTTTTAAATTTGAATCATATTTTTATAAAATAATTGAAGATGGCAACATTGTTTATACTATTAATAAAAAAGGAACGTATCTAGGTGAATCAGCCTGTCAACAAATAACAAAACTTAAAAAAGATTCAAAAGAAGTAAAACCAAGTAGCAGTGAACAGGTTGTATCTCTTAGTTTTATTTACTGGTGGTTAATAAATGGGAAGTGGAATTCTATTTCATCAGTAGAAGAACTAAGTTCAAGTCAGATTATTGTTGATGGTAATTTGATGGTTTATTTTGGTATTACTAGTCAATCTAAAGACAAGGCTTTAAAAACAACAGTTTACTATAAATACTACTATTGCCCCACTGAGAATAAACGGATACAAACACATGTTAAACATGAAATTATTAGTTACCCTTTACCTATTGGAGATGACATTGATTTAGCTTTTGTGATTATTCCTTTTGCTAAATTTAAAAGCAGTAGTATTAATGAATTAAACTTTGGTGAAATCCCACCATATCTTCATTTTTATAGTGAGGATGATCAGGTTATAACATATGAAATTGATCAATATCCAGAAAGCAGTAACTGGCAGGAGATGATAGGTAAAAAAAATGATTATGATCTGGGTAATAACAGCTGGATTTCTTTTGGTTATGGTGAAACAGGTAAAACACATTCTTTAATCTTTGAAACAAATAAGGTTTTGAAATCTGGAGTTGGTGAGAAAGATGGCATGGAGCTTCAACTTTTTGAATCAAATAATGTACAGTTACCAGGTCTTAGTGGATACATGGCCTATCTCTATATAATGAGGAATGCATATGAAGATGGTAAACTTCTTAATATTGTATTACCCAAGGATTATGTAGTTGAATTCAACGCAGAATTTTTCACTGCAGAAACTGGTGGTTTTAAGACTGTGGAAAAAGAATCAGAAATTTATAAAAAACTCATTGGTTATAAACCATTTAATGAAAAAGATTTAGCAGGTGATGGTAAAGAAAAAAAAGAATATGAATTAAGAACTTTTGTTCATCTACCGTTAAAACTGTTATTAAAATTATTTGGTTTTAAAGCTGTTTTTAAAAAAACATATCTTTCGGCAGAATTAATAGATGAGAAAAACAACCTTGTTGCATATGGAAGGGTAGGCAGGGTTTCCTTAACCGATAAATTAAAGGTTGATTGGAAGAATATTTCATTGTTCAAAAAAATTTTTTTTCAACACATACCTTCAGGTAAATACATTGTAAAAATATTTTTAGAAAATACATTATTTGATGATAACAGAAAGTTTATTGGATACAGTATTGTTGATCTACAAAAAAATAAAACTATACATATTTTTTGTAAATCTGAAGGAAAAATTCGTTTTTTTGTTTATGATCTAAATAATAATGGAATTGAAAATGCTCGAATTAGTTTGTTAAAACAGGATTTCGAAGTTATTAAAGGCATAAGTGATTCCAGCGGGTTAATAAAAATTGAAACACCATGTGGTTTAAGAGAAAAATACACTGCTTATTTGTTATACAAAGGTTTTTTAATAAGTAAACAGGACATTAGACTTGGAAGGATTAGAAGAAGTTTACCTGTTATAAAAAAAATTAGTTTCCCTGTTTATGATTTAACAATAAATTTTAAAAATTCAAAGAATGAAAAACCAGATTTTAATGTAAATTTAAGTATTACCAGTGATGAAATGTATAATCCTATTTTTTTGTTTCCTGATAGTGAATCAAATGGGGTTTTTTATTTTAAAAATCTTTATCCTGTTAATTATACATTACTTATTAGATACAACCAGTTTGAAATAAAAAAATTCTTATCATTAAAAGATGTTAAATCTATTGATATTAGCTTATATGATTTTACTATTTTTTTAAAGGATAACTGGAATTTTTCATTATATCCTGATTTGTATGTGACATTAAGAAGTAATGATTTGGAAAAAGAAGTTGTCGTTTTAGCTGAGAAAGTATCTTCTGAAAAATTTGTTTTTAAGGATTTGTATCCTGGTAATTATACTTTAAAAATTAGTTATTTGGAGCATTTAATTACAATGCCAGTTAGTATCGGCCTAGGGAAAAACAGTAAAAAAACAATAATTCTTCCTGCTGAATATAACTTAACAATTAATGTTTTTGATGCACGTGGTGATTTTTTAAAGGATGCTGAGGTTTTAATTTTTAGAACAGAAAACAATGAAAAAAAATATTTACAGGGATTTACTAATGATCAAGGCAATGTTATTTTTTCTTTGCCCCCTGGTTCTTATGATTGCGAAATCTATAATAATAAAAATTTGGTTGCAAAAAGGAAATTTGATGTTTTAAATGAAAAAAGTTATGATGTTGTTACAATTAGTGAGCCTATTTTTTTAAACGTTTTAATTATTATTTTTTCAGTTTTGATCTTATTTTCAGTGTTTGTTGGTTTTAAGAAAAAAGATGCTGGTTTTTTCTTAAAGTTTTTTGCAATAGCAATAGCTGTTATTTCGCTTTTTTATCCTTGGTGGTCCTTAAATGGTTCTTCTATTAACCAATATGAAATCACAACAAATGTTTTTTTAATGCCAGTTAAAATGGTTACAATTTTTTCAAGTGAAAATGTTACAGCAGGTGAAACTGCCCTGCTTAATGAAACTTTCACATTTGTAATTTATTTACTTCCTATTATAATTGTTACTGGTTTTTTGGGTATTGTTATTAGCATGATTTTAAATAAATATGATAAAAAAAGATTATCGGTTATTGTTTTTATTTTAACATTAATAATATTTATTGGTACGCTTATGGTTTTTTATTTTGCCATGTCTGAGTTTACAAGTTCAACTGTTGGAAGTTTTTATGGTCAGGGTGATTTAGAAATAAGCATACCTGGTGAAAAAATGTTTGTAACAATGCTTTGTACTTGGAGACCAGGTATAGGATTTTATTTAATTTTTATATCAATTATTTTTTTATTTCTTAATTTTTTGAAAGATTTAAAACAAATAATGTTTTTTAATAAGAAAAATTATAAGTTAAAGTAATATTACTTATGTATTTAACAAGGAATTGTTATGGGTAAAAAACCAAGAGAAGTATATATCTTGATTCTACTTTGTTTAGGAATGAGTTTTATTTTTACTATTTGGGGTGGTTACTCGTTAATTCTGGTTTTACAAATACCTAGTTGGCAGGGTGAACTTGGTGTTATTTTAACTGCACCTCTTCATTTTGGATATTTAACTTCAACAATTGTTTGGTTTGTTTTTTCAGCAGTGTTTATTATTTTTGCTTATGGTACATTAAAAGGGGATAACTGGGTTTGGTCAACAGGTTTGATTATTACAACAATTTTTTTAATTGTTCTTGGGTTGATGCTGGTTTCACTTATGATAAACTCCATACTTTTTTTGGATTTATTTTCAGTAACTGGATTAGTTATGGTTATACTGGCTTTTATAGGAGATTTAGCTATTGTGTACACCATTACAAGACCTGCTACAAAAATCTATTTTGAAAGTAGTGTTGCCAAAAAATAGTTAAATTTTTTTAGATAGTGAGGTTTATTTCTCTTAGCATTTTGTTTATAATATACCTAGGTGCATCAGTGAGCATATTTTTGTATTCTGATGAAGGAATCAATTCTGATTTACTTAGTTGTACAGCATTATTAACATGTTTTTTTATTTCTTGAATGTACACTTGTTTTATTTTTTCTTTATTTTTCTCAAATTTATTTTTTATTTCTTCTTTTTTCAAAGCCGATAATTCAATTTTCTGTTTTTCTAGTTTATTTAAAATTGGTATTATTACACTATCTATAAACTCGCCTTTTGCCAGATCAACTAAGTCATCTGCTAGTTGATATGCAAGTCCTATTTCTCTGCCGTAGTCTGCAAAAACCTTCATTATATCTTCTGACATATTTGCTTGAAGTGCTCCACCTTTGCAGGCAGAAGAAAAAAGTGATGCTGTTTTCATGTTTATTATCCTGTTATAAGCCTCAAAAATCTGGGCTTTTGTAGAGGTGTTTTTAAATTTTATACCATTTTTGTTAAAATCAACTTCATCGATCTCACCATTGACAACCTCGTTCCATGAATCCAGGTAAAGTCTAGTGAATTCTTTCCCATGTTTTAATGCAATATCAAGCCCTGTGATTAACATTTTGTGACCTGTTAAAATAGCTTTACCAATACCTTCTTTAATATAATAAGCAGGTTTACCCCTACGCTCTACGTCTTTGTCTATTATATCATCATGAACAAGGGATGCACCATGAGCTAGTTCAATTCCAACTGTTCCTTCTAAAGATTTTTGGTATTTCTTTTTTGTTTCTTTTCCTTGAGTACATGCCTTAAATGATAAAGCCGCAAGTAGGGAACGTAATCTTTTTCCACCATTTAAAATCTCAACGATTTCTTTATCGGAAATAGTTGTTTCAATCTTTTTTTCAATATCGTTTCTAGTTGAATTGAAAAATTCGTCAAGAGTTAGTGTTTTATTTTTTGGCGTATCAAGTTTCCCCCTTTAACCTAATATTCAAATTTTATGAAATTTCAATATGTATATTATTATTATTTTTTATTTATAATACTTTTGCTTTGGATTATAAATAATTAATTTATTATTAACACATGTTAATGACTTAGGATTATATTAAACCTTTGCTTACATAAAATTTTAAAAGATTATCTTCTGAAAAATTTTGCAATCACATATATCTCAGAACTTGTTTTACGGGTTGCAGGAGGTAAATACCTCTTAACAACCTGGAATTTTTTGTTTACCTTGCTTATAAAACCATCCAGCTCTTCACCGCTAAATACCTTGCAAACAAAATTACCATTTGTTTTTAGTAAGGCTTCAGCTGTTTTAAGTGCTTGATTACTTAAATACATACTTCTTGCATGATCAACAGAATAATTACCAGATATATCAGGAGACATATCAGAAATCACAACATCTGCTTTTTTGCCGCAAAGTACATTTTCCAGCTCGTTTAAACTTGACTGATTTGTCATATCACCCTGTAAAAAAGTTACACCAGGAAGTGGGGCAATTGGTGAGATATCAACACCTATAACAATGCCATTTTCACCAACAATTTCTTTTGCAACCTGACTCCAGCCTCCAGGAGCTGCACCTAGATCAACTACAATATCATCCTTTTTAATAACCCTAAATTTTTTTTGAATCTGTAACAATTTAAAAGAAGAGCGGGCTCTATAACCAACCCGCTTTGCCTCTTTATAAAAATGTTCTTTCTTTTTTTCACTATACCAACGAGTCATATAATTATAGGATGATATCTATATCAAGTCTTTCTGCAAGCTCTTTATACCTGTTTCTTATAGTAACCTCGGTTACACCCGCAACATCCGCTACTTCCCGCTGTGTTCTTCTTTCACCACATAAAATAGAGGCAATATAAATCGATGCTGCTGCAACTCCTGTTGGGCCTCTTCCACTGGTTAATTCTTTATCAGCTGCTTCTTTTAAAATTTCAACTGCTTTTGATTGAACATCTCCAGAAAGTTTTAACTCACTGCAAAACCTGGAAATATAATCCTGTGGTGAAGTTGGCATTAGTTTAAGACCTAATTCCCTTGCAATAAACCTATAGGTTCTACCAATTTCTTTTCTAGAAACTCTTGAGGAACCTGCTATTTCATCCAAGGTTCTAGGAACATTACACTGACGACATGCGGCATACAAAGCAGCAGCAGAAACTCCCTCTATGCTTCTTCCACGAATAAGGTTTTTCAAAACAGCTTTTCTATAAATCATAGCAGCTGTTTCCCTAACGTTTCTAGGAAGGCCCATGCCTGAGGCCATTCTGTCTAGTTCAGATAAAGCAAAAGCAAGGTTTCTTTCTGTAGCATCAGAAATCCTAATTCTTCTTTGCCATTTTCTAAGCCTGTATAGTTGTGCTCTATTTCTTGTAGGAATTGATTTACCATAGGAATCCCTATTTTTCCAACCAATCATGGTTGATAAACCTTTGTCATGTATAGTATAAGTCATTGGTGCTCCAACACGAGCTCTTTTTTCACGTTGATCAGAATCAAAAGCACGCCATTCAGGACCATGATCTATAAAATCTTCATCAATTACAAGCCCACAATCCTCACAAACAAGTTCTGCTCTTGAATAATCTTTTGTTAAATGAGTACTGCCACATTGTGGACATCTAGTAATTTCTTCAATACTTGGTTTTTCTTTTTTCTTTTTCGCACTTGGCATCATGTTAATTTTTTCTCCTCTATGTTTTTTATACTTTTCGATATACTTTTAAATGACAACAAAGAACTTATATATATATTTTACTATAGTTAAGGTTTAAACTAAATTTTCATTTAATTAAATAGAATATGAAGAAAAATACAAAAAAATAAAACGCAAAGTTTTTATAAATTTTGTTATGCATATGGTTTTACCGGTTACTTTTGAACACAAACCAAATATTCAAGCACCTAAAAATACTACAAAATTTTCTTTAACTTTATCTTTTTTATTATTTTTAATAAAATCTTTATCAAAATTAAAAAAATATGTTACCATAGATGCTTATTGGTTTTACTTTAAAGTTTGGATTTTTTCTATTTTTAAGACAAGGTTTGTTAATTCATTAAATTTAAAAACATAATTTAAATAGTAGATTATTAAAATGAGTTCTGAAGTTAAAATAAATATAAAATATAAAAAACACTGGATTAAGTTATTTTTACAAATTTACAAACTTTTTTTAAACAAAAAAAACAAACAACCATATCTAACAAATTTAAGTTATAACAAAATTTCAGGTTTATATGATGAAGCCTGGTCTAATAACATGCGAGAATTATCAAAAGAAATGATAAATAGACTTTCTTTACCTATAAAAGGAAAAGGACTTGATCTAACTTGTGGAACTGGATTTGTTAGTAGTCTTTTAAAAGGAATAGTAGATGGTGAGGTAACAGGAGTTGATAGTTCAGAAGGAATGATTAATACTGCAAATAAAAAATATGGTAATACTTGTAACTTTGTTTGTAGTGATATTTTTGAATATTTAAATAAGCAACCATCAAAAAGTGTTGATGTTGTTACATGTGCTTGGGGGATGGGTTATACCAAACCATTTAAATTAATAAAAGAAATATCAAGAATCCTAAAACCAAATGGTCAGGTAGCAATAATTGATAGTAATTTATTTACAATATTTGAAGTGGTAAAATCTGGAATTTTAACTGTTGCTGAATATCCATCAGCCATAATCAATATTATGAATATTAGATGGCTTCCAACCAAGGGCGCTTTGAATAGAAGAATGAAAATCTGTGGTCTTAAAATTCTTTCATCATGGAATGGAGAAAAAACATATTATGCAAAAGATGGAAATGAAGCCATAAAGCATTTAATTGAAACAGGTTCAGCTGCAGGTTATGATTTTTGTTTTGATAAAAATTATCATCAAATAATTAAAAAAAGATTTGCTGAAATTTTTGAAGAACTGTATAAAACTGAAAAAGGATTGCCTATCACAGTTAGATATATTGCAGCTGTAGCAAAAAAACCGAAATAAAATCATTATTTTTTATTGATTTTTTTTCTTAATATTTTATGAACTTTAGGTAGTGGTGTTCTTTTATTATACTCAAGTACTAGTTTTTTACTTTCTTCCTGATTTATTGGATATGAATTAGAAATTGTTTTAGATGAAAGTTCACTCATAAGACAGATAGATCTAGGTTGTGGAAAATATTGCCCCATTCTCGTCCATATACCGCTTAGTGGCTCCTCTTTTATATTCCCAAAACTCAAAGGAGTTAAATCACATGGGCAAACTTCCCCAGATGAATCAATGTATAAATAATTATATCCAGTGTTACAACCCATTACTTTATCTGATTCTAAATATGCAAGACTGGCTACTACTGGGCCTGATTTCATCCTGTTATATTTTTTATGAAATTCCTCGTGTAATTTTAATTCCTCTTTTTTTAGATTCTCATTTGTAAAACCTGCCCATCTACCTGTGGAAATCGGGAAAATTAGTCTCAATTCCCCAACATTTAAAGAATTTGCTAAATCATAAATTCTATTTATCTCTCCACTGTAAATTTTTTCCCTTGTACCAATTGTTGCAATTGCAGTATAAATTCCTACTTCGTTACATAGTTTAATTGCATTTATTGCATTTTGTAATGATCCTTTTTCTCCTCTTATTTTGTCTTGTATTTCTGAATTTGTATGCTCTATTCCGATGGTTACACAGCCTACATTTGATTTATATAATTCTTCAGCTCTTTTTTTATTAAAATTAAAACCAGTTGTAAAAATAATAGTTGTTAATTCTGGTGATGCGGCTGCTACAATCTCTTCAATATCTGATCTTGTCATAGGTTCTCCACCTGTTATTCCAAGAATAGCTGTTCCTAAATCCTTTATTTGTTGTACTAAATTCAGGATTTGACTTGTCGTAAGATCTTCTTTTTTACGCCCACCATAGCAACAATGTTGACATTTATAAGGGCAATTAGCTGTAATTGCAAAATTAATTGTATGTGGCAATCTTTTTTGATTTATCAAAATATCAAAAAATCTATCAAAAGCTTTTGACGGATATGGTGGAACACATGAATTAATCCTAATTTTACCATCGTGCCAGTGTGGACGTTCATTTTTAATTAAAGAATAACCAACCCATAAAGAATTAAATGGTACTTTTATTAAATAAGGACGAAACATTTTGATAATAGTAAATATATTTGCACGCTTCAATATATATTCCTCAAACCAATATTTTTTTTAATTACTAAATGAATTAATTTATTTAAATACTGTGGGAAATAGGCATTGGGACAAAATTGGAAAATCAATTTTTTAAAACAATAACATAGGCACGCTTGCCGATATACTTTTTTGGCGCATCCACTTTCGCACTTGTCCCAAATGGTGTCACTCTTTTTTCATAGAAAACTTCAACATTGTCTGTTAATATGAGATTATCATCGATGATTTTAATTGTACGCATAATAAAGATATCTATAAATATCTTTATATAGTTTTCTGTAGATTACTATTTGTATGAGAATCACAGAAAAAGATGGCACAAGAATTAGTTGAAGTTCTTGAGGAAATCAAAGAAGAA
>JBNVCE010000035.1:11146-13876 GCA_050410885.1 Thermoplasmatota archaeon | reverse complement strand
TAATCATACAGGAATGGGATCAGGAGTAGCTGTTATGACAGAAGGAATTTGGCAAACACCATTAGGTGAAGTACCAATAAACAATAATCTAGCTAAAAACCTGTTCAAGGGTATCATTGATAAGGATGAAAATGCACATTACTATGAGCATAGTATTGAGGTTCAATTACCATTTTTACAGTTTTGTTCTGAAAATAAAAAATTTGATTTTGTACCAATTTGTATGGCAATGCAAGATTTTGAAACATCTGATGAGATCGGGAGGATAATTGCTGAAGCTGTTAAAAAAGAAAATAAAAATGTTGTAATAATTGCAAGTTCTGATTTTTCACATGCTGGCTTTAATTATATGAACATGCCATCTGATGGATTAAGAGTAGATTATTATGCAGAAAAACAGGATAAACGTGCGATTAAACAAATTTTGGAATTAAACCCAGCAGGATTGATCAAAACTGTTCAAGTAAACAATATATCAATGTGTGGGTATGGCCCTGTTGCTGCTATGCTAACAGCATCAAAAATTCTTGGTGCAAAAAAAGCAGAACTGCTTAAATATGGAACATCTTATGAAGTGCATCCAAGCACATCATGTGTTGGTTATGGTGCATTAGCAGTGTATTAGAGGACTATTTTATGCAAAAAAAACCAATTAAAGATTTTCAAATTGAAAATAAAATGAGTGTTAATCAAATCATTAAACAGATGTATGAATCAGGTGGTTTTACTGCAAAAAAAGTTGCCATTGGAGTTGATATAATCCAAGACATGATTAAAGAAAATAATTGTGTGAAATTTCTTTCTTTTCCAGCATGTATCTGTGCAACTGGTACAAGAGGGGTACTTAAAGAATTAATTAAAAGAAAACTTTTTGATGTGGTAATTACAACAGCAGGTACCCTTGATCATGATCTAGCTAGGGTTTGGAAAAACTATTATCATGGTTCTTTTAATGTAGATGATAAACAGTTACATAAACAAGGAATAAATAGACTTGGAAACATATTCATTCCAAATGAGTGTTATGGAAAGATTTTAGAAGAAAAAATGCAACTAATTCTTGCAAAATTATACAAAATAAAGCATAGATGGTCAACAAAAGAGCTTGTATGGGAGTTTGGAAAAAATATTGAGAAAGAAAAAAACCATGAAGATTCCATTATTTACTGGTCCTGGAAAAACAAAATCCCAGTATTTATACCAGGGGTAACTGATGGTGCTTTTGGTTCCCAAATTTGGATGTATTACCAAGAACATAGGGATTTTATAATTGATCTTTTGAAAGATGAACAGGATCTTTCTGACATTATTTTTAATGCAAAAAAAACAGGGGCATTAATTATCGGTGGAGGCATTTCAAAACATCATACGATATGGTGGAATCAATACAGAGGTGGACTAGACTACACCGTTTATATAACAACAGCAGTTGAATACGATGGAAGCCTCAGTGGCGCACAGACAAGAGAAGCAATTTCCTGGGGTAAAATAAAAGAAAAATCAGATAATATCACAATTGAAGGAGATGCAACTGTTTTAATTCCTATCATGATAAGTGCATTAATAGAAAGATTACAGATTAAATAAATAATAGTTTATAATTTTTTAAAATGCATAACAAAATTAAATTATTGCCAGAAAAGACCTTTCATGGCTGTTTTAATAAAAAGTGGTAATTCTTGTTGTTTTTTTCCTTCATAAAGATTAATTGTTGAATCAACATAAACATTAACTATTTCATTAAAAAGCCATCTTCCGTAATCAGCATCTGCTTTAGCAGGACTACCAATGTAACCATCTTTTAAACCAAGTTCTTTAAATTTTTTACCAAGAACTCTAGGTGAGTTTGTATCACGATAAATGCTTTGTAAATTTTTATACGACTCATCAACAAGGTAAGGGTATTGATATTTCATAATTGATGTTTCACGAAAACAAGCATGTACTTCTTTTGTTGTATCAAAACCAAGCTTTGGCTCACGTTTTTCAATTTCTTTGTTATAAAAAAACGGACCCCAAGGCTCACATGTTTTCATACCATATCTTGATTCCAGTTTTTTCATTGCAGAGTTTATACCTCTTAAATGAGTAATTGCCATGTGAAAAGTACATATTACTAAAAACTTAAAACCATGTGTTGCAAGAGATTTACCAAAACCAAAAACAACATCACGAACAGTTTTACCATTAACAGAAACGCTTCCAGGAAAATCAGTATTAAAATCACAATAACCAATTGGTACTGATGGAAAAATAACATAGGATAAACCAGGTTTTTTTTGATTTAATTTTTTTATTGCTTCAAAAACTGCATCTCTTATTGTCATTAAATCAGTACCAACTGGTAAATGAGGACCATGTTCTTCCAATGGGCTTATTGGTAAAAAGAAAATTGTTTTGTTTCTATCTAGTTTATCAATTTGTTTCCAAGTAAGCTCCTCGAATTTAATAATTTTCGAATTTTTTGTATTATTTTTCAAGTAATTACCTCACAACCTTCTTCTGTCACAATAACAGTATGTTCTTTTTGAGTTACAATTCCTTTTTTTGCATCAATTAATTGTGGATAATGTTTTAACAGTCCTACAAATGAAAGTTTCCTTAATGAAATTTCACTATATGTAAATTGTCTTTTAAACCATCTCTGAGCAAAAGGAAGAGTTTTAAATTCATTTTTTATTTTTTCAAAAATTAGTTTTGCTTCTTTATCCCTAATCATTAATTTTTTTA
>JBNVCE010000035.1:4049-11136 GCA_050410885.1 Thermoplasmatota archaeon | reverse complement strand
GTAAATATTACTTCCAGGACCAGAAACAACATGACCTGCACCATTTGTTGCAAAAGGCTCTATTGCTAAAACATCTCCATCCTTTGGTTTACCATTGTACATCTCATCTGGAATATTTGGAACAGACATACCAGCATGAAGAATAAACCTTTGCATACTATGACCGGTTAGATTGCCTATTGGTTTAAAACCATATGAATTTATTGTTTTTTGAACAATTTTTCCTATTTCATAAAGATTGATACCTGCTTTTAAAATTTTAATTGCAGCATCAAGTGCATCACTTGATGCTTTTATCATTTTACTGTAATTATTGTTCCCAATTTCAACAGTAACAGCTGTATCTGCTATGAATCCATCTACATGGGCACCAATATCAAGTTTCACTACATCATCTTTTTTAAAAACTAAATCATCATCATGTTTTGGGCTAAAATGAGCAGCAATCTCATTAACAGATATATTAACAGGGAATGCAAGGCTACCACCTTTTTCAAGAATTTTTGATTCTATTTTATCTGCAACTTCTAAAAAACTTGCACCAGGTTTTAATAAACTAACACCAAAATCCCTTGCTTTAGCTGTAATTTTTCCGGCAAGTTTATATTTATCATAAACTTCATCATTCATATGAAATTACATCCATGATTTCTTTTTCAGAAATTGCACCTTTACGGATTATTTTAAATGGTTTAACAGTCATATCAACAATTGTCGATGGTTTACCATCTAATATACCATCATCGATATAAACAGCAATATCAGAGGATTTAAACTGTATACTTATTTCATTTATATTAACTGGTGGTTTTTTGCCATGAATATTAGCACTTGTTGCAGTAAGAGGACCAAAATTTGACAGTAAATATAAAGCAATTTTATTATTTGGAATTCTAACAGCGACTTTGTCAAGTCCACCGGTAACTAAATCAGATACATTATTTTTCTTTTTTAAAACAATGGTTAATTTTCCAGGTAAAAATTTTTTGATTAAATCTCTAGTTCTTTCATCAACAATTGCAATTTTTTCAAGATCATTAACATCTGCAACAGCAACTGGTAAAGGGTTTGTAGTTTCTCTTTTTTTTATTTTAAAAACTTTTTTTACAGCATCATCATTAAAAATATCAGCGCCAAGACCATACAATGTATCAGTAGGATATACAATTATCTGCCCATTTTTTAATGCCTTAATAGCTTTGTATAAATCAAGTTTTTTCATAAAAATATTATTTTTTTATAAAATCCCCAAGAGTTAAGCTACCGGATAAACGTGAAGTACTTAAACTGGTAGAAACATCAGATACATCCTCAAACAGTTTAATTCCCAATTCTTTTTCAAGTTTTTCAATTACCTTATCAGGTGGTCTTAAATCTCCATTTTCAATTTTTGAAATTGTAACTGTTCTTTCACCGATTTTAAAACCCAGTTCTTCTCTTGTTAACCCTTTTTTCTCTCTTGCTTTTTTAATTAATTCATTCCATCCTGTAACAAGTTCTTTTATCATGTCTTTATATATATCTTTTACAGGAGGTTTTTTAATCCTATCAAGTGATGGTTTTTCTATAGGTGCTGGTGCTTTGGTTGTTTGAACAACCTGACCATGTTTAATACAATTAGGGCAAAGCATCATCATAACTCCATCAATAGTAGCAGCTTTACAATCACAAGTTTTACCACAAAGTTCACATTGCATTTTAATGACCTTCCTTTTAAATTAAACCTGCTTTTTGTAAAGTCATTAAATCTTCGGTACTTAGTTTTTCTCCGCGTTTAAATTTTTCAAAAATTTCATTTGCCTCTTTTTGCGCAATGGTTAATTCTTCTGATTTTTTTGTTTTACGTTTTCTTTCATGTGTTGAAGAAATTTGTCTTTCTAAATCATGAATTTTATCAACACATTCGATGAATTCTTTATGAACATTATCCGCTTCAATTTTTGTTAAAACTATTGTCTCCTGTATATTATTTACTTTTTTTGTTAAATTATCCAGTTGTTTGATAAGTTCTATCATATACTCATGTTCTTCTTGTGCTCTTTGGGCTAATTTTTCTACCAGCTCATGTTGTTTTTCTGCTTTTTGTTTAATAATTTTTTCTTCCTCAAGAGCTTTTTTAAGTTTGGGATCTTTATTAATAAGGTCTTCTTGTTCTTTTATTTTTGAATGAATCTCAGAAATAGTTTCAATAAGTTTTTTCTCTTTTTGAGGAGACATTGGTTGAGTCATTTGTTCAATTTCCAGGGTTCTTAATTGTTTACGAAGCTCATTTAAATTTGTCCCTAAAGATTTAGAACGAATCCTTTCTAATTCTTCAATTTTCTTTTTAATGTCACTATAACTTTTATTCAATGTATTTCTTTGTTCTTTTGCATGTTTTACTCTTTCATTTAATTCGTCTCTATTTTTTTTATGCTCAGATATCTTATTTCGAATTTCACGTATAGTAGAATTTAATGAATCACGTTCATCTGCAAGGGCCTTAGATTTTTGATGTAACTGATTTCTTTTTTCTTTTAATTCATTGGCTTTCTTTTGAAATTCTTCTTTTAAACGAATCATGTTTTCTATAGATTCACTCATTTGATACCCCTAAATATAGTAATCTGATAAATAGGTAAAATACTAAGTACTTATTTAATTATTTGGATTCTTATTAAAATTATTATCATTTTTCGATTTTTTTCCTCTGGCGAAACATAATTATTCCATCAAGAAGAACCGCTAGTATTCCTGTTAAAAATATCATATCAAAAACCACTGCTCCACCTATAATGGCATTTGTTGGTTTATCTATAGTATAACTTAAAAGTTTTGGAAGATGTGGCTTCATCCCGAAATGAGATCTTGAGTGATCATATTTAACCTCCATTTCTTAAAAATCCAACTGCAATTGAAGTCTGAAGCATCGTTCAGAAAGCCGTTTTATAGTCTGATAACCAGTTTAAAAGCGCATTTCTTAAAAACTCTTTCTGGTATACACTATCTGTGTGGGATCGGAAAGGTTAACAATGTGGTTTACTTAACAGGGATCCACAACGGAACCTTCCGTTCCTTTGCATAACGAACCATAAGCACCTGTTTTACATTGTAGGAAAAAACCTTCAATGCTAACTCTCTTTTCTGCATCCACCGTTTCTTACTGTGCAGGAAGCTACCTCAACGTTTCTTTATAGAAGAGAATACACTCTCAATAATAGACCGGAGGTGATAGATAGCAAGCCATGCTTCTGTGTCATGTTTGTATGCTCTAAAAGAGATGATCCATGCAGGTTTACCTTTAGCGTTACTTCGTGCATTCTTTTTGAAACAGAGGTAAGGTGTCCCATTTTTATCGACGACAAGTTGACAGTTGCCCCTAGAGGAAAACGCTTTATCACCCAGGACGTTTCCAAGTTCTGGTAGATGTTCAATCAGTTTTTCAAACTCCTTGGAATCATGTCGATTCCATGGCGTGGTAGTAAACCAGTGTATCACACCGGTATCAATGTCGATGCTGATATGTAGTTTGATGCATTCTTTTCGGCTACTGTGTCGTTTGATCCGGATGTCATACCAGGTGCTGCTGTTATGAGTGCTGAATCCAGTGCTGTCAACAGCGATATTCATCTTTTTCCGTCTGAGAAACCTTGTAACACGATTCATCACCTTACGTATGTAGGTGATGGTGAGTTTTTTCATCCCTCTTTGGATCACACTATGTCCTGGTAGTATGGGGTAGTGTTTTTTGAGGGTTTCACTGTCTTTGATATGTGCTTCAATACCGTCGTAGGTCTGATTGAACCCAACTTTAAGAATACAGATTATTGTGACGGTCTTTGGGCCATGTCCTTTTCGTCCTTTTTTGTTGGGTTTCCAGTGAGGTGGCAGTTGGTGCACCGCTTTGATCACCGCTTTTGTGAATTCGGTGATGAAGTTGCGGTTCACATGGTTCGCAACTGTTGGATTTATCCTTTTCTTTGCACATCCCATCCTGCAAAGAACAAAGGCTTCATTCCTTAATTATCTATTTCGGGATGAAGCCTATTTTAAAATAAAGTTATAGTATATAAAAAATAATAAAGGTAAACTTTTTTTGAAAAAAAAAGAACATTATAGGATTTTATTTCTTCTTTTTAACGGGTTTTTTCTTTGTCCTTTTAATTTTCTTAGCGGGCATTAAATTCTCTCCTCCTTTTTTCAATAAGTATTTTTGATATCGTGTATATAATTAAAAAGGTATGTTTGATATATTTTCAATTATTTTTACCAGTAAAATGGAATTCAAATCTCCCTTTTCATGAAATAGCGGAAACTGAAGAATAAACACTCGCTTCCGCCATCGACATTTTATTAACAAATTGATGTTTTGATATTTGGTTATTAATGCCTTTCAGTATTTTTAACAAGTTCTGATTGTTAAAATCTGATTTATAATCTTAATAAAAAGAAATATAACAAAACTAAGTGATTTATACTCGTGAGTACTAAATCCCGACGGGAGCATCCGGTTCATTTTTTCTCCAGTTGGAAACACACAAAAAAATTGTAAAAATCGTTTTTTCTTCTGTCACAGAAAAAAGTGGGATTTGTACCTGAAAAATATTTATCACAAATGATTTTGGCAGATGTACGATCTGATGATTATTAATCTCTAATAATCATATTTTTTATAAACTTATAAATTATAGAACAAAATTCATACTGAAGCATTACCAAGGAAAATTAAATACTTATAATAAATAATTAGCAGACTTTTTTCATTGGGATTTGAACCATCATTTTTTCAATAAAATAATATTCAACCTCTAATAATTACAGAAGGAGCGCCAAAAAATACACGTTCTGCATTAAACCCAGAAAGAAATAATCCATCAATATCCTCACAAATCAACGCAGCACGTAAATCCCGACGGTCAAAACCAAAATAAGCATCAATAAATGACAATCCTTTAACACGCCGGCAAAAAAATCCAAAAGCGGGTTGAAACCCAGGAATAATATTACCAGGATCAGGATACACATCATTACTCTCAAGCTGTTCAGAAACAATTCGATGTGAAAAAATTCTTCTGCCTCCTCCTTTACAGATAAACGTCACATTATGAAACGTAATATTTTTGCCTATATAACTTCCTGGCACAGCTGTAATACTTGATGCTTTCTTTTCTCCGATTGAAATAAGATTTTTTATAGAAATATTTTGTATCTTTCCAATAGAAGGATGCTCTGGCGATCGAAGTCTATCGCCTAGTCGTATGAAAATCGGAAAATTCACATGATACAACATGATATCATTAATAAAGACCCCATCAATCACTCCACCATCAACACTAATAATCGAGACGCCACCTGAAGAGGGGAAAATCGGTGAATTACGTACTATACAATTACGATAAATAATATTATGAAAATCACCTACAGACTCTGTACCAATTTTAAGTGCGTTAACAAAGGTGGATAGAAGACTATTTTTAACTGTAATGTTTTCACAGGAACGTTTGAAACCCAATATATAAGAACTTTTTATCGCAATAGCATCATCAATAGATCGAATCTCACAGTTGTTAATTGTCACATTATGACAGCATACAGGATCAAGACCATCCACACGAACTTCTTGAGCTTTATAACCTGTAATGATTATGTTATCACATCCTGCTATAAAAATCGATTCATCGGCGGCATAAGTAATTAGGATATCTTTGATAAGGATGTTTCTACAGGACTTCAAGGCTACTGATTTTGTACCACGTTGAAAAATAGTATCATTTATATGTTGAACAATTGTCATTAAAATCCAAGCAACTGCTTTTGGAACTGTTTTGTTGTTGAGTGAACATGGTTCAAATGCATCGTTTCCATCGATGACACCGGGACCAATAATTGCTACATTTGAAAGATTCTCACCCCAGATTAAACTGCGATGAATATGACTTTGCGAGGTATCCTGATATTGATCCCAGGGGTTGTATTCACGTGGGTCGTATTTAGTCATATCACGGGTGCCACGAAGTATTGCTTGATAATCAATAAAAATTGTAACATTCGATTTCAAGTGCACAGACCCTGATAAATAAACTCCTGGTGGAAAATATACAATACCACCATTTTGATTCGCACATGTTTCAATTGCTGTATTAATAGCAATGGTATCTAATGCTACCCCGTCACCGACTGCTCCATAATCTCTGACATTAAATACAGGTTTTTCTATTTGTTCTCTTTCCGGTAATTCTGTAAGGGCAAATTCATATATTTCATTGTGTCCACCAAAACTACTTTCATAAATAGTAATATCACTTGCAATACTTTGAGCAAACCAAAGATCTGTATAATATTCTTGCACAATATACCAGATTCCTATTGGATTCATCTCAGCAAATGTCATATTACCATTTCTTGTTATCTTTACAACACAACTTTCAATTTTGTCTTTACCAAAAAGTGGTCCTTGAGAATCATGAAAATGCATAATGCCATTTCCAGTAACGGTAAGAGAATAAGTAAAGCTAATCTGATCTTCCTGTATTGTATAATTTTGGCAAATCAATGTCGCGGTTAGATTCTCTCCCTCGAGTTCAGGTTTTCCTTTTTCATTTTTTTCAGGGGCAAATAAACCTATTGTATCAAACTTCATAATGGATGCGGAAGCAGTCGATTCAATGTATGTTTTTCCAAAAGTCCATAATGTTAGCGGTTCCTGAAACTTAATAAAAAGATTCTCTTTTGAATAATCATCTGAATGGTAATATACCCATCCAAAATCAAAACCACTATCTTTTGTAAAATTCCAATAATTGATAAGACCTTGCGTTAAAGCGTATTGCCAATGATTAAAAAACTCTTCAGGTAATAAAAATCCATCATGTATTGTTAATATTTGTGAATTAAATTGTTGACCATAGAACATATCAGTCCAGGGAATTCTTGATTCCCCTATATATTGGCGTCTGACTTCCTGTTCAACATCACCATATTTTAGTATATACCCCCATCCGTTATCTTTTTGTATGACTTGTTTCGCAAGCATTAAATTAGAAAATGTTAAGTTAAAAAAGAGAAAAACAATTCCAATGATTTTTATTTTTTTCATTTTTTCTTTGCC
>JBNVCE010000035.1:0-4039 GCA_050410885.1 Thermoplasmatota archaeon | reverse complement strand
TATAATAATTTTATTATGTAAAAATAATTTTTAATTTAGAATATTTAATAATTTATCTTGATTTAAATTTTACTTATAAAATATATGAAACAAAATGATAAAAAAAAAACATTATAATATACACTATTTATTACAATGATTTTTGTTTCACTAAACATACAAAATGTTAGACAGCAGATCGTAAATTTGTGAACATCTAGTTAAAATTCTATTTAAAATAAATGATCAATAATTAGGGATTTATGCTCATGGGCAATAACGCTCGACAGGAGCATTCTTTTTATCATTATAGTTAATAAAAAGAAGTAAATGACATTTATTTTATTTCAAAAAAACTATTCTCTAAGTATAATTATAATCCAATATTAACTTTTATAGGTTAAAATCTCATTCTATGTAGTTTTTAATAGATTACTTTAAAGAACGAACAATTGTTTATGATATTATGAAGAAAGAATCATATCCTACAATCAATTATTTTATACACAGAGCATGTGAGTTAGGAGCAAAAGAGGCAAAGGTTATTTCCCCTCAAAAAGTCTTTACAGCTGAATGGGTAAGACGAAAATGCCAGTATGGTTGTGATGGTTTTGGTGAACATTTAACATGCCCACCATATTCACCAACACCACAGGAAACTAGACGGATGCTTGATGAATACGAAATTGCTATCCTAATACATTGCCCATCTAAAAAAATCGATATGCTAAAACTAGTTTTTACTCTTGAACGCGAGGCTTTCCTTTCAGGGTACTATAAAGCATTTGGAATGAGTTCAGGTCCATGTAATCTCTGTGATACCTGTAATTTAAAAAATAGATGCATTCATGCAGAGCAAGCTCGTCCTTCAATGGAGGCATGTGGCATAGATGTTTTTCAAACAGCAAGAACCGCAGGATATCCTATCGAGGTAGTTAGAGATCATAACTGTACTCAAAATTATTATGGTTTACTATTACTTAAATAATAATATGAAATTGTAAATATTTTCATAAAGATGATCTTGTTTTAAAATCCATTTTGCTTCCAAAAAATCTCATTCAATATACAAATAAATTTTTGTTTTCTAAACAATATGTTAAATCTTTAACAATTCTTCTTAACATTATGTTGTTGTTTTTTGTTGCAATTGAACCTTATCTGCTAAATATCCTAAGCACCAAGGCTCAACTTTTTCCATTATCCTCAACTCTGTATGCAATCGACATGGCCTTCTTAATGGGACTTTCTGCTGCACTATCTCATATTCTAATAAAGGAAAATAAAACATCTCTCACAACACAACAACTAAGACATTTTACAATAGGTAGGAATAACCAGATTGCTTGTGCAAGTTTATTCTTCTTTTCAACAATACCCCAATTTATTGAATGGACCATAACTGGTATGCCAGTTAGAGTTTTCATATGGTTTGCAACCCTGGCATTCTCTCTTACAATATCAGCTATAAATAGAAACAAGTAAGACTTTGGTTGAGCTAATATTATCAGCAGTTGAATTGGATTAGATCTGAGTAGTAAAGAATGTTTTATTTATTATAAAACTAAAAAAAATATTATTAATTAAAAAATTCAAATTTTCCTGGTATAAAAATATACAACAACTGCATTTATTAAAAGCATAATACCTATAATACCAATGGGTAAAAAGCGAAAAATACCAGACAATTGTTTTCCATTTATCGGGTATTCCAAATGAAGCCAAAACTCATTTGGAACTTCATTTTTTAAAAACCATATCATTTACACCATTATTAAACCCTCCAACAACCAATTCATACAATGATTTTCATATTTCCCAGTGATCACGCCTCCTTTCTAGTGAATCACTGGTTAAAATGTTATGTTAAACCTCTCTTAGAAACAAGATGTTTCTTACAACCGTTCTGCAATCTGACCAACGCAAGAACATGCAACACAAGAAGCGTAAAATGCAATTCCAACTCAACTGCTTTTTTACCCTTCCGTTTAATACCCTGTTGCAGGCCAGTATCATTTTTAATGTAATCATTTTCTGATTCAGTAATATTCCGCTGATGGAAATGATCAAGATATCCATCAGGGCATTCCTCTTTAGCTGCGATATGTTGATTTCTCAGCATATATCCAACTGTTCCATAGCATCCTTTCTTTACGAGATATTTCATCATGAAATCCTCTGAAGCATTTATCTTGAAATCAGGTTCATAATAAAACTTTTGATACTCTGCCTTTATGGAATAAGGTGTTGCTGTATAATCATACACCCAGTTTTCAGCAATGTCATAATGAAGAACTGTTCCTTCTATGATCTCCGCTTGTGCTATGTTACTTATTGTTGCATATTTTCCATCAACAAAGTTTTCCTTGACACGTATTCCACAGCTTTTAAGCTCCTGAATATGTGGAATCAATGTATCACCTTCATTATCATTGATTCCGATAACATCTCCAACCAACGGTACAATCCCAGTTTCAGGGGTATATGATTCAGTTGTTGCAACCTTATATCCTGTTTCATCATAATGACCATTATATTCAGCAGCTTTATCTGAAACAACAGCTTTCACAGGAAACGCATCGCTCCTGCAGCACTCACCAAGATCAATACCCAATGTTTCAGCTGCCTTTCTCATCGCAACAACAATTTCCCGGTCAGTCTTCTTAACACCTTCAACACCAAACCGATTTTTCAAATTCAGTCTAATAGTTTCCCCGCACGGTAACTCATATGAACCATCCGATTCTTGCTCATACCCTAACAATTCAGCATCAATAGGATGAGTCTTTAGATAATTCACGGTTCGACCCGGGGTAAACTGTTTCACTTTCATAAAAATAAGCGTCCGTCCCATTGAGCCAAGATATTTGATACTTGCAGGACGATGATAAAACTGTTTCATCGCTTCCTCCAAAGGTGTTACATCCAAGAAACTAAGAAACAACGCTAGTCTCATCGGATGATCATCATCAGGGTTGTAAAAATCTGTTCGACTACCACCATATTTTCTATATTCCCAATCATTTAATTGTTTCTCAAAAAATGCTGCACCAGCTTCATCTATTTTTTTCCAATAGTTTTTTATGTGTGCATCCACATCCAAATCCCACATATTTTGTTCTCCTCCTCCAGAATTCATTTCTGGGGGATGAGAATAAAAATACCCCTACTTTATTAATTCAACGAAAATCATTTAAAAGATGAGCACTCATTTGGAAGTCCCAATATATAAAAAGGCCATATAAAAATACAAATTGTTTTGTATAAATTTTTAGGCTTTTAACACAAATCTTTCCTGTACGAGAAAATGGGTCCGGAGAGGTTTAGACCCGGTCCAAGGAGAAAAAATTGAGATTGATTTGAATTTTTGGCACTATCTCAAATTTAGTATTAACTCTCTCACTAAACTTTCTTTTTCTTTTTTATTCTATTTAAGGGCGTTTCAAGATTAAAATATTTATGATTGATACCAAATAATCAATTTTAAACTATGGTCTGTCTGAATAGCTGTTTAATTGTTCATCGACTAATTTTCAATAGAACTTAACAAACGATTTTGGTAACACTTTTTAAAAAACAACTAGAAGGTTATTCTAATGTTGTAATAAAATCATTGTATAAAATTGCAGTTTTTATAAATTTTTTTATCTAATCTATAGTAAAAGACTTAAATCATTTCGAGATATCATTTTATCATGGGAAGGGATGTACGAGAAATAAAATATCTTGAAAGGCTGGTAAAAAACGAGAAAAATCCCTTGGTGAGAGATAGATTACGAGGGATTCTTCTTCTGAAGAAAAACTATCACCGTATCGAAGTCGCAAAGATTCTGGGAGTCACTGATCGGACAGTGTACAATTGGAAGTATAGATATAATAAAAATGGATATGAAGGCCTGCAATCGAAGCCATTGCCTGGAAGGAGGACGTTCCTTGACGATGAGGATATGGCAATACTTAAAGCACTCCTGAAAAAAAGACAATATTGGACTGCAAAAGAGGTACAATTATTAATAAACAAGGAGTTTGGTAGAATGTTTGTCCTAAGACATATTCATCG
>JBNVCE010000034.1:0-14200 GCA_050410885.1 Thermoplasmatota archaeon | reverse complement strand
CAAAAAATAAATCAAAAACTGGAAGATTTTATGGCTTCTGAAGAATGGGATATTCTAGTTAAAAAATACTTTGGATAAAGAGTGTTTGTTACATTGGGTATCGATATAATACTTAAGTCATTTCCTCAGCTAATGAATGGCTTGGCTGTTACAATAGGTTTAACTCTATCTAGTATTTTTATCTCATCAATTCTTGCTACAATTATGGCAATGGGTCGTTCATATTTTAAGCAACCCATTCCCTTTTTAATTCTTATTTATGAGAAGATATTCCGTGGAATACCACTGCTTGTGATTTTTATCCTTATTTATTTTGGTTTGGCTCAAATCGGTATTATTATAGATGTTTTTATAGCAGCTGTTATAGGACTTGCTATTCATAGTACTGCATATCAAATTCAAATCTTTAAAAGTGCGATAAATTCTATTCCTGAAGGACAGTTTATAGCGGCAAAATCTTTAGGAATGTCAAATTTTAAAGCTATGAGATATATAATTCTACCTCAAATGCTCAGATTATCAATTCCAGGTTGGTCTAATGAATTTACTATAGTTTTAAAGGATACATCTATAACAATTGCAATCGGAGTAATAGATTTAATGAGGCAAGGTAGATATATAATAGTTCGTGAACCTGAATCAGCTTTATATATCCTTTTGTTCATCGCATTTATTTATTTTATACTAGTTTATTCCATAAATCGTGGATTAAGTTATCTTGAAAAAAGATACATTATTTCTGGTTTAGAGGTAATAAAAACAAGATAAAAAGTAGGTAAAAATTATGGCAATGCTAGAAGTTAAAAATATTTACAAATCCTATGGTTCTTGTGAGGTTTTAAAAGGAATATCATTTACTATGGAAAAACATGAAACCAAGGTTATTATTGGATCTAGTGGGACAGGAAAAAGTACGCTTTTAAAATGTATTAATCAATTAGATCCACCTGATAGCGGTGAAGTATGGTTAGATGGCGAAGAAATAACAAATCCTTCCATTGATATTAATAAGATAAGACAAAAAATAGGTTTTGTTTTTCAAGATTTTAACCTTTTTAATCATTTAACTGCTTTAAAAAATGTTAGTATTGGACTGGAAAAAGTAAAAAAAATAGATAAAGAAAAAGCAAGAGAAAGAGCATTAAAAGAACTGCAGAGAGTTGGATTGGAAAAACAAGCAAATCAATATCCTGCCCAGCTTTCAGGAGGACAGAAACAAAGAGTTAGTATTGCTCGTGCATTAGCAATGGATCCTAGTATTATTCTTTTTGATGAACCAACATCTGCTCTTGATCCAGAATTAATAGGTGATGTACTTGATGTTATGAAATCATTAGCTGGTAAAGTGGCAATGCTTGTTGTTACTCATGAGATGGGGTTTGCAAGAAATGTTGCAGATGAAATTATTTTTATGGAAGGTGGAGTTATTGTAGAAAAAGGAACTCCTAAACAAATGTTTCAAAATCCAAAAATGAAGAGAACAAAAGAGTTTCTTGGTAAAATTTCTACATTATATGGAGAGGAGTGAGGAAAAACGGCATCAACAAGTTTTTGGGAATTTTTTGTTGATTCTTTACCCAGGCTTTTTAATGGATTATCTATTACTTTTATTTTAACCATTGTTTCATTAACAATTGGATTTATTTTAGGAATTATTCTTTCCCTTGGTAGGATTTATGGAAATAAGATAGTCTCGTCTGTTTGTATTGGATATATTGAGCTAATTAGAGGGACACCATTACTTGTGCAATTATTCATTATATATTTTGGATTACCATCAATTGGAATTGCTTTTTCACCACTTTACTGTGCATTAATGGGATTATCTTTAAACAGCGGTGCTTACCAAGCTGAATATTTAAGGGGTTCAATCCAGGCTATTCCTTCTGGTCAGATGTCTGCAGCAAGAACTCTAGGAATGACAAAATTACAATCAATAAAAAATGTGATTCTACCTCAAGCCTTACGTATTTCTATACCAGCTTGGTCTAATGAATTAATTTACCTTTTTAAGTATACATCAATTGCTTCTATTATTCAGGTTAATGAATTAACTAAAGAAGGACAACTTATTGCTTCAAGAAATTTTAGATATATTGAGATATTTTTAATTATTGCATTAATTTATTTAATTTTCACATTCATAATCACTGAAATAATTGATAGGCTTACAACAAAAATGAGTATTCCTGGTGTTGGTATACAGGATAAGGTAAGACCAAGATTTTCATAAGAAATCATGTTATAAATTATCTTAATAAATTATCTTTAAATTTAAATAAAAAAATTTTCATTTGTTGTTATCTGAAATAATTTTTTTAGCTATATTTAATAAAATATATTATTCAAATGCTTCTTGATTATAAAAGCCAATTTTTTTATAATAGTTTTTATTATAAGATTGAGGTGTTAATCTGATAGATTTAACCACAAAAATCGCCTCTTTGAAACTAAGAAATCCTACTATTTTAGCATCTGGCATAATGGATGAGGATGCAGGTTCTATGCAGAGAATTTATAATTCTGGTGCAGGTGCAGTTGTAACAAAATCCATTGGTTTAAAACCACATTATGGTTACCCAAATCCAACTGTGATAGAGTTAGAATATGGTTTTTTAAATGCTATGGGTCTCCCAAATCCAGGGATAGAACTTTTTCTGGAAGAATTAGAAAAATTAAAAAAATCAAATATTCCAGTTATAGGTAGTATTTTTGGTTCAAACGTAATTGAATTCGTTGAACTTTCAGAAAAAATGCAAAAATACAAGGTAGATGCCTTAGAGTTAAATATGAGTTGCCCTCATGCAAAAGGTTATGGCCTAGAAATCGGTTCAAATCCTAAATTAGTAAAAGATATCACATCCAAAGTAAAAGATTCTGTTGATATTCCTGTTTTTGTAAAATTATCACCAAATTTAACAAATATTATTGATATTGCTAAATCAGCAGAAAAAGGAAATGCAGATGCTATTGTTGCAATTAACACATTAAAAGCAATGAAAATTGATATTGAATTAAAAATACCAGTTTTATCAAATAAAATTGGAGGATATTCTGGTAAAGCAGTAAAACCTGTTGGTATCAGATGTGTTTATGAAATTTCAAAAAATGTTGATATACCTGTAATTGGTGTTGGTGGTATAACAAATGGAGAGGATGCAATAGAATATTTTATGGCTGGCGCATCAGCTGTTGAAATAGGAACGGGAATCTATTACAGAGGTATTGATATCTTTAAAGAAATATGTAAAGAAATAAAAAAATGGATGGAAAAACATAATTATAATAATTTATCAGAAATAATAGGAGTAGCACATTTATGAATTATCCAAAAATTACAAAAATAATCAAAATAAAAAAAGAAAATTTTAATGTTAAAACAATAAAGTTTCAATATCCAGAGTATGTTGTATCAGGACAATTTTTTATGATTTGGATTCCAGGTATTGATGAAATACCAATGAGTGTTTCTTATGTTGGAAAAAACATAAAAGGTATCACTTTTAAAAGAGTTGGGGATGCAACAAAAAAATTATTTGATTTAAAAGAGGGTGACAAGATTGGTGTTAGAGGACCATATGGTAATGGTTTTAAAATAATTGGTAAAAAAATTTTACTTGTTGCTGGCGGAACTGGCATTGCAATGATTGCACCAATTGCTGAAGAAATTAATAACAAAAAAATATCAGCATCAGTTATTATTGGTGCTAAAAATAAAGAAGAACTTTTTTTTGAAAATAGGCTTAAAAAATTGGATTTAAATTTATACATTTCAACAAATAATGGTTCCAAGGGTTTTAAGGGTTTGGCAACAGATTTGGCAAAAGAACTTTCAAAGGAAAATAAATTTGATTCTGTATTGACATGTGGGCCAGAGTTGATGATGAAAAAATTATATGAAATTTTTTCAGGTGTATATTTTCAAGCTTCTTTAGAAAGATATATAAAATGTGGAGTTGGTTTATGCGGACAATGTTGCGTTGGAGAAGGATTGAGGGTTTGTAAAGAAGGGCCAATTTTTGATAATAAAATGTTAAAAAATATTAAAGATTTTGGTGTTTTTAAGAAAGATGCTGCTGGAGTAAAAATAAAATTTTAACAATTTCAATGGAGGATTTGTTAATGAGTGTTTATTATGATGAAATTAATATTAAAACAAAGGGCGAAGTCGACATTATAGATATTACTCAAGATGTTCAAAAAATTGTAAATAAATCAAAAATAAAAAACGGAATAGTTTGTGTTTTTATACCTGGATCAACTGGTTGTATTACAACTATTGAATATGAACCTGGTTTAAAGAAAGATTTACCAAGAATTCTACAAAAAATTGCACCAAAAGATGAAATTTATTTACATCATGAAACATGGAATGATGACAATGGCCATTCACATGTAAGAGCAAGTCTTATTGGACCAAGTCTGACAATTCCTATTAAGGATGAAAAACTTTTACATGGAGTTTGGCAACAGATTGTTTTTATTGAACTGGATACTACTCCAAGAAAAAGGAATATTGTAGTTGAAATTGTTGGTGAATAAAGTTTTTTACCATCTGTTGTAATGAATTCTAGATTCGTTATATCTTTCTTCTTTTGGTTTCTGTTCAGCGGGATAACCTATAGAAACCAAAGAAATAGGAATTACATGATCAGGAATATTCAATAATTTTCTTAAACCATTTATACGCTCTTTTCTAGGATAAACACCTAACCAAACAGCTCCTAAACCCTTTGCTTGAGCTGCTATTAATATATTTTCAGTTGCTGCAGAACAATCTTGTACTCCCATACCTTCATGTTTTTCCAAACTTTTATCACAACAGACTAATATGCCTACTGCTGCTTCTTTTAACATCTGAGCATGGTTATGAAAAGTCGGTATTTCACAAAGTATTTGGGTATTATTTATAACAATAAAATGCCATGGTTGTTCATTACCTGCTGATGGTGCAGACATTGCAGCTGTTAGTAAATCTTTAATTATTTCATCAGGAATTGGTTTTTTAATATATTTGCGTATACTGCGTCTGGTTAAAATTGCTTCTATTGCATCCATTTTATTCACCACAAAACTAAAATAGTAAATTGTTTTATTAATATTATTCCAAAATATTTTTTAATATTTTGTTTAATTTAAAAAAGTTATTTTTATATCATAAAATAATCTCAAAAACTTTATTGTTTTTTTAAATCATTAAAAAAGTCAAGACATTTAAATTGATAAAATCGATATATAAATATAAAATTTAAATGAATAAGGATTATTTTTTTTAAATTAAAAGAAAAAATATGTTTTTATAACTTAAAAAAATTTTAATTAATAATTTTAATAATTTTTTAAATTATTTTTTAATAAAAATATTATTTACAAAATATTAATATATTACCAAACTCACATTTATATATTAATATTATATAAAGAATAAAAAAACTGGGAAATAGATGAAAATAAAAAAAATTATTATAATTTACCTAATAATAATTCTATCACTTTCTCCAGTTTTGACTATTTCTGGATTATCAGATGACAACATGATTCCAATATGGAATAGTAACTGGGCGTATAGACAAGAAATTGAAATACCTATTTTAACTGAGGATAATCATTCAAGGTATCAACCAATTGATATACATATTGATTTTAAAGATTTATGTTGGGCAAAAAATGAAATAGAACGTTCTATAAGAATTGTTTGCTGGGACGGTAAAAACTGGCATGAGCTTGAATCACAAATATACGATTTAGAATATTATGATAAAGAATTTATTAAGGGTTGCAGGATTATTTTCTTAATACCTGAATTTGCTTATGGAAAGGAAAGATATTTTATTTATTATGATAAAAACCCAAAACCTTCACCAAATTATGTCAATCATGTTAATGTTGAGGATGCATATTATTATTTTGAACCCATCTCAGGTTTATCAGCAGAAGGAGATTATTATAAAATCACAGAAGATGGATATTGTGTCTATGGTGTTGGGCAAAAAGGATGCGTTTTTGAAAGAAATTTAGCTCAAACAATTATTAGAATGAAACCTGGTTCTAAAGAATTCGATGTTGTTAATTCTGATACAATAGTTTCATTTGGATTTATTTACAGTATTGGACCTGATGATAAAGATCATTTTTCCTCGGATCAAGTTTTATTATCAAAGAAAATTAACATCAATGGAAATCTTATGGTTGAATTCGAGATAGTTAGTCAATCCAATGGAAAAGAATTGCAAACAAGTAATATTTATAGATATTATTATTGCCCAGTAAATGATAAACGTATTTTTGTTCATGTAAAACATGAGGTTTTCCAAGATTGCTATGTAGAAGGACAAGTAAACATTGATGGTATTTATGGTAGTTTGTTATCATTTCGCTCAAAAAACAGTAGAATAAAAAAATTGCAATTTGGTGAAATTTATCCATACCTGCATATCTATGACAAAAATAATCAAATCAAAAAATATAAACTAAATACAAATCCTGAATCAAAAGAAAGGGAGTGGGTAATTCCTTACTCAGATGATTGTGATTTAGGCGAAAATGCTTGGATATCATATGGTGAAGGGGATGTTGGTAGGGCAAATGGGATATTATTTCCATCCAATACAGGTATTGTTAAAAGTGGAAAAGATGAAAGAGATGGAATACAAGTAAAAGCAGGAGAAAAAGAATATTTCAATGCACTTGGTACTGAAATTGATTATGCTGGTGTTATTTTCGGTAGAAACTCATATGAAAAAGGAAGTACACATGATTTAATAATAAACAAAGGGCTAGTTGTTGAATTTGATGTTGAGGTTTATACAACTGAAGATAAAGGTTGCAATGGAATAATAAAAGAAAGTGAATATTTCAGAATATTATCAAAATATAGAAATATTGGTGATTCTGGCTTACCAGGTAAAAATAGTGGTATTTACACATTAACAGCTAAATTAAGATTTTGTGGCAGGATTTTACTTTATCCAATTTTCAGTAATTTGTCAGAAATAACATGCGAAATATATAGAGACAATGAATTAGTATCAAGGGGATTGTTGCATAAACCATTATTTGGACTTCCAACAGTAAAATTCACAAAACTTTCTTATGGGGATTATATTGTAAAAATTTATAGAAAATTTATTAACCAAAATAAAAAAATAATTGCAATAGAACCAGTTAATATCGATGGAGATAAAGAAATTTATATAACATGCTCCTGGCAAAAAAATATAAAAATTACAGTAAAAAATCAAGAAAATAAAAGAGTTGAAAATACTATTTTAAATATTTACAAAAACGATAAAATTATAATAAATTATGTTACAGAAAAGGACTCAGATACACAGGTTTTTATTCCCTTTAGCAGAGAAAATTACAAATTAAAAGCATATTATAAAGGTTTTCTTGTTTATGATGAGATAATTCCAAAAAAAGCAAAAAATGTTGAAATAAGTTTACAGTTATATGATTTAAAAGTTAACGTTTTTGATTTACTTGGTTTTAGTCCTGTAGTTGAAATAAGACCTATAATAACAAGTTCCACTATGGATAACCCAACTGATATTTTTCCAAATGAAAATAAATCTGGAAATTTCATATTTAATAATCTACCTCCAGCCACATATAAATTATACATTTCATATGGGAGGTTTTATGACTACCTCGATGTAAAAATTCCAAATAATCTGGATAGTGTAAATTTAAATTTTTCAGCAATTTTTGATTTAAATATAAAATTATTCGATTTAAATGGAAACTTCATTCAAGATGATAAATTAAAATTAGATGTAAAAAGAAATGAAAATACAATATTTAAATCAGTTTCTATAAATAAAAATATTTCTTTACCACCTGGAAAATATTCGTTTTATGTTTACTCAGATAAAAATGTGGTAGGGATAAAAACATTAGAAATAACTAATGATAAAGATGTAAACATTGTAACAAATTTAAAACCAACTATCTATATTATTATTACAACAATTACAATAATGTTTGTTTTAGAAATAATGATTTTATGTATAATTAAAAAAATTTCATTAAATTCTTTTTTAAAATTATTAGCATTATCACTGGTTATTATATCAATTTTTCAACCATGGTGGTCCTTAACAGGAATCAGTAATGATAAACGTGTAACAAAAACAACAGATTTGTTTATTATCACTCAAACAATGATAGAAAGTATAAATTTTCAAGGACAAACATTTAGAGATATTGCAAACTTGCCAGATATTTTTACAAGTTTCATTAGCATATTATTAATCATTATAATATCAGGTATGATTTTACTTGGTTGCAGTTTTATTCTAAATATTTTCTTAAAAAAAAGATTTTTTTTAGCATTAATCTTAATAAGTATAATATTTGTTATTATAGTGGTTCTTTCTTTTTCATTAGGCATGTCAAAAATAACAGAAGTAAGTTTAGGAAGTTTATACGGTGAAGCTATTTTAGAAACTCCTTTACCCAATGGTGAATCTATTTACATGCAATCAAATTGGGGCTTGGGTACAGGCTTTTATATTATAATTGCTGCTGCCATAATATTAATAAGTGCTGGAATTATTGATTATTTTAATATAAAAAAATCAAAAAAAACCTAAAAAATTATTTTGAAAGATTCTTAATTCTATCTACTGCATTAATTTCAATTATTAAATCATAAACTTCCTTTGGAACTGAATGTTTCCATTTTTCATCGTTTATCATTTTTTTTCTTATTTCCTCTCCAGAATATTTGTTTTTTTTATACAGTTTTGTTTCTTTTACAATGAATCCTTTTTCAGAAAATAAATTCTTTGTAACAGGATTATTTGTTATAATAATGTCAAAATCTGAAAAAATTGATAAAACATGATCAACCCATTTAGGAGGGTTGTTTATATCCGGAATTAAAATAATCTCATAATTTTTAATGCCAGTATTTTCTAATGTTCTTTTAATCATCATTTCACGCTCTTTTTCTGTAAAAGGATTTTTTAAAGTGTTACTATATTGAGATGAACCGATTCCAATGATTATTTTATCATATTTTTTAGAAGCATTTTTAATTACTTTTAAATGCCCTTTATGAAAAGGTTGAAAACGACCAATAAACAGTGCGTTCATAAATAACAATTAATGAATAAAATAAGAATATAAAATGTTAATTAAAATAATCACACACTATGTTTTTTTTGTTTAAGTACAGCTGCTGTAATTTTTTTCTCTGATTCAAGTTCAACCTTTCCTGAAATCTTAAGTGGTTTTATATCCTTGAGTTTTTTAAGTAATTTATCCTTACCAGGACCAGTTAAAGCATTGTCAATAACCTCATTTAATGTTTCAACAGAAATAATTTCTATTTTGTTTTTGTATATATCCTCTATAAGAACGTCATTTAAGTTAGATTTTGGGATAATTACTCTTTTTACCCCAGCTTTTACAGCAGCTTCCACCTTAGCAGTTGCTCCTCCAATTGGTAAAACCGTGCCTCTTATACTTAAAGAGCCTGTCATTGCTGTATCCTGTCTAACAGGTACACCCTCCATTGCTGATATAACAGCTGTAATAACAGAAATACTGGCAGAATCACCTTCAAGTCCTTCATAAGTTCCAATAAATTGAATATGTATATCATGAGCAGTAATGTCCCTTCCCATATATTTTTTAATTATTGCTGAAACATTAAGAACAGATTCTTTAGCTATTTCTCCAAGTTTTCCAGTAGCAATAACCTTTCCTTCTGACTCAGAACCAGCTGGTGTAACTTCAGCAACAATTGGTAAAACTAAGCCAGAAAATTCACTCATTGAAGGATCAGCAGAATGAACTGCAAGACCATTAACAACCCCTATTTCCTCGCCTTCTGTTTTAAAAGAACGATAATCTTGTCTTTGCTCAATGGCTCTATCAACAACCTGTTGCTCAAGTGATTTAGCAATTTTTTTTGCCTCCAATACATGTTGAACTGTTACAATTTTATCACCTCTTTCAAAAGCAATGTCACCAGCTGCTCTAACTAGTCCACCAAGTTCTCTTAATCTTAAAGAAAGTTTTCCTTTTCTACCAGCACGTCTTTGAGCCTCATGAATAATCTCACCTACTGCATATTTATCAAAATGAGGGATTTTTTCATCTTTTTTTACTTCTTGAGCAACAAATCTAATGAGTTTTTTTCTGTTTTCTTCATTATCATCCATTGAACTATTTAAATACACTTCATAACCATATCCACGGATTCTAGATCTAAGAGCAGGATGCATGCCTTTTAATGCATCAAGATTTCCAGCTGAAACTAGAATAAAATCACAAGGAACTGGTTCTGTTTTTACCATTGCACCAAAACTTCTTTCAGATTGACCAGTTATTTGAAATTTTTTCTCTTGTATAGCAGTTAATAAATGTTGTTGAGATGGTAAACTTAACGTGTTAATCTCATCAATGTATAAAACACCTTTATGAGCTCGATGAATAGCTCCAGATTCAACTAGTTGATGAGGTGGTGTTTCCAGTCCGGCTGATTGAAAAGGATCATGTCTAACATCTCCAAGAAGCGCCCCAGAATGTGCAGCTGTTGCGTCAATAAATGGTGGCATATCATTTTTATCATGAGCTACTAGAATTTTTGGAACTTGTTGTAATTCACGACGTTGCGTTAAAACCCCACGTGAAAATATTAAAAAAATCATAAATGCTGCAAACAAACCAATAAAAGCCCATTGAATCTGAATTTTATTAAAATCAAATGAACCTTCTGACCATGCTGGTGCAAATGCAGCAAAAATTGAAAGTACAATAATCATAAAAACAATTGTCATAATCATACCATTTTGCTGCTCTTTTTTCTTTTTTGCTTCTTCTCTCTGTGCTTTAATAATTTCTTGTGCTTTACCAGCAGGAACTACTCTAATATGAGGTAAATTTGGATCATCATTGTTTGGATAGGCAATAATATCTTCTAGTTCCTCTTTTGGTAAAAATGCTGTCATTGCTCTTGCTACCATTGACTTTCCAGTACCTGGATCACCAATTAACATAACATGACGTTTTTGTTGAGCAGCTTTTCTAACAATCTCAACCGCTTTATCCTGGCCAATAACCTGATCAAGAAGTAACTCTGGTACTTTTATTTCTTCTGTTGTTTTAAAATCTTGATATTTTATCCACTCCTTAATTGGAGGCATTTCTTGTTTATTATCTTTATTAGATGTCTGATCATCCTGTTTTTTTTCTAACAATTTTTCCACCATATGCAAAATTTACCTAATAAGAACATGGAACATTATATTTAATGTTTTTCACTGTAAAATAGGATTTTATTTATCAATTTTTCTTTTAAAATAATAAAAAAAACTAGAAATCTTTATAAGGGACAACCTATTTCATACAGAACAATATCAATCAATGGTGGAGGAGAAAAAGAGAATATGTCAAATGGAGTTATGGGAAAAATTGGAAGCTGGTCATTTATACTAGGTATAATAATAGCCTTAATCTTTGGATTATGGCAAGCAGTACAATTAGAAGGCGGCCATGACTTTTTTATAACAGACACTGGTGGAATTATAGCATGGATACTAGCAATACTTGGTGTGGTAGTCGGAGTATTAGCTGTTATGGGTAAAGGCACTATAACAAAAGGAGAGATACCTGGATTTTTACTAGCAGCAATAGGTCTAGTTGTTATGTACGGTGTATTTAAAGGTATTACATTAAAACCATGGATTGGGTCGTTATTAAATGGTCTATCACTTAGCATATCAATATTCGTGGCACCAGCAGTTGGCATTTTAGCTATAAAAGCTATATGGGATATTGGTAGATCAGCATAAAAATTTTAAAAATCCTCTTTCTCTTTTTTTTATTTAAATAAAAACCAAATTAAAATTGATAAGATACCTATTATCATAAAAACAATCCAAATTATATAAGCTATTTTTATTCTAAAAAGCCATTTTGCTTTTTTTTCAGGAGTATTAAAAAAACTTTCAATAAATGGATCATCATTTAATTGGTTCATATTACATCTTTTTAGATTCCAATATAGCCTTAATTCTCTTTCTTCTAAAAAAATCTTCTCTTTCTCTTTCTTCAAGTTGTAACTCAATAAACTTGCGGGTTGAATAAAGTCTTGGTATTAAATTATTTTCTAAAACATTAACCCTTCTTTTTGTTTTTTCTATTTCAATTGTAAGTGATTTAATAATTGCTTCAAAATCAGCAAGCTCAACTAGTTTTATCAAAATTTTTTTAAAAGCTAAATAAGCATCATCTAGTTTTGAACAAGTTTCAGAAAAACCATACAAGGGTTTAATATCGGTTTTTATATTTTTTGTATTTATTTTTGGAATTTTAACTCCCATAATATTTTCTGTTTCAAACTCTATCTCACCAGCTTCATCAATCAAAAATGATGCTTCTTCAACTTTTTTTTCACCTATTATCATCTGAGCCTGGATTAATAAAGTATAAGCTTTTTTAAATTCTTCATCAAGTTGTTTCAATAAGTTATTTCTTTTATCAATGATGTTAAAAAACTTTTCAATTAATGCATCTCGTTTTTCTTCCAAAAGTTTATGTCCTTTTTCAGCTAAAACTATTTTTTTTTTGATTTCTAAAAGCTCCATTCTTGTTGGGTTTATACCTTCAAGTACTTGCTCTGCCATAATTATTTACTCTTTTTTTTCTGGAAAATATTTTTTAATATATTTTTCATCAATCTTTTTAAGTTCTGATTTAGGTAAAATAGAAAGTAATTCCCAGCCAATTGTTAATGTTTGTTCAATACTTCTATCTTCATTAGATTCTTGTTTTATAAACCTTTGTTCAAATTCATCTGCAAATTTTAAAAATCTTTTATCTCGTTCAGATAATGCATCCTCCCCAACAATCGCTACTAGATCTCTTAATTCACAACCTTCTGCATAAGCAGCATATAACTGGTTTGAAACACCAGCATGATCTGCTCTTGTTCTTCCCTCGCCAATCCCTCTATCCATCAACCTTGATAAACAAGGTAAAACCGAAACCGGTGGATAAATATTTTTTTTATACAAACCTCTATCAAGGACAATCTGTCCTTCTGTGATATAACCAGTTAAATCAGGGATGGGATGGGTTATATCATCATCAGGCATTGTAAGTAAAGGTATCTGGGTTATTGAGCCTTTTTTGCCTTTTATTCTACCAGCTCTTTCATAAATAGATGCAAGATCAGTGTACATATAACCAGGATACCCTCGACGCCCTGGTACTTCTTCTCTTGCAGCAGCAATTTCTCTTAAAGCCTCAGCATAATTTGTTATATCAGTGAGAATAACTAGTACATGCATATCCAAATCAAAAGCAAGATACTCTGCACAAGTTAAAGCCATACGTGGTAGAATAATTCTTTCAATAGTTGGATCGTCTGCAAGATTTAAAAACATAGCAGTTCGTTCTAATGCTCCTGTATTTTCAAAATCTTTTATAAACAGATTTGCCTCTTCCGCTGTAATGCCCATTGCACAAAAAACAACAGCAAATTTTTCTTCTTTTCCAAGAACTTTTGCCTGTCTAGCAATTTGTGCAGCCATTTCATTATGCGGAAGACCAGCTCCAGAAAAAATTGGCAATTTCTGCCCTCTAACAAGTGTGTTTAAACCATCTATTGTTGATATTCCTGTTTGAATAAATTCAGATGGGTATTCTCTGGCATATGGATTTATTGGGCTACCATTAATATCACGTCTTTCATCTGGAATTATAGGTGGAGCATCATCAATTGGATTTCCTGTTCCATCAAAAATCCGACCTAAAATCTCCTTAGAAACACCAAGTTTCATTGTTTCTCCAATAAAACGAGCTGAAGTTTTTTTGGTATCAAGCCCTTTAGTTCCTTCAAAAACTTGAACAATTGCCTTATCTAAAAATGCCTCAAGAACCTGCCCAGTTCGTTCTTCACCTGAAGCTGTTTTTATTTTAACAACTTCATTGTATGCTACATCTTTAACACCTTCAACAATTATCAAAGGACCTGTGACTTTTGTAACTGTTGTATATTCAATATCTTTATTACCCATGTTATAATCCCCCATGTATAAGATGTGCAATTTCTTTTTCAAGCTCTTTTTCAATTTCTTTTAATTTTTTATCAAATTCTTCATTAGAAATAGTTTTCATTCTTGCAAGATTTTCACGTGACTCTAAATTATTAATTTCATCAATTTGTACATTTTTTGAAACAGCA
>JBNVCE010000033.1:0-14538 GCA_050410885.1 Thermoplasmatota archaeon | reverse complement strand
ATTCTTTTCCAACTGTGTTTTCATATAACTTTGCAAGTTTGTCCATTTTACAAGCAATAAAATCAATGTACTTCCAAAATAAAACCGATCTTTTAATTCCAAAAATCTCCCTAATTTTTAAATCATATTTGAAATTAAAATCTCCTAATTCTTTAATTGTCTTCATTATAATTATTTGTCCTTTTGTAATATCAACTAAATTACTTCTTAATTAAATAATTTTCTAAAATATAATGATTTAACCAAAAATCAATAAAAACTTATAAAAACTTGAATTAATTATGGTATTTCAATTATAACAATGTCATATACATTATGTGATATAAATGACTGGCGAGGGCATAGGTTTTGGAAAAGCCATTTTATTTAACGAGCATTTTGTAGTATATGGAGTACCAGCTATTGTTTCAGCTATTGGTGAATATACAATTGCTAAAATAAACCCCATTAATGAAACCGACTGGAGATTAATTGATAATAGGAAGGCTACTCCTGGATATAAAGAAGATAAAATTGAGCAGCAAAAGGATTCAATAAATAGGATCCTGAAAAAAATGAATATAGATTTATCAAAAAAAGGAATAGAAATCATCCTTGAAGGAACATTGCATTGTGCAAGTGGAATAGGCGCAAGTGCTGCTTCTTGTGTGGCTATTGCAAGAGCTTTATCAGCACATTATAATTTAAATTTATCTGATGAAGAGATAAATGAAATAGCCTTTGAAGGCGAAAAAGGCTACCATGGAACTCCATCAGGTATTGATAATACTGCATCAGCTTATGGTGGTCTTATCTGGTTTGAAAAAGGTAAAAATAACATTGTTGAAAAAATTTCTATTCCTGGTCCTATAGAAATCGTAATGGCAGATTCTGGTAAAGTTGCCAATACTGCTGCAGCTGTTGCTGGTGTTCGTGAAAGAAGAGAGAAATATCCTAAAAAATATGAGGAAATTTTTAACAGGGCTGAAAATATTGCTTATTTAGCAAAAAACGCCTTAATTAATGAAGATTTAAAAGAAATTGGAAAATTAATGAATGAGAATCATAAACTTTTGCAGCAGATAGAGGTTTCTTCAAAAGAACTTGATTTTATGGTTAAACTAGCAAGAGACAATGGTGCACTTGGTGCAAAACTCACAGGTGGTGGACTTGGAGGTAGTATTATTGCTCTTACTCCTGGCAAACAGGTTCAGGAAGAGGTTGCAAATGCCATTGAAAAAGAAGGTTTTCATAGTTTAAAAACTGTAATAGGTGCATCAAGAAGGGAGATAATGTAAAATGAATCTACGAAGTTTTCTTGCTAAATTAGAAAAAGAGGATAAACTTGTTCGTATTAAAAAAGAAGTTTCTGTAAAGTATGAGATTGCTAATATTATTTATTCTCTTGATGAAAAACCTGTTATTTTTGAAAAAGTCAAAGGTTACAACTTCCCTGTTTTTGCTGGTATTACATCAAATCGTGATATTATCGCTGAGGCTTTAGAAACTACTAAGGATAAACTTTTACTAAAACTAGTTGATGCTTTGAGAAATCCTACAAAACCAGTACTTGTGGATAAAGCCCCTTGTCAAGAGGTTGTTGTTAAAAATCCTGATTTAGATAAGCTACCTATGCTTTATCATCTACCTGGTGATGGTGGAAGATATGCAACTGCTACTGTTTCTACAATAAAAGACCCTGATACTGGTAGAAATGTTTCTTATCATAGGTTAATGCAAAGAAGTAAAACCACATTTACTGCCAGGCTAATAAAAGGTAGACAAACTAGAACAACTTATGATAAATTAAAAGGTGATTTAGAAATGGCAGTTTGCATAGGTAATTCTGTTCCTGTTATGGTTGCTGCTTCTCTTAGCCCTCCTTCTGGTGTTGATGAATTTTCAATTGCAAACACTCTTGATAAAATGCAAATGGTTAAATGTGTCACAAAAGATCTTGAAGTACCTGCTGAGTCAGAGTTTGTGCTTGAAGGCAGGCTTACAAAGGATGTTGATAAAGAAGGACCTTTTTTAGATTTAACAGAAACAAGAGATTTTGAGCGACAAGAACCAGTTTTTGTTGTTGATTGTATAACCCATAGAAAAGATGCAATCTATCAAGCCTTAATTCCAGGTCGATTTGAACATAAAATCTTAATGGGTATGCCTAAAGAGCCAACAATTTATGATGAGGTTAGTAAGGTTGTTAAATGTAAAAATGTGTTAGTAACCTTAGGTGGTGGTTCCTGGTTACATGGTATTGTTCAGATTGAGAAAAAAAATCCAGATGATGGTAAAAAGGCAATTGAAGTTGCTTTTAATGGTCATAAAAGTATGAAACATGTTGTAATCATTGATGATGATGTTGATATATACAATCCTGTTGCTGTTGAATGGGCTATTGCCACGCGTTTTCAAGGAGATAAGGATTTGGTTATAAAACCTGATCAACCAGGTAGTAGTTTAGATCCTTCTTCAAAACAGGAACCTGGTAAAAAAGCACTTACTTGTAAAGTTGGTGTTGATGCAACAATTCCTTTTGATGTTGAAAAAAGTAAATACGAGATTGTAAAGTATAATAAAGTTGATGTTAATGCTTACCTCAGGTAGAGGAAAATACAAGGTTTATCTTGAAAGAAAAAAAATCGGTGAGGATATCATTTATTTTTTAGGTGGTGGGGAAAAACCTCATGTTGGTGCTATCATTATCTGTGAACCTGGTAAAAAAACTAAAGTTATAAAATTTAAAGGTCATTATGATGATATTGTTTTAAAACCTATTGCAGGGACTGCATGTAAAAAATATAAAACAAAAATAATTGCAATTGGTGGAATTCATATTGATAATGCAACAAAAGATGAGATAAATCTTCTTGTACAAAACACTCATAATTTAGTTAAAAAACTATAAAAAACCCCTGATTTTATCACAAATATTTATATAGGTATATTTTTTATTCAATAGTAAAAAGGGGGTATAAATACTGATGAAAAAAATTTTATGCCTTATATTTTGTATGTTTATGATTGTGAATATTTTTAATGTTATGGGTTTTTCTGTTCAGACGTTGGAAATAAATAATTTATATTATGAGCAATCACGTTTTCAAGCACCACCACCAGGAGAATTACAAACTCCATTACCAGAGTTAATAGATGAACCAATAACTCAGAAGAATATTGAAATAACATCAGCAAACTTTGAGGATATAGTAATAGGTATGCTTGAGCAGGTTGATGAATCTATTTACTTAAGTTATTTGGAAAATATTACTAGTTTTGGGCCTCGTCGTACTGGAACTAGTGCTTGCGTAGCAGCAGCAGAGTATATTTATAATCAATTTGAAAGTATGGAATTGGATGTTCGTTACCATCACTGGAGTAATGGTGGGTACACATCAGATAATGTTGAAGCAACTCTTAATGGAACTGATGAAACAAGTGATGAAATCTATATTGTTTGTGCACATTATGATACTGTTTCTGGAAGCCCAGGTGCTGATGATGATGGTTCAGGAACTGTAGCTGTTTTAACAGCAGCCTATATTATGAGTCAATATCAGTTTAATCATACAATAAAGTTTGTAACATTTTCTGGTGAAGAACAAGGTCTTTTGGGAAGTAAAGTATATGCTCAGCAAGCAAAGGCTCAAGGATGGAATATAAAAGGAGTTCTTAATGCTGATATGATAAGTTATGCAGTAACCACAAATGATGGGAATAATCTTATTGTGTATGAAAACACTGCATCAGAATGGCTTTACGCTTACACCTATAACATTAATAATGAATACAATGATTATATCCATCTTACTCTTCATCATGGAGGTTCGATCTGGGGTAGCGATCATAATTCATTCTGGGATCAAGGATACAACGCGCTGTTTTATTTTGAATATACTGAAACACCATATTATCATACCTCTGGTGATACAATAGATCATATTAATGCAACATATGCTGTAAAAAATGTAAGACTTATTCTTGCAACTTTAGCAGAACTTGCAGGGCCAGGCTTTCCAAGTAATCCTCCTAATGTACCAGTAATAACTGGTCCAACAATGGTTACCATAAATGAAGTTTGTAAATATTCTGTTGTAACAACAGATCCAGATGGTGATGATGTTTATTATTATGTGGATTGGGGTGATGGCAACTTTAGTGGTTGGATAGGCCCGTATACTTCTGGAGTACCAATACAAACATCGCATACTTGGACTAGTTTAGGAAGTTATATGGTAAGGGTGAAGGCAAAGGATATTTATGGAGTTAGAAGTAGTTGGTCAGATTATATTACTGTTATTGTATCTGATAACAGACCTCCAAATGCTCCAATAATAAACGGTCCAAATCGTGGTAAGGTTGGAGTAACGTATGAATATGAAATAAGTTCAACAGATCCAGATGGTCATGGAGTGTATTTTTTTGTCTTCTGGGGTGATGGTGATAGTACAGGCTGGATTGGACCTTATAATTCTTCTGAGGTTGTGGTTTTAGGTCACAAATGGGACAAAAAGGGAACATATACTATAAGTGTCAAGGCTAAAGATGTGGGAGATTATGAAAGCACCTGGACTCAATTAAAAATAACAATGCCAAGAAATACAATGCCTGTGAATTTCTTACTTTATCATTTTTTACAGCGTTTACAATTATTAAAAAATAAAATTACTGATTTTTTATTTTAATTTTTTAAACAAAATCAATTAAAAAATGTTAATGACCAAAAATACGTTTGGTTACAATAGTTGCATAACTACCTTTTGGTAAAATAAATGACAAAATAATTTTGTTTTTCTTTTTATTTCCTTTATCATTAATTTCATCTATTTCTGGTTCAGAAATTGTAAATCCCTCTGGTTTTAAAATTATCTGTCTTTTTCTTGTTTTTAAAAAATTCCCAGTTACTTTTTCAATATCTAGGTTTTCTAAGGTTATATTTTCTTTTGATAAAACATTTTTTATAATTTCTTCTTCAAACCCTGATGAAAACTTCATAAATGGGCTTATTGTTTGAAAAGTAGGTGGTATTTTTTTTATCTCAGTATCAATCAATTTCTTGTAAAAAACCAAGGAACCAATATTGTATTTAATGTTGTACAATCTTTCTTTTGCAACTATTTTTTGTAGTACTTCTTTTACGCATTCATTCCATAAATAACTTTGATAAGCATTCACAAACATTTCTCTTAGATTTGGTGGAATTTTTTTTAAAGCTTCAACCCAGCTTTTTGTTTTTATGTATTCATCTATAACAGATTTGAAAATCTTGTTATTAATATTTATTGATTCAAGGTTTTCCCAACTTGTAAGTATTTTTCTTTTTTCGTCTTTTATTTTTTTTCTTTCTTTGAATATTTTGTTAAAAATATTTTCATTGCTTGTTCATATTGATTTTTTATCATGTATCTTGCTATGAATTCATTGTGTATTACACTACCAAATCTTTGTGAATCAAAATAGTTTGGTACTCCATATTCTGAAATAGTTTTTGCTCTACTATAAATTCCTGGGGTTTCACCTTTTTGTATGTTTCGAACAGTTATTGTGAATTTATTTCCTTTAAGATCACCTGTTTTTATTTTTTTATTGTTGTAACCAATAAATTCTAATTTTAGGTTTTTTATTTCTTTGTTTTTTATATTGTATTTTGATGGAATCGAGATATATTGTTTTGTTAACCCGTGTTTATCTTTAAGACCTGCATAACCTATTTCAAATAGTGAAATTCTTAGATTTTTGGCTATTAGACGTAAAGCCTCAAAAGTGTCCATTTCTTGTTTTTCTAAAATAAAAATCGAGTGTTCCTTTTTTTCTTTAGAAATTTCTATACTAGGTATTTCTTCTACTATGAAATCTGTTGGTAATTGTTTTATTTTCATAAATGGCAAAACAATAAAATATTACAAGCATATAACCCTGTTGATAAAAGGTTGATCTTTTATGTATCTTACAAAAGAGGAAGAAAAAATTCTTGATGGTGAACAAGGCGAAGTAATGGAAAGAATGTTTAGACTCCTTGTTCGTCTTGGTGAAATTTACAAGGCAGATAAAATGATACCTGTTGGTTCTGTTCAAGTTGCTGGGGTATCTTATAAGTCAATTGCTGATCCTGGTACAGAATTTTTAGAAGACCTTGCAGATAAAGGGGCAAAAGTAAAGGTTCTTACTTTTTTAAATCCTGCTGGAATGGATTTAGAAAACTGGGAGAAACTTGGTTTTCCAGAGTCTTTTGCTGAAAATCAACTTAGAATAATGAACGCATTTAAGAAAATGGGAATAATAGTTACTTCTACCTGTACTCCGTATCTAGCTGGTAATTTACCGAGATTCAGGGAGCATATTGCTTGGTCGGAAAGTTCAGCTGTTTCATTTTCAAACTCGGTAATTGGTGCAAGAACCAATAGGGAAGGTGGTCCTTCTGCTCTTGCTGCAGCAATCTGTGGTAAAACCCCTAATTACGATTTACATCTTGACGAAAACAGGCATCCACATGTTAAAATAAAAGTTGAGGTTGATTTAGAGTTTAGTTCAGATTTTGGGGCACTAGGTTACTTTGTTGGTAAACAAGTTAAAAACAAAATACCATATTTTACAGGAATAAAGGATGCAAGTACAGATCAATTAAAAGCACTTGGTGCAGCAATGGCTGCTTCAGGAGCGGTTGCATTATATCATGTAGAAGGGTTAACCCCTGAAGCTGATTTGGTTAAAAAAGATAATCTAGAAACAATAAATGTTGGAAAAAAAGAGCTGGCTGAAGTATATGAAAAATTAAACTCAGGAAAAGAACCTGATATTGTTATTTTAGGCTGTCCCCATGCTTCATTACGTGAAATATCAACATTAGCAGATAAATTAAAAGGAAAAAAACTAAAAAAACCATTATGGATTTGTACTTCCAGAGTTATGAAAGAAGCAGCAGAGCGAATGGGTTTTGTTGATATTATTGAAAAAGCAGGAGGAAGTGTAGTTGCTGATACCTGTATGGTTGTTTCCCCAATTGAAAAAATGGGTTATAAGGTAACTGGTGTTGACTCAGGTAAAGCAGCTGCTTATTTACCAGGTTTTTGTAAACAGGAAGTTTTTTTCGCCAACATAAACAAACTAATAGAGGTGCAAACATGAAAGGAAGAACAATTTCACCAGGAAAAGCAGAAGGTATTGCTATTGTTTCAAAAGAACCAGTGGGTTTCTATGGTAGTTTTGATATAAAAACTGGTGTGATGATTGAAAAAGGTCATCCATTGGAAGGAAAAAATATAAAGGATAAGATACTGGTTTTCCCATGTGGTAAAGGTTCCACTGTTGGTTCATATGTTATTTATGGTTTAAAGAAAAATGGTGTTGCACCAGCTGGTATAATTAATAAAGAAACAGAAACAATTGTTGCAACAGGTGTAATACTTGCAGGAATTCCATGTGTTGATCATATTGACATTGATAAAATAAAAGACGGAGATAGAGTATTTATTGATGCAGATAATGCTGTTGTTGAAATAAAAAAATAATTATTAAAAGCTCCTCATAAACCAAACCGAACCTGTTCCTTTTAAGTTTACTTTTTGCTCAATACCATCAGTCCAAGTAATTATTCCTTTTACGGTATAAAGCCCAATTTTCATGCCTACATATGTTGGGAATTTCCAGATTTTTTCGTACGTATTCTTAGCTGATGAATCAAGCTCTAGTTTGATATTATATGATTTTAAAAGGGGTTGAGAAAGAGCCTTTGGTTTAGCATTAATACCTAGATCTACTGGTATTTTTAAAAGCACAAATAGTTTATCAGGCTTTTCAACTGTCACATCAACATTTTCAAGTTTAGTTATTTTTTTTCCATCATTGGTTATTATGATAACAACCGTAAGTGGGTTAATTTTAGTTGTTTCTGCTGAGATTATCTGCCTAGTTAAATAATAATTGGTGTAATAAATAGTCCAACCGTTATCTAGTACAAAATAACACCAATCCCATCCTTTTATTGAAAACTGTAAAAACCCTGGAGACCAAGAATGTTCATGATGACCAGTTCCTTTTACCTTGAATTCTAAATTATTAATTTTTACTTTCCCTTCAACTTTACAACCAGTAAATACATAATTAGCAATTTTCCCTTCCCCCATATCAATTAATCTACCGCTGTGAATCCACAATGGACTTGATGTTGCAAAAAAATCTAAATCTATTACTATTTCGTTTTTTTCATCAATATCTTCATCCTCTGCATGCACATGCCAATCAGGATAAACGCCTTTTGCCCATGACTTACCGTATTTAAGATCAACACCTGGAGTTTTTGCATCAAGTGTTAATAATCCAATTGCCCCTAAAATCCCTCCTCTTTTCTTGTTAATCATTCCACCATATTTTTCACCATTTGGGCTTTGCAAAGTAATAACCATTACATCAGGTTTAAGTGTTAATTTTAAATCGCCCCATGCTAGATGACAAAAAGCAATTGTTACAACCCAACCAGGTAATTCACAATCATTACTAAAAACAGCTGTGAAATACCACCATTCCCTTGTGTTAATAATAGATTTAAAATGAACGCCTTCATCCTGCGGAGAAACATCTTTTTCATTTGGTAATAAAATTGAGTAAGGTAGTTCAGGTTCTGGTGGAAAAGTCCAATTTCCTATTTCCACTTTTGTTGATTTATGTATTACTTGTAATATTCCGCTACAATAATTTATTTTATCACCTTTTGTAACATATTCCCCTAAATCAGAGGTATCACATTTTCCTATTATTTCAAAATCATTCCATAATAGTGTGTCTGAGAAAGACTTCACTGTTAAAGTCCTTTTTTCTGTATCTTGAGAAAACTGAATTGATGGAATACGTGTTTTTTCTTTTTCAGGTAGAACATTAAATTGAAAAAAAATAGTACCTGCTATTACTATCATAGCAATTATTATTATTGCATCTATCTTTTTCAGTTTAATATTCATACTACTTATCTCTTGTAATCTTATGTTCTTGTTTTATTATTCTTTATATTTATATTATTAAGATTTTCTTTACAGTTATTACCTAAAAACAAGAAAAATTTATTTTCAGAAAATCATTACAAAAAATTATCTTCTAAGTTTTTGTTATTTTTTTTAAAATTAAATGAAATTTTTCGTTTAATTTATAAGCGCCTAAATCATACAACAATTTGGGTTATAAATCCTAAACTATAAAAAACAAACTGCTAAACTAGTTCTTGAAGATGGATCTGTTTTTCAAGGTTTTGTCTTTGGTTTTAAAAAAGCAGTAAGTGGTGAGGTTGTTTTTAACACTGGAATGATAGGGTATCCTGAAAGTTTAACAGACCCATCATATAAAGGTCAGATTTTGGTTTTAACATATCCATTGATAGGAAACTATGGAGTACCAGGATATGATGTGGAAGATAATTTGTATAAATATTTTGAATCAGAAAAAATCCAAGTTCAAGGTTTAATAATAACTGATTATTCAGAAGATTATAGTCATTGGAATGCTAAAAAATCTTTATCAGATTGGATGATAGAGCATAACATTCCAGGTGTGTATGGTATTGATACAAGAGAATTAACAAAAAAATTAAGGAAAAAAGGATCATTACTTGGTAAAATAATTTATGATGATGAAAAAATAAATTTTGAGGACCCAAATAAAAGAAATATAGTTAATGAGGTTAGTGTAAAAAAACCTGTTTATTATAAGAAGGGGAAAAAGAAAATTCTTCTAATTGATTGTGGCGTAAAAAATAGTATTATACGTGCGTTTTTAAAAAGAAATTTTACTGTTTTTAGAATTCCATGGAATTATGATTTTTTAGACGAAAAGGTTGATGGTATTATTATTTCAAATGGTCCTGGTAATCCAAAAAATTGTAAAAAAACTATTGAAAATGTTAAAAAAGTTTTATCAAATAATATCCCTATTCTCGGTATTTGTCTTGGTTCACAAATTCTTGCGTTAGCAGCTGGTGCAAATACTTATAAATTAAAATTTGGTCATAGAAGTCACAATCAACCATGCATCGAAGTTGGAACAAACAGGTGTTACATTACATCTCAAAACCATGGTTATGCTGTTGATGCTGAAACCTTGCCTGAGGATTGGCGCGAATGGTTTTATAATAATAACGATGAAACTAATGAAGGAATTAAGCATATTTCAAAACCTTTTTTTGGTATACAATTTCATCCTGAAGCATCACCAGGTCCTGATGATACCGAGTTTTTGTTTGATTTGTTTATCAGGTCGATGAAATGATAAAAAAGAAAAAAACCAAAATAAAAAAAGTCCTTATATTAGGCTCTGGAGCAATTAGAATTGGTCAAGCAGGAGAATTTGATTACTCAGGTAGTCAGTGTATAAAGGCTTTAAAAGAAGAAGGAATAAAAACTGTTTTAATTAACCCAAATATTGCTACTATTCAAACATCTGATTATTTAGCTGATAAATTATATTTTTTACCTTTGGATAGTTTTTTTGTTGAAAAAGTAATTGAAAAAGAAAAACCTGATAGTATTCTTTTGGGTTTTGGCGGTCAAACAGCTTTGAATGTTGGTGTTGAATTATATTTAAAAGGTGTTTTTAAGGAAAATAATGTCGAGGTTTTAGGGACTCCGATTCAATCGATTTTAGACACAGAAGATAGAGATCTTTTTGCAAAAAAAATTCGTGAAATAAACCTTAAAATTCCTAAAAGTAAGGCGGTTAATTCTGTAGATGAAGCAGTTGATGCAGCTGAAGAGATTGGTTACCCGGTTATGTGTAGAATAGCTTATGCATTGGGAGGACTTGGCTCTGGTGTTGCTCAAGATAAAAAACAGCTTGTTGATTTAACAAAGAAAGCTTTTTCCTTTACAAAACAAATTTTGATTGAGGAATACCTTGGTGGATGGAAAGAACTTGAATATGAGGTTGTTCGTGATTGTTATGATAATTGTGTTGTTGTTTGTTCTATTGAAAATGTTGATCCTATGGGTATTCATACAGGTGAATCCATTGTTGTTGCACCAGTTCAAACCTTGAATGCTTCTGAGAATTTTAAATTAAGAGCTCTTTCTATAAAAGTAATTAGAAAACTTGGGATTATTGGAGAATGTAACATTCAGTTTGCACTTGATCCTAAATCTGATGATTACCGTATCATTGAGGTAAATGCTAGACTTAGTAGAAGTTCTGCTTTGGCTTCAAAGGCAACAGGTTATCCACTTGCTTTTGTTGCAACAAAACTTGCACTTGGTTATAGTTTAACAGAAATTAAAAACATGATAACTGGTGTTACTTCTTCTTGTTTTGAACCAGCTCTTGATTATGTTGTTGTGAAACATCCTAGATGGGATTTACAAAAATTCAGGAAAGTTAGTTATGATATAGGTTCAGAGATGAAATCAGTTGGAGAAGTCATGGCTATTGGAAGAACTTTTGAAGAAGCTTTACAAAAATCAATTCGTATGCTTGATGTTGGTTTAAACGGTGTGGTTTGTAACAACCTTGTTTTTGATTGTATTGAAAAAGAGCTTAAGCAACCAACTGATAAACGTTTGTTTGCAATAGTGGATGCTATTAAAAATGGTTTTTCTATTGAAAAAATTTATCAGCTTTCAAGTATCGATACATGGTTTTTGTACAAGATTAAAAACATTGTCGATCTTGAGCAGAAAATTAAACAATATGATCTTGGAAAAATACCCTTTTTTTTATTTAAAGAAGCAAAGCAGAAAGGTTTTTCTGATAAACAGATTGCAATACTTACAAATAGTGATGAAAATAAGGTTAGAAAATATAGAAAAAAACTTGGTATTTTCCCATATGTTAAACAGATTGATACTCTTGCTGCGGAGTATGAAGCAAAAACCAATTACCTTTATTTGACTTATAATGCTTGTAAGGATGATATTGATTTTAAAGATAAAAATCAGGTTGTTGTTTTAGGTGGTGGTGCTTATAGAATCGGCTCCTCTGTTGAGTTTGATTGGTGTTGTGTTAATGCAGTATCAACTTTAAGGAATTTAAAATATAAAACAATAATGATTAACTGTAACCCTGAAACAGCAAGTACAGATTATGATGTTTGTGATAAACTGTATTTTGAGGAGTTAAGTTTTGAGCGTGTTCTGGATATTTGTGAAAAAGAAAATCCTTTTGGTGTTATTAATTCAATGGGCGGTCAGATTCCTAATAATTTAGCTTTACCACTTCATAATTCTGGCGTACACATTATTGGTACATCTCCAAATGCTATTGATATGGCAGAGGATAGGCATAAGTTTTCTTTGTTATTAGACCAGCTTGATATTGATCAACCAAAATGGAAGGAGTTAACCAGTTTAGAAGCTGCTGAAGAATTTGCAAGTAATGTTGGCTACCCTGTTTTGGTTAGACCTAGTTATGTTCTAAGTGGTGCTGCAATGAGTATTGCTTTGTGTAAAAGTGAGCTTGTTGAATATCTTAAAAAAGCATCAGAGGTTAATAAAGAGCATCCTGTTGTTATTAGTAAGTTTATTACTGGTGCTAAGGAAATTGAAATAGATGCTGTCGCCGATAACGGTACTCTTTTTTGTTATGCTATTTCTGAGCATGTTGAAAATGCTGGTGTTCATTCTGGTGATGCTACCTTGGTTTTACCTCCTCAAAGAACTTATCTTGAGACAATGAGAAGGATTAAAATTATTGCAAAAAAGATAGCAAAAGCTTTGAGCATCACCGGTCCTTTTAATATCCAGTTTATTGCAAAAGATAATGATGTTAAGGTTATTGAATGTAATTTAAGGGCATCCAGAAGTTTTCCTTTTGTTTCCAAGGTTCTTAAAATAAATTTTGTTGATTTGGCTACAAGGATTATGATGGGTAAGCATCTACCTCCTATTGATAAGTCTTCTTTTGATTTGGATTATGTTGGTGTAAAAGCACCTCAATTTTCTTTTACAAGATTGAAAGGATCTGATCCTGTTTTGGGTGTTGAGATGACTTCTACTGGAGAAGTTGCCTGTTTAGGTGATGATTTTAATGAGGCTTTTTTAAAAAGTCTTATTTCTGTTGGTTTTAGGATCCCTAAAAAAACTATTTTGCTTTCCACTGGTCCTATTGATAGTAAGGCCGAGTTTTTGGAAAGTACTAGAATGTTGAAGAATATGGGTTTTAAGTTTTATGCTACAAAGGGAACTGCTGATTTTATGGAGGCAAATGGTATTAAAGCAGATGTTTTGTATTGGCCTTTGGAAAATAAGGAACCAAACACACTTACCTTTATTGGTGAAGGAATGATAGATTTGGTTATAAATATTCCAAAAAATATTGAAAAAAACGAGCTTGATAATGATTATTTGATTAGACGTAAAGCAGTTGATTATGATGTTCCTTTAATTACTAATTTACAACTAGCTAAAAGGTTTGTTGAATCTATTTATTCTACGCATTTTGATGATTTAAAGATTAAAAGTTGGGACGAGTATTGTTAAATTTTATTTTTTTCATTTGTTTTATAAGTGTTAGATGAAGTGAATATGCAAGTACCTATTTATCTGCGAAAAAGAAATTTAAATAATTACTTAATTTTAGCCGATGGCAACTAATGGGAAGGGATGAAGCCACATTTTATATTCAACCCATCCAATTACCCCCTCTAAATCACCTCTTCTTCCCTCCCATAAGGTTGTTTTATTTTTTCTTTTTTGACCAAATTACAAGAAAAGTTTAAATAATATAATTAACAGAGTATAACATAGTGAAGGTGATTAAAAAATGAAAATAGTCAGTCAAATAACAACCCAACAAGAATTGGATGAAATGAAATCCATTATGGAAATATTCATAGTCAGCGACAGAGTGAAACAACTTGCAGGATTGGCTTAATTATCTTTTTAAACAAAATAGTTTGAATCATTAATTTTGAAACAATCGATCTTATTAATTTTTAAAATATAATTATCATTTTAAACAAACGTACAAATTTTATAAAAAAAGCATTTTTTCATAAAATTAAATGAATTATACTTAAATTAAAACAAGATGAGAATGTTAATAATATACATACAGATTACAGAAAAAAGTAATTCTAAGAGGAAAGACCATGGTTGAGAAAAAAGAAATAGAATCAATATTTTCAAAAGAATTACAACTAATTAAAAACCAAGAATTAAAAAACAAGGTTATAAAAGTCTGGAAAGAAGCATCAGATCGGGGAAAATGGGAATCCTTAGATAATGTCCCATTTACACTTTTATTTGAAAATTCAGGTAAACTAACTGATCATACAAAAAGAATTACTAAACTAGCAAAAAGTATTTTGGATAACAGGGAAGAAAAACTAAATCAGGACTACTTAATAGCTGGAGCACTTCTTCATGATGTAGGAAAATTATTGGAATATAAATACGTCAATGGAAAATATGTAAAAAGTGAATTTGGTAAAAAATTTAGACATCCGGTTTCTGGGGCATTACTGGCAAAAGAACTTGGTTTACCTGATGAAGTTGTTTTCATCATCTATGCTCATTCTCATGAAGGAGATGAACTAAAAAGAAGCCCTGAGGCAATAATTATTAATCACTGTGATTTTATAGATTT
>JBNVCE010000032.1:10162-14705 GCA_050410885.1 Thermoplasmatota archaeon | reverse complement strand
AAGATTTAATACCTCCAACTGTACAAATAACAAAACCAACAAAAGCGATTTATTTAATGGATAAAAAAATAATACCATTTTTCTATCCGATTGTCTTAAATGAGATAACAATAGAAGTAAATGCCTATGATAATGATTCAGGTATTGAAAAAGTTGAGTTTTACATAGATGGAGAATTAAGAGAAACTGATGTATCCCCGCCTTATAGTTATCTATGGAATGACAAACTAACAAGTCAGCATACTATAGAAGTAAAAGCTTATGATAATGCAGGTAACTCAGCAAGTGAAGAAATTAGTGTCTTAAAAGGTATAGTAAAACATCCTTGGCTTGTACTGGCAATAGTAATGATTTTGTATATATATTACCTAATTCAAAACGACTAAAAAAACCTATAATAGAAATATATCTAAACAAAATTTTTTCTTTAAATTTTACCAAAATAAAATACAGAAAAATTATAATATTTTAATAATTTAAAAATATGTATGATTAATCAATTACAATATCCGAAATCTTAAAGAACAAAAAGACACATTACTTTAATCTGTGGTAGTTATAATCATAATAGATTATTAGATGGAGAGATAGAGGATGCAGATTTTTAAGAAAACTAATAATAATTCTAAACAAATACAAAAAATATCTCAACAGTTCTCTCCATTAAAACAAAAAAAAGTAAAAAAAAATGATAAAAAAGAAGTTATCATAAATAAATTAAAAAAAATTGGATTTAAAAATTTAAAGAAAAATCCTTTTGAAATTCAAAAACAAAAACAAATAGAGCAAATAAATTGTAAAATACAAAAATTACAAAAAGATTTAGATGAAAAAATCAATCTATTAAACATTTTGAAATTAGACTCTGAAAGAAAACAGCAGGAAATAAATCTACGGGGGCATTTAATTGAAGATCTTAGTATCAAATTAAGAGAGAATTTAAGACAGATTATTGAAAAATCAAATTTTTCAAACAATTTAGAGAAACAACTTCAAAAATTAGAAAAAGAATTAGATCATAAAACAAAAGAATTAAATTTTAAAGAAGAAAATATCAATCAATTACAATCAGAAATACAAGAAAAAATTCAAGATCTGAAAATTAAAAACAATCAAATAAATCAAATACAAAAGGAATTAGAAAGAACAAAAAAATCTATTGATAAAAAAGAAGAAAATATACTTGAAATTAAAAAAGAATTAAAAACAAAACAATACGAGATAAACTCAATAGAAACGGATTTGAAAACAAGAGATAAAATAATACAAAATCTAACTAAACAATTAAATGATAAACAAACTCAGTTTATTGAAAAAAACATCTTAATAGAAAAACTAGAAACAGAAATTAATAGTAAAAAACAACAAATAAGCAAGCTACAAAACGACATTGAAACTAGCAAAATTAAAATGCATGATCTAAAATTAGAAATTACTTCTAAAGAGGATTTATTGAAACAATTAGAATCAGATCTTATTATAAGAGAGGATGAAATAAGGTCAAAAAACAAAGAATTAGAATACATAAAAGAACAATTAAGAATTAATGAATTAGAATTAGAAAATAAATTAGAAATTATAAATCAATTAAACTTGGATTTGCGAAAAGAAAGAGAAAATTCTAACTTAGCTAATAAAGAACTAGAAAAATTAAGAAATGAATTAATTACTCATAAAATAGATTTTGAAAAAATAAATAAAAAAATTATTGATTTGGAAACTGAAATAGAAAATAAAAAACAAAAGATTTCAGAGCTTGAAGAAGAACTTGAAAATAAAAATTTTAACATGAAAGCATTGCAATTAGATCTTGAAAACAGGAATAATATTATAAATAATCTCAAAGAGCAATTAACAGACAAGCAAACAAAATTTATAGAAAAAAACAACTTAATAGAAAAACTAGAAACAGAATTTGAAAATTTAAAAAATGAGTTAAATGATAAAACACAGCAAATTTTTGAAATACAAACAGAATTAGAACAAAGAAAAATCGAGTTTGATAATATAAATTTTGATCTTGAGTCTAGAGATAAAATAATTAATGGATTTAAAAATCAACTTATTGAAAAACAGATTAAAATGGTTGAAAAAAATGATATTATTGATAAACTTAAGATGGAATTAGACATAAAAGAAAAGGATATCCAACAACTTCAAAATAATTTGGGTTCAAGAGAAAAAGAATTACAATTTAGTAGATTATTTATAAATCAATTAAAAGTTGATCTTAGAACAAAAGAAAAAGATTTACTTCAATTACAAAATGAAATAGAAAAAAAATTACATGAAACAGACCAGATTAGCTTATCTTTTAAGTCTAAAGATGAGGAATTAGATAATGCAAGGAAATGCATTACAAATCTGCAAACAGAATTAAATAATATGAAAGAAGAGATTAATATTAGAAACAAAGAAATAGTTAAACTTCATCAAGAGATTGATAAGAAGTGCTTTGAGATAGAATCCTTAAATTCTGATCTTGAATTCAGAAATAAAATAATAGACAATCTTAAAGATCAATTATTTGAAAAGCAAATATTGATGATAGAAAAAACTGAGAATGAAGATTTTTTACAAAAAGAAATTGACCATAGAAAAAAAGAATTAGATTCATTAAATAATTTAATAGTATTAAAAAAGGATGAAATTGGGAATTTGAGTATAAAAATTGAGGAGGGTAAAAATACTTTACAGGCAATTGAAAATGAGATTGCTAAAAGAAAAACAGAATTAGAAACCGTTATTCCAACAACTAAAGAACCTTTGGCAAAGGTTTTGAGTGATAAATTGAACATGTATGATGAGATCGATAAATTATTAGGAATTACTGAGGAAAGCATTCTTAAAACAAAAAAAATTGATGATGAAATACAGAGTAACTAGGTAAAAAGATTGTTGTAGTTATTTTGATATTTTTATTGGAATTTTTTGCTTTATATTTGTTTTGTAAAACTTATTTTATATAATTATGTTAAAAAAATTTAATACTTGTAAAAATGGCAAATCAATATTTTTTCTTTTTTAGCATTATAACAGTAAAACTTTATATAATGTAACTTGAGAACATTATACATGGTATATATTAACGTGATTTTTATTATCACGTTTTTATATACAATGAAGGAAAAGATGGTGAGAAAGAATGGAAAAGAAGTATATGGAAAGACTTATAGGTAAGTACTGTAAAATTGTAACAAAAGAGCCAGGGGAAGAAAGAGCAAGTGTGATTACAGGTACTTTAGAAGATGTTGATTATAAAGATGGTTTTATCTTAATTGAATCTGAACAAGGTTTAGGTTGTTTAAGAATAAATACAATAATAGCTATCAAACCAGGTAATAAACACAAAAGAATTGATGAGAAAAAGAATTTAAAAATTGAAAAACAAAATGACAATTACTACTAAAACAATTAATGTTTTTGATCTCTTGGATAAAAATACTTATTTTTCTCTTTTTTAATTACCCAAAAAATGTTTTTGCAATTTCATACAATTCCATATTAACAGTTTTTGATTTACTGATTGCTTCTTCAAGTTCAACAGAAACAATTTTATCTCCTTTTAACGCGACCATTTTACCAAAGTCATTGTTTTTAATCAGTTCAACAGCAGCAATACCAAATCTTGTTGCCAATAATCTATCACGAGCAGTTGGAGTTCCCCCTCTTTGTACATGACCTAAAACAGTTACCCTAGTTTCAACATTCATACGTTTCTCAATTTCCTTTGCTATAAAATTACCAATGCCACCGAGTCTTACATGATCAAATGCATCTTTTTCAGTTGATTGAGTAATCAAAACCTTATTGTCAATATTTTGTATAATTAAATCATTATCATTATTTTTAAAATCTTTTAACTTTGGTTGTGCGCCTTCTGCTACGGCAATAATACTAAATTTTTTTCCACGATCATATCTTTTTTTAAGATTTTTACACACCTCATCAATATCAAAAGGTACTTCTGGAATTAATATTTCATCAGCCCCACCAGCAATACCTGCAAATGTTGCAATCCATCCAGCATGTCTACCCATAACCTCAACAACCATAATCCGATGATGCGACTCAGCTGTTGTATGAAGCCTATCTATTGCTTCAGTAACAATAGAAACAGCTGTATCAAAACCAAAAGTATAATCAGTTGCTGCAACATCATTGTCTATTGTTTTTGGAACACCAACTATTGGTATACCCATTTTAAAAAATTTATAAGCAACAGTTAAAGTATCATCGCCACCAATAGCAATAATTGCATCCATACCAAATTTTTTAATATTATCAATACTCTTATTTACATCTTCCTCGTTTTTAAAAGGGTTTGTTCTTGATGTTCCAATAATAGTTCCACCTTTTGGCAATATTCCAGAAACAGAGTAATCTGTTAGTAATTCTACCTCACCATTTATCAAGCCTTTATATCCATTTTTAATTCCTAGTATCTGCCAGTTATATCTGATAGATTTTTTCACAATAGCACGAATTACCGCATTTAATCCCGGGCAGTCTCCACCACCTGTTAAAACTCCGATTTTTTTCA
>JBNVCE010000032.1:0-10152 GCA_050410885.1 Thermoplasmatota archaeon | reverse complement strand
CATAAAAACAACCATCCTTAAACTATTTTTTGTGGATTTCTTAAATTCTTTTATTATTCTATTTCTTATAAAACTTTTTGTATTTTAATTTTCAAAGTCATTAGTTTATATAATCGTCATAAAAATTTATCTAAATCCAAAAAAAATCTGAATAAAAAAACGTTTAAAATCAACTTATTTTTTCTTTAAAGACTCCATTATGTCTTTTCCAAATTCTGTTAATCTGTAAATTTTAATATTTTTTCCACTTGAAACTTGCTCTACTATTTCCAAAGCAATAAGTGATTCTTCTTCTTTATATCTTGATCCCATTCCACGTAAAGCACCTAAAACATTTGTCGGAGTTGTCTTAATATTGTAAGCTATTTCGGAAGTGTAACTACCACAAGGTCCAATATTATAAAGATAATCTGCAATTTTTCTTCTAATATTGCTTCTTCTTAAAGATCTAATAATTAAAGGTCTGATTTTTTCTTTTGAAAAAGCAATTTCTGTCTCAGTCTGCATCCCATCCGCTCTAAATATTTTTAAAAAAAGAATACTATTTCTTATTTATAAATCAATCGAAAATTTTCACGTTTTAAAAATTTTTTATAATATTCACTAAACAAACTTTTAAAAATATAAATAATTTTAAAAATAAATTGATTATCTTCTTTATTAAATTAGATTTAAATTGAGGTAATCATATGTCTATTAAAAAGGAATTATTAACAGAATTAACATTGGAACAATTAAAAGAACTTGCAGAAAATAAAGGTATAAAATTCAAATTAAGTGAAACTCAAAAAAATTATTACGCAAATTGGAACGAAAAGGATATGATAGTTGACTTAATGGTAGAAAAAGAAGCACTTACAGTCAAAGACATTGAAAATTTTATAAAATCCAAAAATAATTTATGATTTTGTAAAAAAATTTTAAAAGATATTAAATAATAAAATATTATCTAAATTTATTAAATGAATAAAATTTCAGAGTTTGCCAGACTCATTCGTCCATATGGATTACTGTTTTTGGGTTTGACCCCAGTATTTAGTGCAATTTTTAATGGCATGTTTGATTTTTTTTATTTATTTATATTATTTTTAATAGGATCACTTTCACATATTTTTATCTTTGTCCAAAACGATTATTTTGATGTAGAAGTTGATAAAAAATCAATTTATGTATCCAAAAGACCTTTAATTGTAGGTTCAATTTCTAAAAAAGAGGCATTATTAATAGTTGTTTTATCTTTTTTATTATCAATTATTTTAGTTTTTATTTTTATTTTTAAAATCATGTCTTTTATTTTTTTATTGCTTTCGTTTTTTTTCTTTTCAATGTATAATAAGTACAGTAAAAAAAATGCTTTTATGGAATACGTACTCTCTGCTGGTGTATTTACATTTGGATTATTTGGAGCTTTTTCTGTTAATAATACAATCTCTGATTTAGCAATTATCTTTTGTTTTTTTGCATCAATTCAATGGTTATTTAGTGTTGGAGTGTTTGCAAATTTTAAGGATGTTGAATATGATACAAAAATCGGTATAAAAACAACGCCTACATTATTAGGTGTTAAGATTATAGATAAAAAATTATTTGTATCAAATGTTTTTAAAGTTTATGCTTTTGGAATAAAAATTATTCATATTATTATTGCTATGTTACCTTTTTTATTCAGGTTTACTTCAATGTATATAGATTCTTTACCAATTCAATTAATATTTTTTATCATTTTATCAATAATTATTTTATATCTTTTGGTAAAGATTTTATTAACCCCATTATCTAAACGGAATAAAATGCTTATTTATGAAGGCTTACAGGAAGGATTTTCATATCTGCTTGTCCCTACAGTTTATGCAGGTTATTTGATAGAACATTTAGGTTTTTTATCAACAATATTATTAATTGTTTTTATGATAATCTGGCCTTTAACTTGTTTCAGAATACTTTTTGGGAAAAAAATGATACCATTTGAATAAGAATTAACGACTTTTTGTTACACCAACTTTTTTACAGAATTTTTCTATAGGACATTTACTACAAAATGGTGAAATAGGAACACATATTGTTTGACCAAATCCAACAAAAAGATGGTTAAAATCATTCCAATATTTTTTTGGTAGTATTTTTTTAAGGGCTAATTCAGTTTGATTTGGTGTTTTTGTTTTTATCCAGCCAAGTCTGTTTACAATTTGATGACAATGGGAATCTATTGGTAAGAAATCCTTTTTCTTGTAACCATACAACATAACAATATTTGCGGTTTTTCGCCCCACGCCTTTTAGTTTCAATAATTCATTGAAATCATCAGGGACTTTCCCATTGTAATTTTTAATGAGTGTTTTTGAGATTTCTATAATTCTTTTTGATTTTGTCTTATAAAAACCAACAGGATAAATTAAAGATTCTATTTTTTTTGCAGATAATTTTATAATTTTTTCTGGGGTATTGTATTTTTTAAGTAACCTAATAGAAGCCTTATCTGTTACCTCATCTTTTGTTCTTAAACTTAAAATACAAGAAATAAGCGTGGTAAAAGGGGTATTTATTACTTTCTTCCAAATGATTCTTGATGCATTTGGGAATTCCTTGTTTTTTAATTCGTTTTTTAATAATTTAAAGATTTCTTCAAAATGTATTACATTTTTTTTCATAATTAGAAATAAATGTATAATTTATATTTAGTTTTAAAAGTTTATGAAAATAAAAAAGAAAGGGTTTATTTTTTTATTCTTCTTAAAAATAAAAAAGTAATAACTAATAAAATTATTATAATTATTATTATAATTCCAACAATTAAAAAATCCTTTCCATCTTCTTTATGTAAACTGCTACCATTGTTTATAAATTTTATACTTAAAACAATTGGTGTTCCTTCATATAAGCTTGCAGTTGATTTTGGTTTTAATGAAAAATTAATTGTTTGATTAGTAAATTCTTTTGGTGGATTTACAGTTAGTTTTATCTGTTTTGTTTCATTTACCCTTAATATAAAATTTTCTTCATCAAAAGTTATTGTCCAATTTTCTGGGATTATATAATTAAATAAAATTATACTATCTCCATTTCCTTTATTTGTTATATTAACCGTGGTAGTATTATTTTGAAGTGGAGTAATGGCTAACTCTGTTTCTGCTTCTACTAAAATGTCTGGTTTATAAGCAACTGTAACAGGTATCATTATAACATTTGATATAGTATTTAAAGATCCTGCCCCTTTAAACACAGCTTCTATTTCTATATCACCTGTTTCTAATGCTGTTGCATTTTCATTTATTGTATATTCAAGGTGTATTGTTTTTTCTACGAAAGATTCTTTATTGTTATAAATATCCTTGAAACTAAATTCAAACATTTCTGTGTCTAATTTTGCTGAACACCAAGCAGGGCATTCTGATATTGATATGTTTATACTTGATTTTGGTAAGGCTTTAATCTTTAATATATAACTTGGCCCAAATATTAATAATCTTCCAATTCTTCTTTTGAAAAAAAACCATTTTGCCAGTGAACCTATATCAAGTTTAAATTTAACATTTATATCAACTTTTTGAGTTTCTAAAGGATTTATTGGCTTATCTGTCAAATTCTCTGTTAATTCAAAAATGATTTGATGGGTAAAAAAGCCTGATTTTTGTATTTCTTTGGATTCTTCTTCTGCAAAAACTGAAGTGGAATATAATGTAAATAACAAATACATTAATAGTACAGTAAATACAATTTTTTTCTTCATATTTACACCTAATTCTAACTTATATTAAAATATTTAGTATATAAAACTTATTATATAATTATATACTAAAAATAATGCAGAAAAAATTCTGAATAAAAATATGTAATATAATTCATAGAAAAAAATTATTATTCTTCTAATATTTTTTCCATTTTATTAACAAGTAATGCCAAGCGTTTCCCTTTTTCTGTTAAACGATAATATTTAGCGTTACCACCATTTGCTACACGTTCTTGTATTAATGAGTATTTAAGTAGTTTTTCTAGTGCCCTTTTTGCTGTTGAATTATTACTAATTTCTACAAACGGTTTATTGTTGTAAAGTTTACTATATAGTACCTCTCCATTTTTATGCAAAACAGATATTATTTGAAATATGCCACGTTGTCCTTCTATTTCCTTAATTTTTTTGTTTGCGATTATATTTTCCCCAACCTTTAATTTATAAACGAATAAATAAATGTATATTTAATATTTATCGTTTAACGTTAAAAGAAAACTTTATATAATAAAAATCTATATACTTTATACGTTTAACGATAAACGTTAAAAAATAAGTTGGTAATGAGTATGAATAGAATAAAACCAATTACCCTCAATAAAACAGATAAAAAAGCAGTTAAATTATTAACAGAGCTTGGAATGCCAAAAAATATTGCCAAAACATTGATGTACCTTTCACATGTAGATGAATGTTACAGTGTTGACATTGAACATGGTGGAAATCTTAAACAACCTGAAGTAAGTATAGCAATGCGAGAGCTAAGACGAAGAAAGTGGGTTAAGGAAGAAATTGAAAAGAAAAAGAAAAAAGGTAGACCACGCTATATCTATAAACCTACAACTACACTCTCTGAAATAGTGACTAATTTTGAACAAGAAAAACTAAAAGAAATTGAAAACATTAAAAAGGACATATCGGAGCTTAAAAATCTTTTAGAAACTAGATAAAATCTAAATTACAAATTTTTATCAGTAACAAAAATTCTAATATTTCATAAAGCCGTATGTAAAACTATAAATAGACGATCTATATTCCAGCTTTCGTTTAACGATAAACGTTAAATAATATATTTAATGGAAAATAAAATGATAAGAACATGCAATAATTTAAATTGACTATAACTAAAATTCTAAAAGTTGGGGAGAGTACTTAATAGTTTTTTAATTTTTTATTTTTCTACCTCCTCCCTAATAAAAACTTTTGTACTCTCCCCAATTTTCTATTTTTTAAATAAATGATTCAACTCTTTCCAAACATAATATAAAATTGTATAGTTTTTTAAGATAAAAAATCTCTAAAATAATTAAAATTTTTTACTTAATAATTTTAAATGATTAATCCCTAGTTTAAAAGTCATGAAATAACTTGATTTAACCTAGAAAAAAACGCTGGGGAGGAGATTTGAACTCCTGCGGTGATAAATCACCAATAGCTCTCGAGGCTATCGCTTTAAACCGGGCTTAGCTACCCCAGCAAGGAAATTAAATTGTCAAAAGCTTAATCAAACCTTTTTTTATATGAGTTTTGATTCATGTGAAGGTAAAGGTAAAGATTTCAAGAATAAATAAAGAAAAAGAAGTACAACTGAAGAAAGGATCAACTGTTTTAGATCTTTTAAATAAACTAAAACTTAAACCAGACACAGTTGTTGTTATGAGCAATAAATCACCAATTCCAATTGATGAAACTTTAAAGGATAACCAAGAAATAACTATAATTCAGGTTTTTTCAGGTGGATAAAAAATTTTTTGCTCCCGTGGTGTAGTCCGGTTAATCATCACGGCCTCTCGAGCCGTAGACTCGGGTTCAAATCCCGACGGGAGCATCAGATTATATTTTATTCTTGTTAATAAAAAATGAAATATTGTACTAAAATATATAATTATGATGAAAAATTAATGAGTATATAATTTTAATTATTAATCTGTTTTTAAAAAGTAATAAAGGAAAAAATAATATAATCATAAATATATCAAAGATAGGTAAAAAGGGGGTTAAAATATGGTAAAGTACTATAAAAAAATTTTTTATTTTTTAACACTTTTTTTATTTACATTTTCATTTGGATATTCATTAAACTCCAATATTGTAGAAAAAAGCTATTTAGTAAATAATAAAATCAAAGAACCTTGCAATGGATATACATTGATATGTAGAGCAGATGAAAAAACATTTCTTATTGATATGGCTGGTAACATCATTCACAATTATTCTCTTGACGGCTATCCAGCAAAAATGCTACCAGGAGGTTCAATAATTGGAGGACTTGAGGATTATGATAATATAAATGAAAAAAAACATATTGTTCAAGAAGATTGGAATGGAAGTATTGTCTGGGATTTTTATAATTGGGATAATGGGAGTGCTAGGCAACATCATGATTTTGAAAGAGAGGGCAATCCTGTTGGATATTATGCACCAGATCAAGATTTTGTTGAAAAGGGAAAAACATTGGTTCTTGCCTATAAAACCCTCATAAATACATCCATAAGTAAATGGCCACTTGATGATGAGATCATTTATGAAGTTGACTGGAACGGAAATTTAACAGATTTTCAATGGTATGCAAATGATCATTTTAATGAATTAGGTTTTGATATGCGAGCAAAATTTGGTATCTATTATCAAAAATTAATATACACAATGAGATCAACAATTAAGGGGTGGCTCCATATTAATTCATTATCTGAATTAGGAGAAAATCATTGGTACGAAGAAGGTGATACAAGGTTTAACCCTAAAAATCTCATAATTACTTCTCGTCATGCCAATTTTATAGCAATCATAGATAGAAACACAGGAAAAATTGTTTGGAGAGTAGGACCTGATTATTCGAAAAACACTAAAGAAGGACAGAAACTTGGCCAAATTATCGGCCCGCATTTAGCTCATATGATTCCAAAAGGATTACCTGGTGAAGGAAATATTCTTGTATTTGATAATGGAGGATTCGGAGGATATGGAATCCTAGGATTACCCTGTCGTTTCATACGATTTTATTCACGAGTAATAGAATTTAACCCAATTACCTATAACATTGTATGGGAATATTCAAAAAAGAATGGTTCACTTTTTTCAAAAAATGAAGAGAATAAAAAATTTTTTAGTTACATTATGAGTTCAGCTCAGCGTCTGCCTAATGGTAATACACTTATTGCAGAAGCTACTAAGGGTAGAGTCTTTGAGGTTACTTCTGATAATGAGATTGTGTGGGAATACTTTCTTCCGAGAAATCCTGTACATAAAGGTCTTTATCAGGTTTATAGAGCTTATCGTATTCCACCTGAGTGGGTGCCTGGAAATCCTGCTGGTTACACACCTTGGGAATAATTTTTTTGTTTTTATAAAAATTGAAATACACTTTATTTCGATGATTTAAAATATAAAAATTTTAAGGGATAAACACTCAACAATAAAATATCTAATTTACTAGTAAATTCATTTTCTCATCCAAATGGGAGCATAATTTTTTTCTTCTACCGCAAAAAATAAACATTATAAGCTTTCAGTATGCAAGATTCATTAGATTTACCATGAATCATGTTTTCATCAATTTTATATATTGTTGCTTATAGTTTTTGTTACTTTTTATAAATATTTTATTCATTAATTACATTTTTAATCCAGGATGCTATATCAATGATAACCTGTTCTTCTACATTACCTTTTATAAAATATTCAGTATTATTTGGAATTCCTTCTCCACTAATAAAAATATGATTAAGATTTTCATATGTAATAAAGGTTGCATGTGTTTTATTTAAAAACGCATTTTTCCAAACCATAAAATCATCATTATATGTTACCTGATAATCCCGCAATCCTTGAAGAAACAAAAATGATATGTTAAGTTTCATTGCTGTTTCAACTGGATCATATGTTGAAAGATACGCCCAATACGCATAAGGTGCATTTAACACAAGTTCATCATCACTTATGTTAAGATTTTTTATTTTCAAAACCTCAATTTGTAATTGATCCAGTATTTTCTGTTCTGACTCATCAATTTTATCATCCAAGGAAAAAAGATAATTATACTGATTAAGTATTAAATCTTCAAGAGAACGCGCAGGAGCAGCAAGACAAATAACTGCCTTAACTCGTGAATCAGTAAAAGCAATTTTAGGTGCCATCATTGCGCCAAGACTATGACCTACAATGATAATGTTCTTAGCATCTATTAACTCATGATTTGAAAGAAAATCTATTGATGCTATTGCATCATCAATAACCTCGGTTTTTGGAGTAGTGTTTATTTTATCAGAAAAAGTTTCATTAGGATATACATAAGTTCTTTTATCATAACGTAAAACCGCTATACCCTTAGTAGCCAGTCCCCCAGCAATGTCCTTAAATGGCTTGTTTGGACCTATGGTTTCATCCCTATCATTTGGTCCTGAACCATGAACAAGAACAACAGCTGGAAAAGGACCAGGACCTTTGGGAATGGAAATGGTTGCAGGCAAAGGCGATTTACTTCCAATTACAACATCAAACTCTGTAAATGAATCTGGATTAACATAGGATGGAAAAACATAACTAGTTATTGGTTTAACTGATTCTATAAAAAAGCCTTCAATTTGATTTTCTTGATTAAAAACAACTTTAAAGATTAAATAATAATCATTTGAAAAAGTAGTATTAAGAAAAATCAATATGTAATTGTAATCTTCATAACTTTTTTCCTCAATACCAATGATATCCTGCATATTTCCATATAAATCTATAATAGATTTCCATGTTGACTGTAATTGATCTATGGATATAATATTCTTAAAAGTATTACTACAAAAACTGTAGGCTTTATCATAATTATTTTCACTAAGATTCATCATAAAATATCTTGCAGATTCAGCTGTAGTTGGTTTTATCGGTTTTTCAGGGGTTTTCTCATTTGTACATCCAGAAAAAAAACTGATTATTGATAATAATATAGTTATTGATATCATAAATTTTTTATTCATTTTTTTCATAAACACATTATTAATTAAACAAAAACATAATAATTTTATTACAAAGATATTTATTTGAGTTTAACAGCTGTTCCATATGCAAGAATCTCTGCAGCTCCACCCATAATAGCTGATGTCATAAAACGCACATTAATAACGGCATCAGCACCAATTGATTCTGCTTTTTCTTGCATACGTTTTAAAGCAATCTCTCTAGATTCAATAAGCATTTCAGTATATTCTTTGATTTCACCGCCAGCCATGTGTCTAAACCCTGCTTTAATATCCTTTATTATACTTTTTGCCTGAATAGTGTTACCACGCACAAGACCTAGTGTTTCTTTAATTTCTTTTCCTACTATAAAATCTGTATTAACAATAATCATGGTTTCAAATCCTCCTTTTTAATATCTTTCATTGTTTCCTTGGTATCTTTTCTTTGTTCTATTACTATGGAAATAACTAGGATTATAAAACCTATTATAATTATGGCACTTAACAAACCACTTATTAAATCCAAAGCATTCATAAGTTCTGGAAATCCTAAATATAACCCGTAAATAATAAGAAGGATTATTCCTCCAATAAACATGCTTAGACCAATTTTTTTACCGTTATTCATAAACAAACACAACCATACATTTTTACAAAGCATATATTTGTTAAATTTAAATATTTTGAAAAGTAAAAAACTATCATATGATTTTAAAAAATGTTTTCTAAAAAATGGTTACAATATAAATAATTTAAAATATAAAAAAGAAAAAAATGTAATATTTACTTTTTGTTATCCTTTACTTTGTAATCAGCATCTATAGTATCATTGTTTTCTGATGATTTATTTTTTCTAGACTTATTTTCGCCAGTACTTTGCTGGTAAGCCTGCTGCGCTGCTTGTTGATAAATTGTTGTAGAAACTTTTTGTAAAGCTTTTGAAAGCTCTTCAGATTTTTCTTTAATTTTTTCAATGTCATCACCTGTGAGTGCTTCTCTTAGTTGTTTTAACGCATTTTCAATGTTTTCTTTATCTTCTTTTGAAAACTTTTCTTTAAGATCTTTGAGTGTTTTTTCAGTACTAGCAACAAGATTATCAGCATTGTTTCTAATTTCAACTTTTTCCTTTCTTTTTCTATCCTCTTCAGCATGCATTTCTGCTTCTTTTTTCATCCTCTCAATTTCACTATCAGAAAGTTTTGTTGAACCAGTTATACGAATCGATTGCTCTCTTCCAGTTCCAAGATCTTTAGCAGAAACTTTTAAAATACCATCAACATCAATATCAAATGTGACCTCAATTTGTGGAACTCCCCTTGGAGCAGGAAGAATTCCATCTAGATGAAACCTACCTAAACTTTTATTGTCAGCAGCCATTGGACGCTCACCTTGTAAAACATGGATTTCAACACTTGTTTGATTATCTGCTGCTGTTGAAAATATCTTACTTTTTTTAGTGGGAATGGTTGTATTTCT
>JBNVCE010000031.1:11240-15285 GCA_050410885.1 Thermoplasmatota archaeon | reverse complement strand
ATGTCACAACCATTACAAGAACCAGAGTTACAATGGTAAACCCATAAAGCTTTTTTAAAAGATTTTGAAAGACCTTTTGCCATAGAACTATGCCTCCATTAAAACTAAATGCTCTGTTTGGTAATCAAATATGCTATTTAAAAATTTGTGAGATTTTTAGGGAAATTATATTTTAAAAATTAAGAAAAATTTTTTGAAATACCAAAAGAAACTTTGAAAATATGAATTAAAAAGTTTTTGAACATACACTTTTTGATTAATATTTATAGGATTAATATCTGAACCATTTACTAACTGGTATGCCATGTTTCCTGCATTATCAAAACAAATAAATTTAAAGGTAAAATTTTTAAAAATTTTTAACCAATGTATTTCAAATTCAATAGTAGGCCAGGTAAATACATTAAATTCTCCATGTAGTAGATTGTTTAAATAAATCCTTAAATAAGGATTCATACCACTAATTGAATCAACAGCAGTTAATTTAAATCTTATAACATACCAGGTTAAACCTTGTTTAAAAACCTCCCATTGAAGATTTGTTATTGGTGGAGTGTAGTCAATTTTTAAAATAAAGTTTTGAATTGTGGATTGCATCCCATCATGGTCTATCCAATAATATTCAACAGTAATTGCTCCTTCTTCATTGATTATAAATGGCTCAGTATAATTATTCCATCCTTTGTAGTAATACCAAATCTCTGCAACTTCTTCATGATCATAAACAAAACTTACTTCCACAGGACTTACATACCAACCATTCCATCCCATGGTACCATTAAAAACTGGATAACAAGAATCCAGTGGATAAAGGGTAAAATCATACGTTGTATTTTCACCAATACTTAGTAAAACCCATTCAGTTTTATATCCTTCTTTTGAACATGTTGCATTTTTAAACAATAACAAAGAGGAATATCTGTAACTTGATAATAACCATTAGAATCACTATAGTTTTCACGATATGTTTCATGAAAATATACGCGAACTAGTGCACCTTCAATTGGATTAGTATTAGGGTCTCTTCCAAAACCTGATAAGGTACCATTATTTTGAGTATTCAAAGTAGTTTTTAAAAAGGTAGTTTTTTCTTTTATTGTTAAACCCTGAGCAACTGGAAAAAATCCAATTACAATTAAGATAAAAAGGGAAATTGTTGCAAAACCTTTCTTTTTTAAAATTTTTTTTTGCATAATTTTTCCTCCCTAATACTGTTTATCATTATATGAAAGAGGTCAGTGTTCTGAAGTTGCCAGATGAAGAACCAAGAAGAACCGAAAAATCCTTGCACAAGTTCACCTATTACATACCTACATTGATGGGATGTATAACTGGCCAATTGAAGCAGTACAGTATATTCAAAAACTGGAACAACGAATCCAAGAACTGGAAAGAGAGTTGCAGAAGATAAAAACAGATTTTGAGGAATATAAAAAGAAACATCCACCGAATGTAGGTGTAAAAGATGGTAAACCCTATGCTTTCAAATCTGTTAATCAGTCATCGACACCAAAAAAGCCTGGTGCAAAACCCGGTCATAAACCCTATTTTCGTTCCATGCCAGATCATATTGACTTTGTTCGTCGGATACCTGTCCTGGTATGCCCTGAATGTGGTAGGACTCAGTTAAGTAAAAAAGCCCAGCAGATACGGACACGGACCTATGAGGACATCCCGGTTTATACACCAATTGTCGTCCGATTGGAGATTGAACGATGGTATTGCCGCACCTGTAAAAAACTGGTGGAGACACCAGTTACCGGGGTGCTGCCCAAAGCACGTTTTAGCCTCCCTATCATGCTCATTGTCACCTGGCTTAAGGTTCATCTCCGGATGACTGAGGAGGCAATCTCCGTGATGTTTAAACGGTTGTTCGGGTTGAAACTATCTGAAGGCGAAGTGATTCACATCCTCGTACAGGTTGCTCAAGCATTCGGTCCTTATTATCAACAGTTAATCGAGGGTATTCGAGATGCACCAGCGCGAAATATAGATGAAACCATCTAGCAGATCAATGGGGAAAAACACGAATCTTTGGGTGTTTGTCACCACAGGTGAAAACCTTGTACAAGATCGCCTCATCACGCAGTCATACCGTTCCTTTGAATGTTCTTGGGAAAAAACATAACGGTTTTGACATCCATGATCGTTTTTCTGCGTATACCACACCTGCGCAGAAAACAAAAAATATTCAGCAGGATTGTTGGACACATATCATTAAGAACGCTGAAGAACTCGCTCATTTCTACGGAAAAGAAGGAGCACAGATTCTTCAAGTAGTGAAAGAAATCTATGCTGCTGCAAAAACCTATGACCACAAAGGAACCGATAAGGATATTGATATCTTGTTTCAAACCATAGTAGATGCATTCAATCACCACTACAAGTCCTCTCATTGCCATCGATTTGTTGTGAACCTACTCAACGAAAAAGACAACCTATTCGAGTTTGTACGAAATTCACATGTCGAAGGCACCAATAATCGAGCAGAACGAGCAATCCGACCTCCAGTGATTGCACGGAAAATCAGCGGCGGAAATCGCTCAGAACAAGGTGCAAGAAATTACGAGATCCTGCTGAGTGTCACACAAACATTGCATCAAAACGGACAGAACCTTATAGAACACGGACTAGCTATCTTATTAACTTCACATGGCTGACCTCTTTCCATTATATTAAGGATATTAATGATATTTAAATCTTTCATTTAAAAGGGTTTCATCCCGAAATAATTAAAGAAAAAGTATTCATTTTTTCTACTAGATGGGATATGCAAAAAAGGGTAAATCCAACAATTGCTCACCATGTAAACCGCAACTTTACAAATCCGAGCGAGAAATCCATGACTTTTAAGTCAGATCCTGGACTTTTAAGTCAAATTCGACTTTTAGGGTAATGCCGGACATTATTTAACAAATACGAGGAACAGGATCACCTAATGGTTTGTGCAGATTTCTTTTACCTCCAACTTTTGTTTCTAAAACAACACCATTTATCTTTTTTGATGCTTCACCAATTATTGCAGCATTTTTGCCTAAAGGATGTTTTTTTATTGCTTCTAAAACTTCATCTGCTTTTTCTTTAACTACACCTAAGACCACTTTTCCTTCGTTACCAATTTCCAAAGGATCAATTCCAAGCATATTACAAGCTGCTTTTACACCATTTGGGATTGGGATTTTTTCTTCTTTAAGAATAATTCCAATATTTGATTTATCTGAAAATTCACAAACAGTGTTTGCAAGTCCTCCGCGAGTTGGATCTTTTGCTGAAACAATGCCGCCAACAGATAAAGCCTTTTCCATAAGACCATTAACAGGAGCTATATCTGATTTTATTTTTGTTTCAAAACCATAACCTTCTCTAAAAGACATAAGTGTTATACCATGTTCACCAATATTTCCAGATAGAATTATTTTATCCCCATTTCTTAAGTTGGAGTCTAAAAGCCATCTGCTGTTAAAACTGCGGTATTTTTTAACTAATTTAATATTATTATCAAGTAAAGTTGTTCTTTTACCTATTCCACTTGTGTTTATCATAAATTCCTGTATTGCTCCTTTTTCAACTACTTTTGTATCACCTGTAATTATTGGTACGCCTGCAGTTTTTGCAACTTTGCTCATACTCTTTACTATCTTTTCAAAAATTTCTATTGAAAGACCTTCTTCAACAATAAAACCAGCAGAAAGAGCAATAGGTTTTGCACCTATAACAGATATATCATTAATAGTTCCTGCAACAGCAAGTGAACCTAGATCTCCTCCTGGAAAAATTATTGGATAAACTGTGTGTGAATCTGTTGTAAAAACAATATCATCTATTACAGCTGAGTCATCAAGCATTGTTAAAGAAACTTCTGCATTTGCTTGATTTTTTTTAAAATATTTTAATATTTTTTCTTTAATTAGTTTATCCATTAACTGCCCGCCAGCACCTTGTGCAAGTTGAATTTTTTCTGCCATAAGAATCACTAGGATTTATTCTTGATACATAAGTTTTATTTAACTTCTGTGTTTCTTGGTTGTAGAATGATTTGGCAAGA
>JBNVCE010000031.1:4896-11230 GCA_050410885.1 Thermoplasmatota archaeon | reverse complement strand
ATATTGTAATTGCAGTTGTAAGTGTACTGTTTGGTTTCATACTAATTCCACAATTAAAAGATGTATGGGATAAAAAAACTGTTTTAAATGAGTATACAGCAGCATTAACAACAATAGGTTTGTTTACTCTTGCAATAACATTTTTTACTTTAAATCTATATATTTCAGTTGTTGCAGATACTTTCTCTGGTGTAATTTGGTTATTATTGTTTATTTTATCAAGAAGAAACAAGAAAAAAGCCAGATAAAAAAAATTCTAATTTTATAAATCCCTTTGAATCTGACTAAAATAATCAATAATTAACTAAATATATGCTAAAAAATAGGGAATCTAAAATTTAATTTAACCACGTTACACTTTATTTATCAATATTTTTAGAACCGCGTTAAGAACTATTTTCTATACTTTATTAAAGTCCATAAGTAAACTCAACTCTTATGTCATCGTTCTGCTCCTAATAGTTGTACAGAATAATATTAAAAAGAGTAATAAAAATTAGAATAATATATTTTCTCCATATCTTAAATTCATCTGATGAACATTGTTCACCAACAGAATCGTAAGCAACTATTTTTACAGTACAGTGAAAACTAAAAAGCGAAACAGTTTTCAATGTATAATTAAATGGTGTAGACGTATCAATACCTTTTAACTTACCATCAATATAAAATTCAACCCTTGATAAATCCTCCAATTCAGTAACACCCAGTGTGATTTTCCCTATACAAACTGCTTTTTTACCGTATCTAAAAATCGGATATTTTTCTGTATCAAACCAATACCAATATGTATTTTTAAGGCCGTGCAATTACAGCCAATGCATGTTTTTTGATTAATAACCGTACATAAGCTTGATCTCCACCCATGACAACATCTGTAAACCCATCATTATCATAATCTGCTGATGTCAATCCACCAAATGTTAAATCATCATTGAAACCTTCTATGCAAGAAGAAGCGTACAAATGTAAAACGGTTGATAAAACTCTCCTTTGTTCATATAAAGATATGCTTCATCGGCAATGCCAGCAATAAAATCCATTTTCCCATCATTGTTATAATCAAGAGACGTTAATGATGCGGTTCCTTGTATGCAATAACTTGAATTAATATCAGCAATAATTATCCCAGGACCAGGTTCAAAAACAATGGAATAATTAGATTCAACCATCATATTTTGTTTAAACCAAATATGACCAAAATAATTCTTGACTCTTGCTGCAACAAGGAAATCAATATCACCATCACCATCAAAATCACCTGCTGTAATACTTTTGATATTATTATCAAAAAATCTATAAACTTCATCTTTTGTAAAGTTTCCTTGCCCATTGTTGTAAAAAAATTAAAAAATGAGAAAACAGCAATGAACAATCGGCATAGGTTACTGCAAAATCCATGTTACCATCATAGTTAAAATCAGCATAGGATAATCCCCAAGCAGTTTGCTTGGATTCATTCATGAGCTCAATAAAATTAAACAATGGTGTATCTAAGTCCCCTGTATCATAATCAGGATAATCTAATTTATTACTTGGTTTTAGATAATTCAAGTCAACATTCTTTAGAATATAATTTGTATTTAATAGTGAGTCTTTATCAATTTTATTATTGATATTAAAAAAATTATTTGATTTTATAATATTAGCATGTGTACCAGTCATGATACAAATCAATAAAAACAATAATATTATTCTGTAGATGCTTATTTTTTTTAAACATATACACTCGAACCAAATTCTTATTATAATTTAAATAACTTACTTATTATATTTAATTCTATCTGAAATTTTTTAAAAAATATCATTATAGCCACCGGTAATAATACCATATATCATCGTAATTGTTTACTTTATTCCATTCAACCACTTGATTATAACAATCAGTTTTTACTGTAATTTTATGCTATCCTCTCTGTGCTAAAAAATCTACGTGGTAAGAGTCTGTTTGTAAAGCACCTAGACCAGAATGATAAATATCATTACATAATTTGTATTATCATCCCACCAAATACAGTCATAAAATGGACCAGCACTTAAATTACCTACATTCTTTATTACAACATTTAATCTGTAATTCCCTCCACCTAGAGTATCAACATCTAGACTTCATACCATTAAATCTGCTCTTAATTCTGGTTGCGCATATTCTGGTTCAATACTTTTACCATGAGGCATAGTTGCGATTAATATTGCACCTATAAGCATCAGCAATGCCATAATGACACTGCCAAAAACAATTATTTTTCTCATAATTTTTCCTCCCATAAAACTATTGTATATAAAAAATCATCTGATTTTTTATTTTAAAAATCTTTTAAGTAAAACCCTAGAAACTTGAGCATTACCATACTTTTGTATCAAATCAACAGGGGTGATTAATGCAGAGTCTAATGCATTATGACATTCACAGGTTCTTTCATATTTTATCTTTGGTACAAGATTTTTAATAATATTAGCCATATGAACACTGTTTTTCTTCATAGTTTCAACAACAGAAGTAACACTTACGTCTTCTTTTCCTTTATACCAACAATCATAATCTGTCACAGAACAAATTGCAGAAAGACACATTTCAGCTTCACGGGCAAGTTTAGCTTCAGGTGCTAGGGTCATACCAATTATATCCACGCCCCAGCTTCTGTAAAGATTTGATTCAGCTCTTGTAGAAAACTGAGGCCCTTCCATACAAATATAAGTTCCATGATGAACATTTACCCCTTCCTCTTTTGCAGTATTAAAAGCAAGATCTGATAAGATCTTACAAAAAGGATCAGCAAACCCAACATGAGCAACAACCCCTTCATCAAAAAAAGTATTTGAACGCTTAACAGTTTTATCAACTAGTTGACTGGCAATAACAAAATCCTGTGGTTTTATTTCTTTTTTTAAACTCCCAACAGCAGCAGTAGAAATAAGATACTCAACACCACACTCTTTTAAAGCAAAGATATTAGCACGGTTGTTTACTTTATGAGGAGGAATTGTATGGTCTTTACCATGTCTTGATAAAAACGCAACATCAATTTTACCAATTTTACCTAAAATTATTTTTTCAGAGGGACTTCCAAAGGGAGTATTAACCCCAAGCTCCTCTATATCTTTTATTATTCCTATCTTAGATAAACCACTACCACCAATAATTCCTATTTTAGCTGACATAAGCTTTTACGAATGAAAATAACTAAAAAAGCTTTTTGCTTTACATAAAAATATTCAAAGTGGATAAAATGAAAAAAGAAATATCAGGAAACATTGTTGATTTAATTAATCAAAAAATTTTTCCTGGAACAATTAAAATAGAAAATGGAAAAATTTCTGAGATTGTTAAAAAGAATCAAAATCTTAAAAATTACATAATCCCAGGTTTTGTAGATGCACATATACACATAGAAAGCTCAATGCTTACCCCTTCAGAATTTGCAAGAGTAGCAGTTATTCATGGAACTGTTGCCGCTGTTGCTGACCCGCATGAAATAGCAAATGTACTAGGAATAAAAGGTGTTAGTTACATGATTAATAATGCATCAAAAGTTGTTTTTAAATTCTACTTTGGTGCACCCTCCTGCGTACCAGCATCTTCTTTTGAAACTACTGGTGGTGTGATAACAACATCTGATGTTGAAACACTGCTGAAAAGAAATGATATAAAATTTCTTGCAGAGATGATGAACTATCCAGGTGTAATATATGATGATTCTGAGGTAATGAAAAAAATTGCAATAGCTAAGAAATATTCAAAACCAATTGATGGTCATGCACCAGGTTTAACAGGGGAAAAACTAAAAAAATACGTATCAGCAGGAATAATAACAGATCATGAAAGCTCAGATTTTGAAGAAGCGTATGAAAAAATAAAACTTGGTATGAAGATATTAATTAGAGAAGGCTCTGCTGCAAAAAATTTACAAGAACTTATCCCACTTTTAGAAAACTATTGGCAAAACTGCATGTTTTGTAGTGATGATAAACACCCTGATGATTTAGTTAAAGGTCATATAAACCTTATGGTTAAAAAAGCATTAGAAAATAAAATTGATCCAATGAAGGTTTTAATTGCTGCTTCACTTAATCCAGTTAAACATTACAACCTTGATGTTGGTTTATTAAGAGAAGGTGATTTTGCTGATTTTCTAGTTATTGATGATCTGGATAAACTTAATGTAATTTCAACTATTATAAATGGAGTTGAGGTTGCAAAATCAGGTAAAACCCTGATGAACAAAGTTAAATCTGAAAAAATAAACAAGTTCAACATTAAAAAATTAAGGCCCAATGATTTTGCTTTAAGTTCTTCTGCAGAAAAAATGAATGTTATTGTTGCAATTGACAGCCAAATTTTTACAGAAAAAATTAAGCAAAAACCTAAAATCGAAAATGGTTATGTTGTTTCTGATGTTGATAATGATATTTTAAAAATTTCAATAATAAACAGGTACAAAAAAGAAAAACCTTCCATTGCTTTTATTAAGAATTTTGGACTAAAAGACGGGGCAATTGCTTCAAGTGTTGCACACGATTCACATAATATTATTGCTGTTGGTGTTACAGATGAGTATATATGCAAAGCTGTAAATCTGATTATCAAAAATAAAGGTGGTATTAGTGCAGTTGGTAAAAATTTTGAAACTGTTCTTCCTCTTCCAATTGCAGGGATAATGAGTGACAAAAGTTACGATCAAGTTGCCAAGAAATATATAGAGATAAACAATGCAGCAATATCCCTTGGTACAAAATTAAAATCACCTTTTATGAGCCTTTCATTCATGGCACTTCCTGTTATTCCAAAATTAAAAATTACTGATAAAGGTCTTTTTGATTCTGAAAAATTCAAGTTCATAAATCTTTTTGAAGATTAATTTTTAAACTTTTTAAAATACGATAATTTTATCTATTTTTCATTGTTAAAACAAATAAATGAAATACCTAATAATGTGCATAGGTAACCGGGAAGGTGGAGATGACTTTGTCGGCCCTTACATTGCAGATGAATTAAAAAAAATACATAACAAAGATCTTTTTGTTATTGATTGTGAAAATATTCCAGAAAATTACACATCAGAAGTTAAAAACAAAAAACCTGATTGCCTCATCATAGTAGATGCTGTTGAAATGGGGCTTAATTTTGGTGAAATCAGAATTGTACCAAAAGAAAAAATAGGTACAATGCACATAAGTACCCATGGAATACCAGTTTCTGTTTTAATAAACTATCTTGAAAAATATGTAAAAAAAATAATTTTCATTGGTATTCAACCAAAAAAATTATCTGGTAAAATGACAAAAATTGTTAAAACAAATGCAGATAGATTGATAAAACTAATAAAAAACAAGGAGTTTAACATTATTAAATTATTAGATTAATAAGGATACATTTTACCCAGTACTTCTGCTGAAGTAGTAGCTGCAACAGCACCAGCAGCACAGGCGGTGATTACTTGCCTTAAACCACCTGTTAAATCACCTGCTGCATAAACACCTTTAATGTTTGTTCTTTGCTGTTTATCAACAATTACAAAACCTTTTTCATCAACCTTACAGCCAAGATCTTTTGCAAGGGTGTTTTGTGGGTCTTCACCAATGGAGATAAAAACCCCATCAACAAAAATTTTAGATTTTTGATTTGTCTTTACATTACGAACTTGCAGATATTCAACTTTTTCAGCTCCATGAATACTTTCAACATGTGTGTTAAAAACTATTTTCACACCTTTTTGTAATGCTTCATCCTGATAAATTTTCTCAGCACGCAATTGATCACGTCTATGAATCAAAAACACTTCTTTGCAACCTACTTGTTTTAAAAAAATTGATTCTATTAAAGCAGAGTTTCCACCACCAACTACCGCTACTTTTTTTCCTTTGAAAAAAAATCCGTCACATGTTGCACAATATGATACCCCTTTACCAGTTAGTTCTTTTTCGCCAGGTGCATTTAATTTACGATATTCTGTACCCATACAGAGAATAACTGCTTTTACAATATATGTTTTTTTATCAGTTGTTATCTCAAATTCATCATTTGTTTTTTTTATTTTTTTAACTTCTTCTGTGAAAAAAAATTTTGTATATTTAATTGCATGCTGCTTCATTTTTTCCATTAAATCCATACCTGAGATTGATTCAAAACCAGGATAGTTATCAATTCTTGGAGAAAAATTTGCAAGACCACCGCCAAGCCCTTTATCAAAAATAGCGGTTTTAATTCCAGACCTACCTGCGTAAATAGCAGCTGCAAAACCTGCAGGTCCTGCACCAATAATTGCAAGCTCGTAATCCATAAACATTCAACCTTGTATTTTCTTTAATTAATTATAATCCTCTAACATCACAA
>JBNVCE010000031.1:0-4884 GCA_050410885.1 Thermoplasmatota archaeon | reverse complement strand
TTTAAAGTATGTTTTTATCTCATTCAAAGTTTCAATTAAATAATTTTTTGAATAAGTTGATACATCATTAAACTTATTGGAAATCAAAGGTGGATTATTACTAAACTGTTGAAGGTAGAAATTTTTAGCACCTTCCAGCCATTTAGCAATTTTTACGATATCTTCCTTTTTAAGAAGTTGAGGAACAAACGTTGTTCTAAACTCGTAATCAGGTGCATCATTTTTTATAATCTCTATTGATTTTTCTATTTTTTTTAAATCAGTTTTCACACCAGTTGTTTTGTCATATTTTTCTTTTGGTGCTTTTACATCCATTGCTACATAATCAACAAGTTTTTTATTAACAAGTTCTTGAAGTTTTTCAGGATAACTTCCGTTTGTGTCGATTTTAAGTAAATAACCTAGTTTTTTTATTTCACTTGCAAAAACTAAAACATCTTCTTGTAAAAGCGGCTCCCCACCTGTTATAACAACCGCTTCCAGCATACCCTTTCTTTTTTCAAGGTAAGACAATATTTCCTGCTTGGAAATAAACTCCACATTACCCAAAACCAAATCTTTATTATAACAAAAAGGACAGCGAAAGTTGCATCCAACTGTCCAAATTATTGCACTGATAAAACCTGGGTAATCAAGAAGTGATGTTTTTAGAAAACCACCTATTTTCATTTAACAGCCAGTTCTTTTTCTTCCATTATTTTAAACATTTTTCTATCTGAAAACTCCTGTTGTTTACCCTTATTCCACTGTTTAACAGGCCTTAAATACCCAACAACGCGGGAGTATACCTCACATTCTGTTCTTTTACTTTTAAGATCTTCATCTTTCATTTAATCACCTTCCTTATAACCTATTTCCTCATCACATTTAGGACAATACTTATGCTCCCCAGGTAAATACCCATGTCTGGGGCAAATACTAAAAGTTGGTGTAATTGTATAATAGGGTAAAGTATAGTTTTCCGCTATTTTCCTAATTAATTTTTTAATAGCATAAGGATCCGGATCATGCTCACTAATAAAAACATGAAGAACTGTTCCACCAGTATATCTTGATTGCAGTGAATCTTGCAAGTCAAGTGCCTCAAAAATATCGCCTGTAAACCCAACTGGTAACTGCGTTGAATTTGTATAATATGGTTCAACATCTCCTCTACGTCCACCGTTATATTTTTCTTGGTTATATATACGAATATCTGGATATTGTGCTTTATCAATCCTTGCAAGCCTATATGAGCAGCCTTCAGCAGGAGTAGCCTCAAGATTATAAATATTACCTGTTTCTTTCTGATAATCAATCAATTTATCCCGCATATGATCAAGTACTTTCTCAGCAAAGGCTTTACCCTCCTTATCTCCTATGCTTTTGTTCATAAAATTAAGTAGGGCATCGTTCATTCCTAATAGACCTATTGTGGAGAAATGGTTTTTCCAGTACTCACCAAGACTCTTTTTAACATCACTTAAATAGAAACGAGAATATGGATGTAAACCACTGAATGTTAAGTTTTCAATAACCTCTCTTTTTATTTCAAGGCTTTGCTTTGCTAAATCCATCAGTTTATCTAGTCTTTCAAAAAAATCATTATCATCTTTAGCTAGATAACCAATCTGTGGCATGTTTATAGTTACAACACCAATAGAATTTCCACACCAACAAGGTTTTCCGTTTCTTCTTACATAAAGTGCATTATTTGGAACTTCTAGGCAATAAACCTTTCCTTTATAATGTTTTTTATTTATGCTGTTTTTCCTTAATCTAAAATGTTTTGATTTTTGATGAACACCAATTGAATATACAATTCCTGATTTTACTTTTCTACCTTTTATTTCTGAAATGTTTTTATTCCCTGCTTTTATTGTAGCAAGCCAGCCTATTTTCATAACAACTTCTTGTATATCATCTGCTAATTTTTTAGAAGCTGTCCAATAATTAATCTGCCCATTACTCTTACGTACATGTCTATCCCCTTTTACCATCCAATCGAACAAAATTTTCAATTTTTTTCTAGGTAATTCTTTGATTTCACGTGGAATGAATTTAGTATATTCACCACCAAACTGTCTCAAATAAGACCAAAGTTGTTTATTACAGATAACAAAATCAGTTTCTCCCTCTAAATAATAATTAAAAGGTAAAGAGTCTAACACCTTCTTAATCTCTTTTCTCTTTTGTTTATTTATTTGAGAAATAACTGTCCTATATCCATGGCTTTTAGCAATTTTTTCATTATCTGTAGAGCCTTCTGCTAACCATAAACCAAAGAACTTCAACCAATTATCGATTTTTATTTTTAAAGGAGAAGTTTCATATCTAACTCTTACTCTTTCTCTATTACCATATTTAGAATGTTTACAAATATTATAAATAGTAACAGGTTTACAATTGTACTTCTTGGCAAGTTGATTTATGCTTTTTCCATTTCTTTTTTCAAGTCTTATATTTTCTATTTCTTCATCAGAAAAACTCGAATTAGGACCTGAACCACCAAATATTGGTACAGATGGTAATTCAAAGAATCTTTTCATTGAACAATTCCAAATGCCTTGTTTAGGGATGAGGTGAGTATCAGGTTTTAAATCTTTGGCCTCTACAAATTTTCTTTCTTTCGTCCTATTATTATCTACCAACATTCGATGATTTGGAGTAACTAGTAAATCAAGAGATCTTGTTTTAAAATGATACATTTCATTATCATAATTATATTCAAAAAATCTTATTGGTTTATGTAATTTGATTTCATTATTTTTAGTTAAAGTAAATACTTTTTCATTTTTATTTACATCTTTAAAAAATTTCCAACCATTTTCAGTAAGTACCTCGGTTTTTTCATCATAACAACCTGTTTTTGGAAATGCACCAAAAAGCCCACCACCTCTTTTACGTAGTTCACGATTATCCAGCCTCAAGCGACAGTTATGCGTTAAAATTCCTGTTGTACCCACAGTAAAAATAGGTGCCCCATTTTTTACTACGAAACAATAAGCAGCATTATTACTAATTGGTGTAATTTCTTTTATTTTTACCCATAATTTATTGTTTTTCTTAAACCAAGTGTCACCATAGTTCCTCCCATTTAATTTGTATATTAACACAGCATAGTTTGGTTCTTTACCAAGTCTTCCCTCTCTTGCATCTTCATAGATACTTGTAATAGTACCTAAAGTTGCAGCCAACATGTTTAAGGTCTCTACCATTTGAAGTGAAGATGTATAGATTCTGTTTTTCCCACCATTAGTGTCATAATGACCATTAAGTACTTCTTCTCTAAATTCCTTGCTAGTTGTAAAAATTCTTGCACTATATTTTTTATTTCTTTTTATTCCTTCTACATAATCTTTGCATAATCCAACAGCTGCTTTAGAGTGCACTTTTAATGTTGTTAATTTTGTTTTTTTATCAGTAATAATTGTACAATGAGCACCAAAATATTTCTCAGCTATTTTGATAAGCTTTGTTATAAGCTTCTTTTTATAATGATTTTCTAATGAAAATACCACTGATGTATCATCATCAAAGGAACCAACCCCAGCATATGCTCCAACAAAATATCCTAAATCTTTTGTTCCACCAGAACCAACATATGGTTTTAGAGAATATGGGAGATACATTCCAGGTTTTAGTTCACTTGCCTTTACCACATGCTCTTTATTTTCCTTTGGGCCGTTCATAATATAATTTAAATGATGTGATGACATTTTTATTTCATGACCATTTTCCAGTTTAACTTTTATCATTTGTTGGTCATTCCATTTGTTAAATTTTCCCTTGACAAATTTACCAGCACTATAGATTTCGTATTCCTCTTGGTTACTATTTCCTTCGTATATATTTCTAATTGTTGAATATTCAACAATTCTTTCTCGGGATGATCTAATGAGAACTTTTTCATCTCCAGCCAAGGGACACATGCTTCTTGCATCCTCTGGTTTCATATCTGAATTAATAAAATTTGAAAAGTATGGTATACCGTATTTTGCAGTCATCTTCCATAAATAATCCAGATTTTCATTATCCCATTTGAAATCCTTAGTGATATTTATAGTGGGTATGGGAAAGGTAAAAGGTCTTCCTTTAGCATCACCTTCATACATAATCTCAGCAAAAGATTTGTTTATCATGTCTATTTCGTCTGCAAAATCACTATAAGTATCATTTTTTAATTCCCCACTAATTATCACAGGTTCATCCTTCATATATTCTGGAACAGTAAGATCCATGGTACAATTGGAAAAAGGAGACTGGAAGCCCACGCGTGTAGGGACGTTCATGTTGAATAAGAATTTCTGCATTTCTTGTTTTACGTCTTTATAATTCAAACCATCGTATCTAATAAATGGTGCAAGTAGACTGTCAAAGTTTGATAATGCTTGTGCACCTGCAGCTTCTCCTTGCAAAGTGTACAGGTAGTTTACTATTTGCATCAGTGCTGTGCTGAAATGTTTTGCTGGTTTGCTTTCTATTTTTCCAGAAACTCCTCTAAAACCAAGTAGTAAAATATCTTTTAAATCCCACCCCACGCAATACGCGCCAAGTGTACCAAGATCGTGAAGGTGGTATGATCCTTTTGTGTGTGCTTCGCCTATTTCAGGGGGATAAATTTTATTCAACCAGTAATGAGAAATAATATTTTCTGTTGCATAAACATTTAATCCTTGTAGTGAATAAGCCATGTTACTGTTTTCATTAACCTTCCAATCCATCATACTAAGATATCCATCAACAATATCTATGTCCTTGAGTAATCCGCCTATTTCTCTTATGTCCTGGTGTTGTTTTCTATATAGAATATAAGCCTTGGCAGTTTTTGCATGTCCTTCCTCAATTAGTGTTTTTTCAACGATATCTTGTACCTGTTCAACTGTTGGTATTTCTCCTTTTTTT
>JBNVCE010000030.1:0-15463 GCA_050410885.1 Thermoplasmatota archaeon | reverse complement strand
ATTATCAACTGTTGGAATACAAAGGGGGCATATGTCTCTTCATGCAAAAAACATTGCTGTCATGGCTGGTGCTAAAGGAGATGAAATAGACATAGTTGCAGAAAGGATGGTAAAAGAAGGAAAAATCAAGTTAGACAGAGCGGAAGAGATTCTCAAAGAAATCAGATAATTCTATCAGCAATATCCTCAGGTTCACGTTCACAATAATAACATTTTATTTTTGGTGGATCTTTACAAACAACCTTGAAACGACTTTTAATAGGTTCTTTTGCATTTGAAATACATGTAGGATTTGAACAACTAACTATACCAACTATTTCATCAGGCAGCTCTACTTTATGTTTCTTTGCAACCTTATAATCACGTATAATATTAATTGTAGCTTTTGGGGCAATAAGTGCAATTTTATCTACTTCTTGTGGATCAAGCTCTCGATTTTCAACCTTAACAATATCTTTTTTTCCCATCTTACTTTTAACATTCATTGCAACGCTTACAACAGAAGAAGTAGACTTGGGGATTCCAAGTATATGTAAAACCTTAACAGCATTACCTGCTGTTATATGATCAATAACAGTACCGTCTTTAATCAAAGGTATTTTGAGTTCTTTTTTCATAATCGCCCCTCAATAATTAAAGATAGTAATGCCATTCTAACTGGAACACCATTAAACGCTTGTTTAAAATAAAGAGCATGAGGGGTTTTATCAACCTCTGGATCAATTTCTATAACTCGTGGTAATGGATGCATAACAATAACATCCTTTTTTGCTTCTTTTAAAAGCTCTAAATTAATTTTATAAGAGCCAACAACTTTAGCATATTCCTCCATATCTGGGAAGCGCTCTTTTTGAATTCTAGTTACATATAAAACATCTGCTTCTTTAACTGCTTTGTCTAAACTAGATGTTTGCAAAGGTTCAACCCCAAGTTCTTTACAATCATTGATAACTTCTACCGGCATTTTCAAAGTAGCAGGTGAAACAAAGGTTAATTCTGCATTATAAAGAGCTAAAGCATAAGCAAGAGAATGAACTGTTCTACCATATTTTAAATCCCCAACTAAAACAATTTTCTTATTTTTTATTGATTTTTTTTCTTCACGGATTGTAAATAAATCAAGAAGACACTGTGTTGGATGATGACCTGCACCATCTCCACCGTTAATCACTGGAATATCTGCAAATTCAGCAGCAAGTTTTGCTGCGCCCTCCTGATGATGCCTTATAACAATTACATCACTATATGAATCTGCCATACGTATTGTATCAGCCAGGCTTTCACCTTTTTTCTGTGAAGTACCAGAGGGATCTGCAAAACCTATCACTCGACCACCAAGTCTGTTCATAGCAGTTTCAAAACTGAGCCTGGTTCTGGTACTTGGCTCAAAAAAAAGAGATGATAAAACCTTACCCTTTAATATTGGATTGTATTTTTCTCCCTTTGCATATGGTATCATTTTTTTAGCATAATCAAGGATATAATCAATTTCTTTTTTAGTAAAATCTCTTATTGATATAACATCTTTGCCTTTAAAATTCATATAAATCAAAAAAAAAGAGATGTAAAAAGTGCTTAATAATCTTTTTAAAAGAAAAAATACAATAAAAAACAATAATAACATTCAATTATTAAAAATATTAATATAATAATCATTTTATACTTAATTATAGGAAATATTAAATAAAGGGGCAACTATTTAATAAATATAAATTGTAATGGGAAGGTTGTATGAAAAAAAATAATATTGAACAATTATACAGTATTCTTAATGGTGATTCTAAAAAATATAAAATTTCAGAAAATGAAAAACATCTACAATCACTTTTAATATGGTTAAAATCTTCTGAAAGCAAAACAATAACAAAAACAGTAGGTAAATTAAAAGAAGAAGATGAAGAACTATTAAAACCAAAAGTCATTATTCACTCCAGAGGAAAAAAGAAAATTGAAAAAATTGAGTACAAAGAAGAAAAACCAAAAGAAAAAATTTATGATAAGGATTTAATAGAAATTGAAAAACCAGATGAAATTGAGCTTGAATTTATCCAGGTAAAACCAAAAATTTTTGAAAAAACAAAAGATGAGGAATTTCCTGAAGAAGAGCTTGTTGAATGGGACGAAGATGACGTAAAAACCACGAAACCAAAAGAAACCAAAGAAGAAATCTTAACTGATGAAAAATTAATCTTTAGAGAAACCATTGATGATTTTGATAAAAAAATTGAGATATTCAAAGACTTTAAAACCATAAACGAGGAAACAGCAATACTACTATACGACCATGGTTACACAACCATAGAATCACTAAAAAAAGCAACAATAAAAGACCTAAGAAAAATAAAAGGAATAAAAAGAAAAACAGCAAAAAAAATAATAAAAGAAATAGCAAAATTACCTGAAATAACCACAGAAGAATTTATTCCAGAAACTGTTAAAGAAAAAAAACAAATAAGAAAAAAAACTATTGACAAGAAAAAAACTCCTGAAAAAGAATTAAAAGGTTTCGTACATAAAGGATATACCCTTTACGAAAAGAAAATAAAAGCAGCATCAGGTAAGAAAGTAACTATTAGATTTTTTAGTAAATCACAACCTAAGATGGCAAAACCTATACAATTGCCAAAAGGATTTAAGATATTAATTAATAAAAAAACCGGTGTTCCTTACATTAAAAAGAAAAGATAATTAACATTTTTTCTTACATCTTATAAAGGAAAGATTTTTTATATGAGACTTATTTGACTAGTATTTATGAGTTGGAATGGGCCTTTAAATAAAATTGGTGAATATAGATACGAGATTCCTTCAAATTATAAAGGAGAAAAAAATAATCTTAAGATGCAAACATCTGCTGTTATTTATGCTGATGAAAGCATGATTCCTCATATTAGAGCAGATAATGCACCAGAGCAAGCTGCAAATGTTACTATGCTACCTGGTATTGTTGGAAAATCTCTTGCCATGCCTGATATACACTGGGGTTATGGTTTTCCTATTGGAGGAGTTGCTGCAACAGATGCTGAAACAGGGGTTATTTCTCCTGGTGGAGTTGGTTTTGATATCAATTGCGGCTGCAGACTTGTTAGAACTAATTTACATATAAATAATCTCAATGAAATAAAGATAAAAGAATTAATTGATGAAATGTTCAAAAATGTTCCTTCAGGTCTTGGCTCTGATGCTAAAATTAAATTAAACAAAGCTGAGCTTAATGATATTTTAAAAATGGGTGCTCGTGCAGCTGTTGAAAAAGGATATGGATGGAAGCATGATATTGATTTTTTAGAAGAAAATGGTTGTTTAGAATTTGCTGATATAACCACTGTTTCTGAAAAGGCAAGACAAAGAGGCATGTCCCAGGTTGGTTCTCTTGGTGCTGGTAATCATTTTCTTGAAATACAAAAGGTTGCAGATATTTACGATCCAGATGCTGCAAAGGTTTTTGGCATAAAAGAAATAGGTCAGATTACAGTTATGATCCATACAGGTTCCAGAGGTTTTGGTCATCAAGTTTGTACAGATCATCTGCAGATTTTAGAGCAGGCTGTGAAAAAATATAATATTTGGTTACCAGATAAACAACTTGCTTGCGCACCTGTAAACTCAAAAGAGGGGCAAAATTATTTAAAAGCTATGGCTTGTGCTGCAAATTTTGCTTGGGCAAACAGGCAACTTATTGTTCATTGGGTTAGGGATTCTTTTGAAAAAGTGATGCATGATACTGCCGAAAACATGGATATGAATATTATTTATGATGTATGTCATAATATTGCAAAATTAGAGGAACATGAAATAGATGGGAAAAAGAAACTAGTCTACGTTCATAGGAAAGGTGCAACACGTGCATTTGGTCCTGAAAATAAAAACATACCATTAAAATATCGTGATGTTGGTCAACCAGTTTTGATACCTGGTGATATGGGAACAGAAAGTTATTTATTAAAAGGAACAAAAGAATCTGAAGAAACATTCGGCTCAACATGTCATGGTGCAGGTCGTTTACTTTCAAGGCATCAAGCAATCAATAAATGGCGTGGAGAAGAAATTGTTAAACAACTTAAAAACAAGGGAATATATGTTCATGCTGCTAGTTTCAAGGTTTTAGCCGAAGAAGCACCTGATGCTTATAAAGACATTAAAAATGTTGTTGATGTAACACATGGAGCCGGTATCTCAAAAAAAGTCGCAAGATTAGTTCCTTTGGGTGTTGTTAAAGGATAAAAAATTTATCAATTAATTTTAAATGTGAGAATTTGTATTATGGTTCAAAAAATGGTGATGCTTTGGAAGATGTTCAGATAAATATTTTTGAAGAAGTGGATTTAAAAGATGCAATGGTTATTGCTGGTTTTCCTTCTATAGGTTTGGTTAGTACTATTGCTGCTAATTATTTAATTGATGCCTTGAACCTAAAACAAATTGGCTGTGTTTCATCTGCTGAATTTCCAGCCTTATCTGTTGTTCATACTGGTGAACCTTTATCACCAGTTAGAATTTATGCTGGGACCCATTCTAATGGTAGAAAAATTGTTGTTTTTGTTTCTGAGTTTAAACCTAAACCTAATTTAATTAATTCGATTTCTTGGTCAATCATGAAATGGGTTTGTGAAAAAGGATGTAAACTTCTTATATCACCAGAAGGAATGGTTGTCGAGGGTAAATCTGGTGAAGAAGAAGAGGTTGAGGCTTATGCAATTGGTTCAACTGAAAATGCTAGAGCGCTTTTGGTTGAGAAAAAAATTGCTCAGTTTAAAAATGGCATTATTGCTGGTGTTTCAGGTGTTTTACTTAATCTTGGTAGACAATCTAACTTTGATGTAATTTCTGTTTTAGCAGAAGCCCATCCAAATTACCCTGATGCAAGAGCTGCAGCTGCTGCTATAAACGTGATGGCTTTGTTAATGGATATTGAAATAAACGTTACACCATTGTATGAGGAATCAGAGCGTATTGAGAAACAATTACAAAAATTCCATAAACAAGCAAAGCCTATGGTTTCTCCAAGCCAGGCTCCGCAACCAAGTATGTATGGATAAATAAAATACCTACCTATTTTTTATTTCTTTTTTATAAACAGACTTAAAAATATGTTTTTATTATTTGTTTTGAGATTATGAGTAAAATACCTAAAAATCATCCACGTTATTTTTCTTTAATAACAAGAAAAAAAATTTCTAATGCAATGAAAAAAGGTATTGTTCATGAAACCGGTTTAATTGCTCATGGTCGTGGGGAGGCTTTTGATTATTTAATTGGTGAGAAAACCATTAAAATTGCTGAGGATGCTGAAAAGGTTGCTGCTGCAATGATACTTTGTGCAGAAAATCCTGTTATTTCAGTTAATGGAAATGTTGTTGCATTGGCTGCAAAACAATGCATTGATTTATCCAAAGCCGTTCCAGCTAAAATTGAGGTTAATCTTTTTCATAGAACAAAACAAAGGGTTAAAAAGATTGCTAAAGAATTAAAAAAAATGGGTGCTGAGAAAATATATGGAATTGATGCAGATTGTCACATACCTGGTTTAAAGCATGACAGAGGTTTATGTGATAAACATGGGATTTTTGCTGCTGATGTTGTTCTTGTTCCTCTTGAGGATGGTGATAGATGTGAAGCTTTGGTTAACATGGGTAAAACTGTCATTGCCATTGATCTAAATCCTTTATCCAGAACCGCTAGATATGCACATGTCACAATTGTTGATAATGTTGTTAGAGCTGTTCCAAATATTGAAAAATGGGTTGAAAAATTAAAAAATGAGAATAAGGTTGTTTTAGAAAAAATCATTAAGGCATGGGATAATAAAAAAATGTTAAAAGATACCTGTTGTTTTATTTCAAAAAGACTAAATTCATTGTTTTGATGTAGGTAAGTTTATGGAAGTTTATAGAACACATTATTCAAAGGATGTTTCAAGCAAGGATTTTGGAAAGGATATTACTGTTGCTGGTTGGGTTGAGGATATTCGTAATATTGGTTCTATTGGTTTCGTTATATTGCGTGATAGAAAAGGAACTCTTCAGGTTACTGTTTTTAAAAAAGAAAATGCTGAACTTTTTGAAAAAATAACCAATGTGCCCCGTGAGTCTGTTGTTTCTGTAAAAGGTTTATGTAAGAAAAGCAAACAAGCAAGAAATGGTTATGAGGTTATTCCAAAAGAGATTGAGATTTTATCTATTGCTCATACTCCTTTACCTCTTGGTGTTGTTGATAAGATAGATTCTGAGCTTGAAACACGTTTAGATAATCGTTTTATTGATTTAAGAAAACAGGGAATACAGGCGGTATTTAAGATTAGAAACACAGTTATTAAAGAAGCTCATGATTTTCTTCAATCCAATGATTTTATTGAGATTCATACACCAAATATTATTGCAAGTTCTTCTGAGGGAGGAACAGATGTTTTTAGATTAAAATATTTTGAAAAAGATGCTTTTTTAGCTCAATCTCCACAATTGTATAAACAGATGATGATGGCCACAGGTTTTGATAGAGTTTATGAGATTGCCTGGTATTTTAGAGCTGAGGAGCATAACACTCGTAGACATTTAAACGAATCTACAGCAATTGATGTTGAAATGGCTTTTATTAAAGATGAAAAAGATGTCATGAAAATTTTAGAATGTCTTGTTTTTAGTATGTGGAAAAAAGCAAGTTATTGCAGTGATGAGTTGGAAATCTTAGGTAAAAAAATTATTATTCCTAAGCTTCCTTTTAAACGTGTGAAATATGATGATGTTATCAAAATTTTAAATAAAAATGGTTCTTCTATTAAATGGGGTGAAGATCTTGGTGCTGAGGAAGAAAAACTTTTTGGCGATATTATGAAAAAACAAGGACATGAGTTTTATTTTATTACCAAGTATCCATTGGCTACTAAACCATTTTATACCATGCCTGAAGATGATATTTATTCTCATAGTTTTGATTTAGAATGTAAGGGTGTTGAGCTTTCATCAGGTAGTCAGCGTATTCATGAAGTTGATTTATTAAAAAAGAGATTGATAGAATGTAATCTCAATCCAAAAGATTTTGAGTCTTATTTAAAGAGCTTTTGTTTTGGTATGCCGCCTCATGGTGGTTTTGGTTTTGGTATTGAAAGATTTTTAATGGAACTTTTAGATATTAAAAACATCAGGGAATGTATACTTTTTCCAAGAGATAGAACACGTTTGACTCCATAATTTTTTTATTATTTGTAATAAAAGAATTTTAATTTTTAATATTTTTTTGTTTTGATTTTTTAAAGATGTTTTTCAAAGCCTTTGGGAACTATTTTGATGTAATTTTCAGAAAAAATACATGATTTTATTTTTATTAATTATAAAAAATCTACTGATTTTTAATTCTTGTTAAAATTTTTATTTGAATAATTTTTATAATAATTTTTAAAAATAAATAAAAAATTATAAATATATCATATATACTAATATAATATTAGAAAAATAAAAATAATGATGATTATGGACATAATACTAAAAATACTCATTGGTTTCGTTCTTGCATTTTTGTTACACGAATTAACACATTTACTTGTAATAGTTTATTATAAACTAAAAATTAAATCGATTATTATAACAAAATGGACTACAGTTGGATTTCTTCTTGACAACGAACAATACATTAATAACAAAAAAATTTTGTCCTTGTTGCATTTACTACCTTTGATTTGGTGCTTATTTTATCTTATGGATCCAAGCGAACCATATCTTTTAATGTTTCCCCTTGTAAACCTATCTGGTGGCGTTGGGGATATGTATAATTTTTTAAAAATTATTTTATTATCACCAGAAAAAAGGATAGAATGGGCCAATAAATGTGATGAAAAAATTCTAAAATCCATTATCTGGAAAAAAGAATTAAACAAGGTTTATTAACCAGGGAAAAAATCCAATATTATAATCAAAAAAATATTATATAAAAACAACAAAATTTCAAGTTACTTATTTAATTTCTTTTAATTTATGTTTTAAAACAATTAACTATGTGAAAAGCCTTAACCATTGCTTCCTTGGGTTTTAAACCATCCCTTAGATTTTCTAAGTATAATTCACGAAGTAAACTTATCTGACTACTTGATAAATTATCAATATTTTTATTTAAAAGAATTCTTGCAATTTCTTTTATCCATTTTAGGTCGTATTCATTGACCCACATTATTTTTTTCTTTTTGATTTTTTGCACTCTCCCAGCATGTTATACTTTGTTTTATATTATATAAAAAATATTTGTGATAAAATGTCAAATTGAAATAATGTCAAATCTTGGTTTAAAAAAAAGATATATGAATAAATCATCAAATTATTAAACTTAATTTAAAGAGGAATAAATCTGAGCTCAAAAAATACTAAATCTATGAAAATTACTATTATAGCAGGAATATTACTATTAATATCTGGTGTAAATGGTTTAACAACATAAGAGACTATTAAAAATTTTGTAACCACATACATCATTGATAATATCATTGTTCAAATTTCATTTTTTAACCTCATTTTTCCCCCTTTAATTGTTTTTAATACAAACTCATTCATTCCCTTATCACCTGCTGCACTAATACGACTTGCTAAATCAACAACATCATGAATATCATCTAGTGATACATCAAGTATTTTTGCTTGTTTAAAATTATACAAATAACATGGTCTACAATGTCCTGCAACAGAAGCAGCAATACCTACTAATCCCTTTGTTTTTTCATCCATTTTTTCATCACCTACCTTTATTTAAAATACAACCTGGATCAGGAGCAAGATAATCATTTGAATAACCATATGCTCTTGCCCTGCAACCACCGCAATAATATCGATAATTACAGGTGTTACAACCTTTTAGCAAATCCTTGTTTCTTAAATTCTGCAAAACCTTATTGTTGATCCAAAGTTTTTCAAAATCATCATTTAAAATATTCCCAATTTTTAAAGGGAAAAACACACATGGTAGAATATCACCATTTGAACGCATCCCCAAGTAGAAACGGCCTGCGCCACAACCGCCTATAAACTCAGCTAGATTAAGAAGTTGATCAGCTAGTTTTGGATTATAAAAATGTGTAGGAATTATTTTTTCTTTTTCTTCTTTTTCTTGTTGAAGAGCAACACGTGCAAACTGCGGAGCAGTTGAAAGCACATTTATCTTTTTTGTTTTTAACTCATTCCATAACATTTTTAGCATTTCTTCTCGCTCATCAGGGGATAGATCTATACTTGTGATATCTTTTCCTCTACCAGTTGGAACAAAATTAAAAGCCATAAACCAATTAGCACCAAGTTTTTCACTTAATTCTATTACTTGCGGTATTTCTTTATAATTATATTTTGTTGTTGTGGTTGATACTTCAACAAAAAATTTCTCATCAACACAATTTTTTATTCCTTGAACAGTTTTATCAAATGCTCCGTTTATCCCTCTAAATGTATCATGGGTTTCTGCTTTTGCTCCATCAAGACTAATCTGAACAAATTCTACTCCTGCTTTTCGCATTTGTTTTGCTTTATCTTTATTTATTAATGTTCCATTTGTTGCAATTGCTACATATATTCCCTTGTCTGCTGCATATCTTGTAAGTTCTAGAATATCAGGTCTTACTAATGGTTCACCACCTGAAAACGCAATTATTGTTACACCAGATTTATCAAAAATGTCAATAGCATGCAATGCCTGATCAGTATTAAGTTCAGCCTCCCAGATTTTACCAGCAGTTGCATAACAATGTTTACAATGAAGGTTACATGCATAAGTAACATCCCAAACAATCTGATAAGGCGCACCAGAAGTAAACGGCTTTCTAATTCCAAAAAGTGCAACACCACGTACAGTTGATGCTAAACCTTTAGCCCAGTATGGTTGCTTGAATTTTTCTTTTAGTTCGTCTTCAGATACACCAAATGCTTCTCCTCCTTTTTTTAAAACACCAGTAATAATCTTTTCAGCTGCTTTACAAGAAAAACAAGCTTTTTTTCGTTTTCCTATATATAATTCTATTGCTACTTCTATCCGATTTTTTTTATCTTTATCACAATAGTGGCTCATACCTTTTAGTATTGTTCTAGTAAAAGGATTACCAATGGTTGATTTTAAAATCCCAATGGTGGTAGTTGTTTTCATAATTTCCATCCTTTTTGATTATTGCACATTTTTTATTAATTTTTAGTAAAGTTAGTTTATTGAAATCAACTAAACCTATTTTTATTATTCGCATGTTTTAATTTCTAGATTTTTTCCTTATTTAAACATTCTTTTTATGAAACAAATTTTGTGTTTTTAAACATATTTTGACTAATAGAAACATAACAGGTACTTCCATTAAAACACCAACAACAGTTGCCAAGGCAGCACCAGAGGTTAAACCAAATAGCATAATAGCAACAGCAATAGCAACCTCAAAATGATTACTTGCACCAATCTGTGCAGATGGCGCAGCATCCTCATAAGATAATTTTAAGACTTTTGCTAGCCAATATGTTAGCCAAAAGATGACTTGGTTTTGGATAAAAAGCGGAATAAAAATCAAGGCTATAATAATTGGTTGGTCCAGAATCACATCACCCTGCAGACTGAATAGTACAACCAATGTTATTAACAATGCAATGATTGAAACATGGTGCAGTGATGGAGCAAAACGTGACTCAAACCATTCTTTTCCTTTTCGTTTAAGAATCTGATTTCTAGAAACATAACCAAAAAGAAGAGGCAGACCTACGTAAATTCCTATGGATAATGCCATTGTCTCCCAGGGCACAGGAATGCTAGCTACACCAAGAAGAAACGCTGCAAGTGGTGCATAAAGTACAAGCATTGTCAAAGAGTTAATAGCAACCATAACAAGTGTATGACCCATGTTTCCTTTTTGATAGATAACTCCAAACAAAAACCATTGCAGTGCATGGGGCTACACCAAGAAGAATCATACCTGCAGTATACTCAGATGCTAATGTCGGGTTTAAAAACTGTGCAAAAATAATACTCATGAATAACCAAGCAAAAAAAGCCATTGTAAATGGTTTTATTGCCCAATTTACAAACAATGTTAATGCAACAGGTTTTGGTGTTTTACCTGCTTCTATTACTTTCCTAAAATCTATTTGTACCATTATAGGGTAAATCATGAAAAACAGACAAATTGCAATAGGTAGTGAAACCTGAGCATATTGTAAATTGTTTAAAAAATCTGCTGCTTCTGGAAAAACTCGTCCTAAGAAAATCCCAGCAGCAATACATAAAAAAACCCATAATGTAAGATATTTTTCAAAAAACCCTAGTTTTTTTCAGTATTCATTTTTAATCCATCCTGTTTTTTAAATATTTTTGATACTCATTAAAAAGAGCATCTTCATACTGTTTTTCAACCCCAGAAGCTACATAATTGTAGATTTTCACTTTCTCTAAAAGTTCTTTTTTAAGTTTATTTTCATCCTTTATTCCAAGCTCATAAACTTCCTGAAGTATGTTATCAAGATTCACAATACCTGTGAGAATTCCACCAATGAAAATCTGTCTTACATTCCTCATGGCACATGCAGGGCAACAAGGTTTTTTGCTCATATTTTTAATTTCACCTCTTATTAAATTATCCAGCAATTATACCATAAACAAAACCAACAAGCGCTGCTATTATAATTACTAAAGCAAAGTACACAAATACTTTTTTCACGCCCATAACTTTTGTAATAACAATCATATTAGGAAGACTCAACGAAGGACCAGAAAGTAAAAGTGCAAGGGCAGGACCTCCACCCATTATACCTGCACTGTAACCAAATAAATTACCAACAATTGCAACTTCTAATAAAGTTGGCATATAAAGTATTGCACCAATAATAGAAGCCAAAAAACAAGAAAAAATATTATTTCCACCAATAAACGGTGCAACAGCAACACCAACTGCATTACTTGGATCTGCATCAGGTACAAAATATGCTGCAATTCCACCAATTATTCCAACAATAAAAACACCGACAAGCAAAATTGGGAAAAGTTTTTTTGTAAGACTCCAGGTTTCCATACCCCAACTTTTAACCTCATCACGGGTGTAGTAAAAAATTAAAATACCAGAAATAATAAGTGTTAAAATATAAACAATCGCAAGCTTTGGAATCCAGGGGATAAAATCAATACTTGCTGCACCAATAACAAGAATTAAAACTAGTGAAATAAAAAACAAAAGTGAAATCCAAATAGGACGACTGCTTTTTTGTTCATCTGTTGACTTTGTAAACATATTATTGTTATTATTCTTTTTTTCAGATTCTTCTTTTCTAAAAATAAAAGCCATTGCCAAACCAATAAATACAGCCATTAAAATTGCTGCAATTGCTCGTGCAAGACCAATATCGTAACCAAGAACTTGAGCAGTTAAAACAATTGCTAAAATATTTATTGCTGGTCCTGAGAATAGAAACGCTGATGCAGGACCTATTCCTGCACCACGTTTATATATACCAGTAAATAAGGGAAGAACCGTGCAACTGCATACTGCTAAAATAGCACCAGAAACAGATGCAACGGTATATGATAAATATTTTTTTGTATTTGCTCCGAAATATTTTAAAACAGATGTATTTGATACAAAAACAGCAATTGCTCCTGCTATAAAAAATGCAGGAATTAAACATGTTAGTACATGTGCTGAGAGGTATTCCATGAGCATTTGAAATCCTGCAATAATAATATCCATTGGATTCATTTATTACAACCTTCTTGCTGTTTTGATTATTTCAAAAATATCTTTGTTTGATACTTCTAAGTAAATATTTGTTTTATATCTGTGCTCAGTTATTAATCCTGCATTTTTCAGAATTTTTATATGATGTGAAACATTTGGCTGGGATTTACCAACAAAAGGAATGATTTCACAAATACATTTTTTCTTGTTTTTTATTGTTTCAAGGATTTTAAGACGGATTGGGTTACCTAACGCTTTGAATATTTCTATTTCATTCACAAATAAGTATAAGCATATTCAAATATTTAAATATTACTATTTTACAATTTATTAGAAATATTCTTTACTTTATCAATGATATCAAATATCTTATTATTAACTGCTTTAATAATAATTCTTGTTCCATCTTTACGTTCATCAACAATACCTGCATTTTTTAAAACTTTCAAATGTTGTGAAACATTTGGCTGGGATTTACCAGTATAAGGAATGATTTCACAAATACACTTTTCTTTGTTTCTAATGCATTCAAGAATTTTAAGACGGGTTGGATCCCCTAATGCTTTGAATATTTCAACTTCACTCATAAAATAAAAAATTTAATTCGAATATTTAAATATTATGAAAATTTATCAATCACTTAAAAATTTTATTATCATTAAAAAATGACAAAATAGTGCAGGGGACGAGATTTGAACTCGCGGACCACTAAGGACAAGACCCTCAATCTTGCGCCTTTGGCCAGGCTTGGCTACCCCTGCAAAAATAAAGATTCACAAAATACTAAACACCTTATTTATTTTTTCTGGTATTAAACAAGATTAACATCCATACCTATAATATCACTTAACTCCTTATGAAGTTTAACTAGACGAATAGCATAATCCTTATGACCTTCCATAAGAACTCTTTCAAGCTCTCTTTCAATTTTTTGTTGTTTATCATTATTAACCAAACTATCAGCATGACAAACAATTTTTTCTTCCAAAGTTATTGGTAAATAATCCTTTTCAGGTAAACCCAATTTTTTTGCATCTTCTGCTGGAATTCCTGCGCCAATATGTCTTTCAATGATTTTTATAATAATATCTGGTAAACCCAGTTTTTCAGCAATCTTTGCTCCTTCAAAAGCATGACGTATACCATGGGTTTTTGAGCGCCCTAAATCGTGAAGCAAAGCACCTGCTTCAACAAGTTTTAAATCTGCATTTGCTTTTTTTGCAATTTTTAAGGCAACATCTCTAACAGCCATACAATGTCTAATAACCTTTTCAGAACAACCACTTTGTTTAAGAATCTCAATACATCTATCTGCTGAAGGTATGTCTTCCATAAAATTACCTATTTTTCTTTTGAAATAACTTTTTTCCCCCTATCACAAGGCAGGATTTCTAATTTTCCATTAAATTTTTTACTTTGCCATGAACCATTAGTATACCTATCAAGAAATATTGCCAAAGCAGCTACTTCAGAATGTGGCTGGTTACCAACAGAAACATTAAAATCAGCCATTTCATAAACAAAAGGCGGTACTTTTTCGGCACCAACAACAATAAGTAGATCCTTTTTTTTATCAATTTTTTTTAATGATTTTTTTAATTGTTCACCATACATTGTAAGATGAACAATTACACCTTTCCATTCTTTTAAAACTTTTTTCTTATCAACACCTGTTTCAATCTCAAAATTTCCACCAAACCTTGAACATATTGACTCTACTGCTTCCTGTATTTTCTTATCAGTTTTATCAATTAAAATTTTATCAGCACCAAAAGCTCTGGCAACAAGTGAAACATGGGTTGTTATACGTTTATCACGACCTATTCTGTGACCAATTCTTAAAACTGTTATCATTTATGAACAATAACATGTAAATAAAAAGTATTAAAAATTATTTCTTTTTCTTTTCAATAAGTCTATCTACAATCTTATCTAATTCATTTGATGGTTTTTTAACAGAAGTAATATGAATTGTGTCAATGCTTTTTTCAATCGCATGTATATCTCTCCATAACATTTGATCAGAAAAAGCATATGATTGTTTTTTTGATTTATGATTAGCAGTATAAAGTATATCATTATACTCAGCAAGTGGTTCACTTTGTGTTTTTGTTTTTAACATTTCTTTCGGCTCAGGAACCTTTTTTTTAAATTTACTAAATAATTTCTCTTTCACCACTTGATTAATTCCTCCAAAATTTTTTATGTTTTTGTTAACATCTTTATACTTCATAAATATTTTCATTATATTAACTTGACAATGTCACATTAACTTTTTTTGTATGATTTACAAGCTTTGCGACACTATTAAATCTTCATCCACTTTTTCGTCAGTGGATGGGATGATAGAATGAACTTTTCATTATCCGTAAAGGATATACGGGGATCACATGATAAACTTCAACGTTTCCATAATCGATATACCCTGCATTTTATAACGAAAACCAGAAATATGGTCAAACAATCATTTCAATATATCCAGGGTAAACTGCTGGGAACTGGAAGAGGTAACATGTGTTCATATGCATTAGATGTTCCTGATTGTAACAGTCAGTCCTTACAGCATTTTGTTTCAAATTCACCATGGAACCATCGACCGGTTCTTGACCACATTCAACGCGATGTCATTGAGTATGTTGGAGATAAAACCGATGGTTCAGTGCATATTGATGAATGTGGATTTCCGAAGCAAGGGACGGATTCAGTAGGTGTTTCTCCTCAGTATTGTGGTCGACTTGGGAAAGTTGCGAATTGTCAGGTAGGTGTCTTTCTTGGATACACCAAGGATTCGTATAG
>JBNVCE010000002.1:34400-40760 GCA_050410885.1 Thermoplasmatota archaeon | reverse complement strand
TGCCGCCGTATCCAGACTCGGCCACAGGCCCAATATAAATTATAACAACCATTTTGTCAATGGTAAAAACTTTATTTTTCTATTTTTTATTTCTTCAACACCTTCATAATCCTTTGTAATTACAAGTAAGTTTTTACATTTAAGGTAATCACTACCTTTAATAAGAGCATCTATTTCACGTTTTTTTGTGTCATAATATTCTATATCATAACAGACCTGAATAAGTTGTTTTATCTTTAAATCCTCTTTAATTACAAAATCTACTTCTTTACCAGTTCTGTTTTTCCAATAACACAACTTTACATTGTTATTTTGGGAAAACCTTCTAAGTAGATCTATTGCAACAATGTTTTCATAAAGTCTTCCAATGTTTTTGGTAAATCTTGTACTTAAAGTATTAATAAAACCATTGTCAATGAAATAAATCTTCCTAGGATACTGAAGCTGATTTTTAACATTTTGAGAAATAATTGGAAGACTGTATATGAAATATGAGCTTTCCACATAATTAATATAATTTAAAATGGTCGTTTTACCGATTTCATAATTTAGACTTTTCATTGTGTTGTATAACTGGCTTATTGAATATTGAGTTGAGTTTAGTAAAAGTCTTATTAATGCTTTAAGTCCTTCTTCATTTTTTACATTAAATCTTTCAATGATATCCCTTCTAACCACGGTTCCATAATATTGTTGTAAAAATTCTGATTTTTTGTCTTCTTGCGCAAGCACAACTTCTGGCATTCCTCCAAACTCTAGATATTCATCTAGCGCTAGAGCTGCTTTTGTTTTTTCATTGTCCGAGTATTGAATTTTTTCCTTATCTACAAGTACATTTTTAAATCTCAAAAACTCTGTAAATGATAATGGGAAAACTTTTACTTCAAGGCATCTTCCCCTTAGTTCTGTTGGTATTCCTTTACTTGAAACTTTAGAGCTTGAACCTGTAATAAAAAGTCCGAAATCTTCATTATCATAAATTCTTCTTAGCCATCTGCCCCATTCAGGCATGTTTTGAATTTCATCCAAAAAAAGATGTAATGTTTTTTTCTTAAACATTTGTTTAATGGAAGGTACAAGATTAGTTAAAAACTCTGTTTTTTGAGGTATTCTTTCGTCATCAAAATTAATGTAGATTTCCTGCTGTCGGTCTTTGTCTTTTAATAATTCATTTATGAGATTTAGTAATAAAAATGTCTTTCCAGTTCTTCTAAAACCAGTTATTGCTATAATTTTTCTTGGTTTAATGTCAATATAATTTTTTAGATTAATCTTTCTTGGAAGTATTGTTGGTATTTTTTTTTCAATCCAAGAATAAATAATTGTTTTAATTGTATCATTCATAGTACAATATGTATATAAAATTGTACTATTTAACTTTTTCTTTGTACAATAAAAATGGCTATTATAATGATACTTACAATCTGAAGTTTTAGAAAACTATCACCTTGTTCGAGGCTTTGCCTGCAGGCCTAAGTTTATCAAATACAAGATATTAATTTGTTTACTAAAACTTAGCAAAAAATAAAGCCATTAAAACACCAAATAAACAATTTTTAGATAAAAATCATTTTTTTAAACTTAAGAATAAAAACCAAAAAATGTAAATAGAAAAAACATTATTTAGGATAATACTTAAAATATTGCAACGGATGGGATGCATAATGAAGGAAAAAATAATAGCCAGGGGTTTAAAAAACTACAGCATTATTTTTCCAATTCTGTTATTACTTTTACCTTTTAATATAACAATTTTTAATGCAGGTTTACCAATAAACCTATCTGCTCCAGTGATTATTAGTAGTTCAATAAATCCTAGTAAAGCTCAGCCGGGTGATGTACTAACGGTTTCTGTTTCTGTTGCAGATTTTTTTGGCGTAAAAAATGTTAAAGCCCATTTTTTTCATGAAAAAGGTTTTGATAATGTTAATCTTTCACTAGTTTCTGGAACAATCTATCAAGGTGTGTGGCAGGGAAAGTGGACTGTTCATGATACCAAGGTTAAGGAATATATAGCGATTGTTTCAGTTTTATCTTATTCTGGTTTTTCAAATTCAGCTAATCTAAATTGGTATGATCCAGCACCCTGGTGGGATATAGGTTGGACTTATCGTAAGGAAATCATATTAAATCATAGTCAAGTTCAAAATGATTTAACAAACTTCCCAGTACTAATAAATATTACGGATAATGATTTAAAAGTTAAAGCACAATCTGACGGAGATGATATATTATTTACAGACAGTAATAGTAACAAGTTAAATCATGAAATAGAAGAATATGATTCTGCAACAGGTAAATTGATTGCCTGGATAAATGTACCAAGTCTCTCAAGTACTTCCGATACTGAGATATTTATGTACTATGGAAATAGCGCTTGCAGTAATCAACAAAATCCTAACAATGTTTGGAATAATTATTCTATGGTTTATCATTTTAAAGAACCTGCAGGAACCTCAGGACCAAACTCTGTTTTTGATAGTACTGGAAAAACAAGTGGTACTCCATCAGCAGGTATAGTATTTGGTGAGGTTGGTAAAATAGGTAGAGCTCCTGATTTTTCATCCGGTACAGGTATTATTTGCGGAACTTTAGGCTCCAGTTTATTAACTGCTGAAACAACGATATCTTTTTGGATTTACTCAAATAATGTTGGTTCACCATCTAGACAAAATCCATTTAACCAAGCTTATGGAGGATGGGGAACAATGACCTTAGAAACAAATGGTGCAATAAGCTGGTTTTTTGGCAGTAACGGGGGTGATAATTCACCTTACGGAAGTCATCGATCAATTGCAGATACTGTAACTGCCGGTTCATGGATTTACATTACGGCTGTTAGAAATCCAAATGGATATACTTATAGCTGGTATAAAAATGGGGATTTTTTAACTGGTTCAACTTATTCATCTACATACCCTGTTATTACTAGCCGCACTTTTACAATTGGAGATGGTTATGTATATCCATTAAATGGAAAAATAGATGAATTTCGTGTTTCAACTGTTGCTCATTCTGCTTATTGGATAAAAACATCATATAATAATCAAAACAACGCATATGATGGTGGATTTTTCACTGTTGGAATTGAAGAAATCGTATATCCTACCAAACCAACTCTTACAGCTCCAGATAACAATGCATATTTAAATAACAACAAACCAACGTTTCAATGGGGTGATTGCGAAAACCATGAAAACTACACTCTATATGTAAATAATACATCTGATTTTTCAAATCCATATATTAACATCTCTCTAAGCCCATATACAAATAGCTATGAAACACCTGTTGAAAAAGAATTGTCTGAAGGGCGATGGTATTGGAAGGTTGTTGCAAATAATTCTCAAGGAAGTAATTCTTCTGAAGTTTGGAGTTTCATTGTTGATTGGACAAAACCTGAACAGGTAACGCTGGTTTCACCAGAAAACGGTTTTGCTTCAGACAGCAGTATTGTAACTTTTAGGTGGAATTCTGCAAATGATTCAACTCCATCTAACGTTTCTGAAGTTTCAAATATAAAATATTATCAGCTGCAGATTCGTGACAATGAAAATGAAAGTTTAAAAAATTTTAACACTTCAGACAATACCTTAACTTTTCTTACTATAAACTTATTAGAAGAAAATTTAATTGGAATTGGAAAAGGAAAATTGTACTGGCGTGTTTGCGCGTGGGATAATGCAGGAAATAACGGAAATTGGTCTGAAACAAGGGATCTTACAATCTTTAGTTATTCTCTTACTGCTGATTCATCCACGATTCAAATACAAAGAGGAACAACTGGTTCTACAACCTTAAGACTTACTCACAATTTTGGTGTTAAAGAAAATGTTTCTTTATGTTATCAATGGAGTGGTGATAATAAACCAAGTTCAATAGATGTGAATTTTAGTTTGAATAATACTACTGTTTCATTTAACTCAACTATTATTTTCATTTGTGGAGAAGGTGCATCAACCGGAACATTCATTTGTACAATAAACACAACAAGTGAATCAGGAATAAATCGTTCTGTTAACATTGAAATAACTGTTTATACTATGCTTTTTTCATTGGATGTATTTCCCCGTTCACTTTCATTAATAAGAAGTGATCAAGACTCTGCTATAATTTCTGTTAATTTCGATCAAGGCAGTCTTAGTAGTGTAACTCTTTCTGGTGATTGGATTGGTGATACTCCTAATGGTGTTTCAGTAGAATTTAACCCCAGCTTTGGAACACCAAGCTTTGATTCAACAATTACATTCACAACATCAAGCTCAGCAACCGCAGGAAGTTTTGTTTATAAAGTATCATGTTTTTCATCTGGACTTACTAAAACAGTAAACATATATATTGATATTTCAAAAGAACTGTCTATTACTATAACCACTGATAAACAAACCTATGAAAAAGGTCAAAGCATTGAAATATCAGGAACAGTAAAAGATCCAAAAGGCAATCTAGTTAACAGTGGAACAGCAAAAATAAATATAAGCACTCAAAATTGGTTTTATACCCTAACAACCCCTATTACTAAAGGAATTTATAATACAAAATTCTATATAACATTTGATAAGCCTGATGGTAATTGGAATATTTCAGTTATCGCAACAGATAGTAAAGGACATGAAACCTCCTCACCACAAACAACAAGCATATATGTAGAATCACCTGAGATTTATGAACAATACTTAATTAATGTTATTAGTCCAACAACAGGTCAGGTTTTTAAAAGAGGAGAAATAATAACATTTACTATAGCACTGATTAATAAAAATAATGAAAAAATACAATCAGCAGAAGTGAAAGCTTATTTAGAGTCAGGTGAAGTAATAGTTTTTTCAGAAAATTCACCAGGTATTTATACAAGTAGTTATGAGTTAGATTATGGTTACATGCTTGGTGACTCAAAAATATACGTGGAAGGTAAAAGATATGAGGATGAAAAACTAAAAGTAGGATTTAATTTCATAGATTTTAAAGTATCAACTATAACATTTGCTATAAAACTTGTGGAAATAAAGCCAGGGAATTTAATAGAAATTGATGAACCTGTTAGCATAAAACTAGAGGCATTGTATCCTGATGGTAGTCCTGTTGAAAATAGTATAATAAAAGCAACTGGACCAAATGATGCAGAGATGTTATTTAGTAAAAGCATTTCAGAAAAAGGAGTATACACTACTAGTTTCATTCCCACTGAAAAAGATATTGGTAATTGGATTATCAAAGTTAATGGAGAAGATGCCTATGGAAATTATTTTACAGGGGATATACTAAATATCGAGATTGTGCATTTAAAAACATTAAGTTATCTGCTTAGATATTGGTGGATAACAGCTATGGGAATAATTTTTATTGTATCTTTTACAAGTTTCTTTGGTAAAAAGAAACTTGACAAAATTAAGCTTCGTAAAATCAAAGATGAAATCTTGGAACTAAAAAAATTAAAAGAAAAAAATGCAATCTTTTATTATTCAGATTTTTCGATTGATAGAGAAACATATGATCATCTTTCTCAGGTGTATGAAAGTAAAATTGCAGATCTTTCTAAAAAACTAGGAATATTGGAAAAAAAATTGAAAAGAAAAAATGGTGAAAAGCAATGAAGTTAAAAAGAATCTTTAAAAAAATTGCAAAAACTTTGGTATTTCTAATCTTAATTTGTTTAGTACTAACACAAATTAAAATTACTGCTACTGCTCAAACTGTTGATTCATCTAGTTTTATATTAAACTTGTACACGGATAGTGAAAGTTATGAAAAAGGACAATGTATCAAAATATTTGGAAACATTACAAACATTTCTGATGAAGTAAATATTTTTGATAAGATCAAAATTACTCTTAAAAATGGTGGCTGGGCAAGATTTATTACAACTAATTTAAAAAATAATGCATTTGAATATTTTTATAATATTTCATTTGGCGATCCAGAAGGATTTTGGAATATTACAGTAGAAGTCGAATTAGAAAATAAAGAAACTGTTTACTGTTATAAAAACGTAAATGTGTCTCTTCCATCTGATGTCATACGTTATAAGGTTGTTTGGTTTTCCCCTTCTAATGAAGCAGTTTATTTTAGGGGTAATAGTTTTGATGTTTCAGTTTATGTAACAGAGGATGGAAGGGGTGTGAGTAATGCTACAGTTAATTGTGTTTTGCCTAATATGGAAAAAATTGTGTTGTCTGAAATAAAACTTGGGTATTACATGGTTTCTTATTTTATTCCATGGGATTGTGACCTTGGTTTATGGTCCTTATCTGTTGAGTGTGTTAAAGGATCTGGTGCTTCTTTGGCTGCTGGGGGGAGTAATATTTTAATTGATGTACAACCTGCGGTGCTTAAACTGGATTTTGTTAATGATTCTAAGGG
>JBNVCE010000002.1:0-34390 GCA_050410885.1 Thermoplasmatota archaeon | reverse complement strand
TGAGTATAATTTGGGGGAGCTTGTTCAGTTTAGGGTTAATTTAAGATACCCGGATAATCAGGTTGTTAAAAATGCTACTGTGAAGTTAAAGGTTGCTGGTGAAGATGTTATTTTGAATAGTGAAGGTAATGGTTTATATTTTGTTGATTGTTCTAATGTTTTTTCAAATACTGGGGGTTATTTTATTGAATTGTCTGCTTCTGATGCTTTTGGTAATAGTGTTTCTGCGTCTAAAATCATTTATATTGTTAGCAGGGAGGTTTCAGGTTTTTCTTTTTACTTGTTTTTAGTTTTTGTTTTTATTTTTATTGTTTGTTTTTTGTTTATCTTTTTTATTAAAAAACGTTTTTTTATGCTTCGTTTAAATGATATTGAAAATGAAATGGAGGAGATAAAACGTCTTCAAAAAGAAAATGTTGTTAATTATTATGTTAAGGGTTCTATTACTAGGGAAACTTATGATATGCTTCAAAGAGATTTTTCCAAGCGTCTTGCTGAACTTGATGAAAAGAATTTAAAAAAAGGAAATAATAAAACAATTTAAAAAAATTTTATTGAATCTTTAATGATTAACTTAAAAATTGTTATTTTTAGAAAAAAGTTTTAAAAATTTTTATTGAAAACAGTATAATCAATCAATTTGTTTTTAACATTAATTTAATGCTTTAAATTTTTAGATAATAAGGTTAAATGAAGGAAATATTTATATAGTATTCATTATTAACTAATAATAAATATTAAGTAAAATTGTTTTTTACTTAAAGATGTGACGAATATGGCAGCAGAAGTATCAAGAAAATTAGTAGAAAAAGCTGGTTTAAATGTAGATGAACTGCTTAAACTTTTAATTAAAAATGCAGCAGCAGAACTAACGACCTATTATTACTACACAATTCTTCGATCAAATCTTATTGGATTTGACGGAGAAGGATTAAAAGCAGTAGCAGAAGACGCAAGAATAGAAGATAGAAACTATTTTGAGGCATTAGTTCCAAGAATATATGAACTAGGGGGAAAACTACCTGAAGATATGAAAACATTTCATGACATGTCAGCATGCCCTCCCGCGAAATTACCAAAAAATCCAAAAGATATTAAAAAAATAGTAGAAGTTTTATTACATGCTGAACAATGTGCAGTTAGAGGATACACTGAAATTTGCAATTTAACTGCTGGAAAAGACCATAGAACATATGATCTTGCTCTTGCAATCTTAAATGAAGAAATCGAGCACGAGGCATGGTTTACTGAGTTTTTGGGTAAAGGACCTTCAGGACATTTCCGCAGACCTGCAGGAACAAACAGTCCATTTGTTTCAAAATTTTTACAATAAAGAAATCATTAAAACATAATATTAAGATGCATAAATAAAAAAAATTATAAAATAAATGGAGAAAATTTATATGGATGAAGAAAAAAAAGAATATTATTCTATGCCTTTAATAGGTGATGATGCACCACATTTCAAGGCAAAAACAACAATGGGAGAAATCAAATTCCCAGAAGATTACAAAGATAAATGGGTAATTCTATTTAGCCACCCAGCAGATTTTACACCAGTATGCACAACAGAGTTTATGACTTTTGCAACAATGCAAAAAGATTTTAAAAAACTAAACACGGAATTAATCGGCTTATCTATTGATAGCATTTATGCTCATATAGCATGGTTAAGAACCATAAAAGAGAAAATAGAGTACAAAGGAATGAAAAATGTAGAAGTTAATTTTCCAGTAATTGAAGATATAAAAATGGATATCGCAAAAAAATTTGGAATGATACAACCAAATGCATCAACTACCCAAGCAGTAAGAGCAGTTTTTATAATAGATCCAAAAGCAAAGATAAGAGCAATACTTTACTATCCCCTATCAAACGGAAGAAACATAAATGAGATTAAAAGACTACTTATTGCCATGCAAAAATCAGATAAAGAAGGTGTTGCCACACCATGTAACTGGGAACCTGGAGAAGATTGCATAATTCCACCGCCAGGTTCATGTGGTCTTGCCAAAGAAAGAGTTGAAAAAAAAGAAGAAGGAAAATATTGTCTTGATTGGTTTATGTGTTTCAAAAAAGAATAAAAAATTCAGAAACTAATCATTTTTCCTTTTTCTTTTATAAACAATATTAATTATCAACAAATAATCATTCTTGATTAAAATGAAAAATACAAAAATTAAATACACAAATCAAAGAATAGAAATACTAAATTTTTTAAAAAATAATACTACCCATCCAACTGTTGATAATGTTTATGAAGCAGTGAAAAAGAAACTCACGAGAATAAGCAAAGCAACTGTTTACCAAAATCTTAAATTTTTAACTGAAAAAGGTTTAATTCAAGAAGTAAATATAAAAGGAGTTTCAAGATATGAACCAAATCTTAACCCACATCATCATATAATTTGTAGAAAATGCGGAAAAATTATTGATTTCGAATCAAAAATTTTAACAGAGTATTTACAAAAAATCGGAAAAAAATTAAAGGAAATAAAAGTTGAATTCATAAATACAAATTTTTATGGTATATGTAAAAAATGTAAGACAAAAAATAATTAGAAATAGCTCTAAAAAGATTTTAATAATAAGCAAGATCCAACCACTTTAGGAATTGCTTTTTTCTTGACAGTAATTGCCGGTCTTTCAACAGGAATTGGAAGTGCTATTGCATATTTTATAAAAAGTCCTAAGATGATATATCTTTCTTTTTCTCTTGGTTTTTCAGCAGGAGTTATGCTCTATGTTTCATTTGTTGAACTTCCTCCTCAGGCATTAAATTCTATTGGAGAAATCACAGCCGTTGCTGCCTTTTTTCTTGGTATAATGTTTATAGGTTTTATTGACATGATAATACCTGAGAAAGAAAATCCCCATTCATATAGTGGACTTTCAAATGAAAGTAATATCAAAGTTGAAAATAAACTAATGAGAACAGGAATATTTACTGCTATTGCTATAACTATACATAATTTTCCTGAAGGACTTGCTACATTTGCAACTGCTTTAAACAATGTGAAACTCGGAGTAATTATTACACTAGCTATTGCTATTCATAACATTCCATAAGGTATCTCAGTATCAATTCCTATTTTTTATGCAACTATTGATAAAAAAAAAAAGCATTTATTTATTCTTTTTTATCAGGTCTTGCTGAGCCAGCTGGGGCAGTTATTGGTTTTTTAATACTTATACCATTTTTATCTGGAGGTTTTTTGTATTTACTACTTGCTTTTGTTGGAGGAATAATGGTATATATATCAATAGACGAACTCCTTCCTATTGCTCATCAATATGGTCACAGCCATACAGTAATTATCGGTGTTGTTTTAGGTATGCTTATTATGGCCTTTAGTTTAATGTTACTATAAATTTTTAATTGAAAATTTTTAAAAAAATAGATTAAGTATTCTAAATACAATACCACCAATTAGTATTGCTAGCCCAATTTCAAAAAAAGTTATTGCCAAAGCATGTTTTAATCCGGTTTCTTTAATTAAAGCAGCAATTGTTGCAATACATGGTACATATATCATTATTACCAAAGCAAATATTATCATTTGTAAAGGTGTCATAACTTTGGTAATTTCTGCTGTACCGGCAACTGTTGTAAGTAATACAAGTGCTGCTTCTTTTCTTAAAACTCCAAAGATAAATAAAAAACCTGTAAATGCTGGAAGCCCAAGCCATGCAACTGTTATTGGACTTAAAAAATCTGATATAAAAGAAAGATTGCTTGTTAATCTCATTGCTTCAACAAGCACACTACCAATAATAATTAATGGTATAGCTGTTATAAGAAATGGTTTAAACCTAACCCATGCTTGTTTGATAACAACATTTAATGAAGGTGTTCGGTAAGACGGCATTTCCATTATTATACCAACTGATGTTCCTGGTAAAATTTTATTTAAAATTCTACCAATTAAAAAGATCAATAAAAAATCAAAAATATAAAGTGCAACAGCCCATTGTAAACCAACAAAAGCCCCCACTAATCCAAGGATCACAACTGTTCTTGCTGAGCATGGAACAAGTGTTGAAAGTACTATTGCAATTAATCTATCACGATTTGTCTCAAGTATTCTACATCCTGCACAAGCAGGAACATTACAACCAAAAGCAACCAGCAAAGGCATACATGCTTTGCCATGAAGCCCCATTGTGTGACAGGGTCGATCCATTAAATAAGCTACTTTTGGCAAGTATCCTGAATCCTCAAGTATTCCAAGGATTATATAAAATGGTAGAATAAATCCAAGTGCAACAGAAAGTGAAGCATAAAAACCAACCACTGCCCCATTCCAAGCAAGTTCAGGTAAAAAGCCTGATATTTTTGGGTTAAACTGTTCAAATAAATTTTGTAGAGATTCGCTTAACCATCCTCCAAAAAAAGAAATAAATCCAAGAATACCAAGCATAAGGATAAACAAAAAGACATAACCAAAAATACTATGCATTGTCAAATCATCAAGTCTTTCACCCCATGATAATTTAGTTGGTTGCTCATGGGTTTGTATTTTTGCAACAATGCGTGATGCACAAGCATACCGCTCTGAAGTAATTACAGTTGCACAAGGCTCTTTATGAATCTGTTCAATTTCTTTGGAAAACTTTTGCGCTTTTTCAACAATTAAAGGTGCTTTTTCTTTTACAATATTAATGATTTCTAAATCTTCTTCCAAAAGTTTTATTGCGGTCCATCTAACAGGATATTTTAAATCAGTTTGTTTTAACTCAAGTTCAAGAGCTTCAATGCGTTTTTCAATTTCTAAACCGTATCGTATTTTAGTTTGTGGTTCTTTTTTTCCTTTTTTAGCAAGTTCAAGTGCTTGATCAATAATTTCATGCACACCAATTCCTTTTGTTGCAATGGTTTCCACAACAGGGATTCCGAAAATCTTGCCTAGCCGTGTATAATTTATTGAGATTCCTTTTTTCTTTGCAATATCAACAAGATTAACTGCAAGAACCAAAAGAACCTGCATTTCAATTAGTTGAAGAGTAAAAAAAAGATTTCTTTCTAGTGCTGTTGCATCAACAACATTTACAACAACATCAGGATGACCAAGTGCAATATAATTTCTGGAAATTAATTCTTCTTGAGAATATGTTGACAAGGAATAAATACCTGGTAAATCTATAATTTTTATAACTTTACCATGATGAACTAATATTCCTTCCGCTTTTTCAACAGTTTTGCCTGGCCAGTTACCAATAATCTGTCCAAGGCCTGTTAATTGATTAAATATTACACTTTTACCAACATTTGCATTACCGGCAAGAGCAATGGTAAGATCTGGTTTCTGCATTTAATTTTCCTCAATTTGGACAAAAATCTTCTCAGCAATACCTCGACCTATTACAATTTTACAATCTCTGACACAAATTTCTAAAGGTCCTTTTAATGGAGCTTCACGAACAATTGAGACACTTGTTCCATAAGTCAAACCAAGGTCGCAAAGTCGTTGAACAACATTCCTTCCACCTCTTATAAATACAACCTTTGCTTTTTGACCTGGTTTTAATGATGTTATTGATGTAAGTTTTTGTTTACGGCTCTCTTTAACAGAACTATTTTCAGAATAACATTCGTTACAATTTTTAACATCAATATTGCATGGTGGTATTGGTGAACCATGTGGGCATTCTGCTGGTGCTCCTAGTGTTTTGCATAATGCTTTTTCTGTTTCATCATTTATTACATGTTCCATTTTACAGGCTTGATCATGAACATGCTCCAATGGTAAATGTAAAATTTTATCTAAAAAAACCTCTAAAAGTCTATGTTTTCGTTTTATTCTAGTAACAATGTTTTCCCCTTTTTTTGTAAGAGAGGCACCTTGGTATGGTTCGTATTTAACAAGACCATCGCGATCCATACGTTGTAAAACTTCTGTTACACTTGCAGGTGCATTATTTAATTTTTGTGCAATTTCTTTTGTTTTTGCTTTTTTGTCTTTTCCAGCAATATCGTATATAGCTTCAAGGTATTCTTCAACTTGTTCTCTTGGCATATCATTTCACAATAATTTATATAAATATTCTAAAAATATAAATATTTCGGTTAACCTAAATTTTATTAATAAGAAAATCTAAAAACTTAATTTTCATTATTAAATAAATTAGAATATGAAAAAAACAAAAGCAACAATGTTTAATAAAAAAGCATCAAATCCAAAAAACAAACCAGATTTTTAGTAAAAAGAATTTTTGATAAAATATTGTTTTTGTAAGATGTGATACTATTGGTATTAAGAATTAAATTGTATTAAAGTTGCTAAATAAAATTAATTCTTTAAGGATATCTAAGTTTTAATTTTAGCAAATGAGAAATAGATTTTAAATCAATTTTTTGGCACAATAACTAGTAACTCCCTCCCTCCTTAATAAAGGGAGAAAACGACTATCGACGTTTTAACGTTATAATTCCGGGCGATTCATCCCCACTTAAAAGTCATGGATTTCTCGCTAAGATTTGGTGTAAATATATAAATTTAATAAGTTCATTTTTCTTTTTTTCATTTATCATACTCTTTCACTTGATGATTTTACTTTTCACATATTTGTTGATTCTCATGTTTTTCTAATATTAAAATAAAAACTTCTTTGAAAAAATTAAAAATTTTAATTTTATAATTTATAATTATATATATATCAATCAACCGCTTTGGTATCATTGTAACACCAATTTAATAAAGAAGTCGTCAGCAGTTGACTGAGGTTTTGGTTTTTAAACCAAGGTGGACTTCATCGCCTATGCGTCCATAATTTTAAACTTTTATTTATATGTTCTGTAAAAAATTAGTGCAGGGGAAGGGATTTGAACCCCCGAACCTCTTCAGGAACAGATCTTGAGTCTGTCGCCGTAGACCAGGCTTGGCTACCCCTGCAACAAAAAAAGTAATAATCAAAATTTATATATATACTTTCTAAAGTTTAATTAACTATCATTTTGTTCGTCCTTAACTGGTTTTACCATCCGTTCCAGTGCATTATAGCAACTCATTGCATCTTTTTTACTTATAATAAATGCTAGTTCTTTTGGAGTGTTTAATATATTGTAAATATTGATGTTTTCCCATACTAAAAATCTTGAAACATTATATAGAATTCCTGGTGTTGATGAAAAATCCTTTGAATATGTTAGTGAAATAACAACCAAATCATCAACAATTTTTGATATATTTTCTTCACTTAACAAATCAAGAAATTTATCTTTATATTTTTGATTAGTAATGATACTAATTTCATAGTTTCCTTGCATGATATTAAAAATTCCGCCATGTTTGAAATCTATCTCATCATATAATCTTTGAATAGTTCCAATAGAAGTTTCTGATTCTTCTACAACAATATAACAAATATCGGTTTTTAGAAGTATTTCCCCAAAGTAATTAAGTGACACCTTATCTTTTTTTACTTCAAGTCTTTCTGCGTATCTTCTTAAGGCCATAACAATTGCATTATGTTTAACTCTTTTTCCTAATTCTTTTTCAATTTCAGGTTTTATATTTTCTGCTAATTTATTGTACGATACAATGTTATGATTTATTGCCTCTTGGTAAAAAACTTGCTTGTTTAAAATGTTCTGAACAATATGGCTTATTGTTACCATTACAACACCTTTTTAATTCATTGTAAGTGTAATAACAGTTGATATTATGCTATTACACATACAAATAATTTTTGTTACTATAATTACAAAATATTAATATTTATTAATTATTATATATAAAATACATGAGGACTATTTAATGAAATTTAATTTATTAAAAATAAGAAAGTTTTTATCAATATTTGACAAAATTTTACTTTATATAATAAATTTTTTATATTGTAACATTTATATTAAAATTATGCGTAATAAACAAACAATGTTAATTATTATTCTTTTATTAGTAATATTTCCAAATGTTTCATCATTTGAAATGAATAAAAAAACAGATTTTATAACTTCAGGTATTTATGAAAAAGGCTACAGGTACAACATACAAGGATGGGTTTATTTACATATAGAAGGTGAGCCGTACGATAGAGGGTATCAATACGGTTACTTGGCAGCCAATGAGATAATAGATATGATACAAAGATGGAGTAACCTGGCTCATGATATCAATATTTTAAAACTATTTTTAATTAAAAATCTGCCAAAAAATTATGATAAGTTATCAGAGTTTTGGTGGAAGATTTGTAGAACAAAGTCAATGAGATTTTTTGAAAAACATATACCAATGGAGTATAAACAAGAAATAAAAGGAATAACAGACGGGATGAATGCTCAAGGAATAAAATTATTTGGCAGAAACATAACGTATGAGGATATTGTAGCATCACAATTTGTTCAAGAAGTATTATATGCTTTTTTTAAATGGAATTTTAGAAGATTTCATCCCATACGTAATTTGATAAACACAATAAAAGAAACAAATTATGAAGATTTTGGTCATTGTAGAGCTATAATTGCAACAGGTGATGCAACTGCCGATTGTGGTGTCGTTGTTGCACATGCAACAATATTTTATAAATACATTGCACAAAGATGTAACTTCATTTTAGATATAAAACCTTCAAATGGTTATAGATTTATAATGACCTGCCCGCCAGGCTCATTATGGAGCCAAGAAGATTATTACCAAAATGAAAAAGGGATAATTCTAACAGAAACTGAATTGGTCCCACAAGGACCATTTAATATAAGAAAAACACCTAAAGGAATTAGATCAAGAACCGCTATTCAATACTCCAGTAGCATTGATGAGGTAATTGAAAAATTACAAAAGGGAAACAATGGATTGATTCCAAATGAATGGTTAATTGCCGATACAAAAACAAAAGAAATTGCTAGATTAGAACAAGCATTATATAATACAGTTATTACAAGAACAAAAAACGGAGTTTTTACATCATCAAGTGTTCCACATAATGATAAGATTGAAAAAGAATTATGGGGGTTAATTCCCAAAGCACTTGCAGTAAAATTATTTCCTGGAAACAATAAATATACAAGTTTTGTTATTAAAAAATTTGATGTACTAATAAAAAATTATTATGGTAAAATTGATGTTGAAATTATTAAAAAAATTCTTACTACAAATCCAATATCAAATGGGATAACTGATATTAAAATAACCAATTCAAAACTAATGAAAAATATTGGACTAATAACATATTTTGGTAACCCAAACGAAACCCAGTGGATTCCTAAAGACAATGAAATAAATAAATTCAAAGGAGTAACAGTGCTACCATCAACTGGATGGGTTGAAATAATACCATTTGATTCTGAGCCAGTTCTTTTACAAAAAAATGGAAAAAACAATGGTTTTGAAAACAGCGGAAAGGTTTTATTGAATTATGAAACAGAAAACATAGGAACCATTGATTATTCATCAAATATTGTTGATGATGATATTGTTTATACTGCAATTTCAACCGGTTCAATTTATGCTATTAATAATCCAACTGGTAAAAAGGTTTGGAGTAAAAATATAAATGAAAAAATAGTGGATTTTGTTATAAATGATAATTTGTTATATTTAGGAACAAACACAGGATTATATGCTATAAACAAAAAAACAGGAAATATGGAATGGGAGCAAAAAATTGGTGAAGTAGTTTCTAAACCCATTGTTTATAAAAATTTTGTTATATCTGGTTTTTCAGATGGTGAAATAAATGCTTTTGATTTATACTCAGGAAAAAATAAACAGTTGTATAAATTTGATGATGTTACTTATATTTCTGAAATTGTAAAGGATACAATGTACATATGCTCAGGTCAGTCCTGTTACAGTTTTAATGTTGATAAAAAAGAAATAAATTGGGAAAGTAAAACAAAAGCTCCTACAGTAGCAGCTCCTAAAATTGACCAAGAAACAGTATATTTTGGCTCTTGGGATGGCTATTTATATGCATTAAATGCGAGTACTGGTTTACCAAAATGGAAATTCAAAACAGGTTGGGGTATTGTATGTACCCCTTTTGTTACTAATGAATCTGTTTTTATTGGTTCCCTTGATAATAATTTTTATGCATTAAATAAAAACAACGGCAATATTATTTGGTATTTTACATGCAATGCCGCTATTCATTCAAATCCTATTGTTTATGGAGAATATGTTTTCTTTGGTTGTGATGATGGAAGGTTTTATGCTTTAAACAAAACAAATGGAGTCTTAGCTTGGAGTTTTGCACCAAAATATTGTATTACAAATGATAATGCGTATAATTATATAACAACACCTATACTTTCAAACCCTTTTGTTAATAATAGCATTGTTTATTTTGGAGCAAATGGGTGTATCTATGCACTTGATACTCAAACATACGAAAAAGAAAAGCAGTTAGATGAAAGAACTGATAACAATTGTTACATATTTTTAATAGTTATTTTTATAATAGCAATATTTATATATTCATTTATTAAAAGAATGATTAGAGGTTAATAATTTGGCTGAATATTGGAGGACAAGGTTTGCTTTCATAATGGCTGCAATTGGATCAGGGGTTGGGCTTGGAAATGTTTGGAGGTTTCCATATATTTGTTATGCAAATGGAGGAGGAGCTTTTTTAATACCATATTTTATTGCAATTTTTACAGCAGGAATACCTTTATTAATTCTTGAATTTTCAGTTGGTCATTGGGCGCATGAACCACCACCTAAAACTTTTAAAAAAATAGGTGAAAAATTGGAATGGGTTGGATGGTGGACAACATTAATTCCATTTTTAGTTGCAACTTATTATGTTGTTGTAATGGCCTGGTGTTTCTCATACATGATTTATTCATTTGATCTTAGATGGGGAGATAATGCTGGTAATTTCTTTTTAAATAATTTTCTTGGCGTATCTGGTAGCCCTGAAATAATTGGAGGTATAAGACTTCCTGTTTTATTTGGTTTATTAGCAATTTGGATTTGTATATTTTTGATTTTATATAAAGGAGTTGGAAGAATAGGTAAAGTGGTTTTAATCACAGTACCTTTACCTTGGATTTTACTAGGGCTTTTAACAATTAGGGGTTTAACTTTACCAGGAGCAATAGAAGGAGTAAGTTATTATTTAACACCAAATTTTTCAAAACTTACAGATGTTAATGTATGGCTTGCTGCTTATGCACAAGTTTTTTTCTCACTTAGTTTAGCACAAGGAATAATGATAACATATGCAAGTTATTTAAAAAAGAAATCTGATATTTCGAATAATGCTTTTATCATTGCATTTGCAGACACAGGTACATCATTTCTTGCAGGTTTTGCAGTATTTAGTGTAGTTGGATATCTTGCACTTCAACAAGGTATAAGTATTGACAGTCTTGGTATATCTGGTCCTCCATTGGCTTTTGTAACTTATCCAACTGCTATATACTTATTTCCTGTAGCATCTGTAGTTTTTGGCATTTTATTTTACACAGCACTTCTTACATTTGGGATTGATTCAGCTTTTTCTATGACAGAGCCTATGATAGCAAGTGCAGAAGGAAAATGGAAAATATCAAAATTAAAAGCAACTACTGTAATTTGTTGTATAGGTTTTTTTGCTAGTTTAATTTTTGCAACAGAAAGTGGTTTGTATTGGTTAACCATAGTTGATCATTTTGTGGCAAACTTTGGCCTTGTTTTAATTGGTTTGGTTGAGTGTTTAGTTCTTGGTTGGTTGTTTAAAATATCAAAATTACGTGAACATGCAAATGAAACTTCAGATGTTAAAATTGGAAAATGGTGGGATATATTAATAAAATATGTAGCACCATTAATACTTATTTTATTACTTATTTTTGCAATAATTAATAACATAATAAATCCGCCATTTGGATACCCTGCATGGGTTATTGTATTAGGTGGAATTTCTCCATTATTGATTATATTCATTTTATCATTTGTATTTATGAAAATAAAAAAAAGTACAAAGGTGGAATAGAATGGGTCTTTCAATATCTGCAATAATAATGCTGATAACCGGGGTTATTGTAATATACGGGGGGCTTGCATATTTTATTTACAGGGCACTTAAAAGTATGAAGAAATATTAAATTAATTTTTTAAATATAAGATGATTTCTTTTTTAAATTCAGCTAATTTTTTTAAATAATTTTTTTGATAATCAAATTCAAAATCATAAATTATATCTTTTAAAATTAATGGCTCAGCTGGTGCTAAACCTAAATCAATTTTTATATCAGGGTTTTCAAGAGCATTTTCAATTTCTTTTTTTGTTATTTTATTTTTTACAAATTTTTCAATAGCAGAAACAATTCTTCTAATTTGATGCCAGAGGAATGTTTGCGCATAAAAATCTATGACAAAAAAAATATCCTCATTAGTTATAACAATATTTTCAATAGTTCTAAGTGGATTTTTGTCTTGTTCTATTTTTGCAAAATTGCTAAAATTATACTCACCTGTAAAAACAGAAGCAATATCTAATATTTTATTAATATCATAATCTTGTTTTTTTAGATAATAACTATAAACTCTGAGTTTTGCATATCTTGGGTAAAAATCCTTATCAACGTCTTTTATACCGTAAAAAAGAATATCCTTTTCTTGGTTTTGTAATTTTTCAAAAACAACATTTTTTGTCAGCAACGTGTTAAACGCAAAAACATTGCCGAAAGCTGAAACTCCCTTGTCAGTTCGACTTGCAGACCTGAATTTTGATTCTTTTAAATTGTTTATGATATTATTTTTAATCAGCAATTTTATGATTTCTCCTTCAACAGTTTTTAATTTAGGTTGTCTTGCATAACCTTGAAATTTCATTCCTTTATATGCAAATTTAACTGCAATACGCATTTAATATGACATTAATGAAAATAATAAAAAGATTAACGATGAAATAGTATATTTTGCATTATTATCTATTTTTTCTAAAAAATGACTTTTATAAAACAATTGGTTTAATATTTGATAACAATATTTTTATTGTATTTTTTTTCATAAAAGTTTTTTTAATAACTATTTATCCAAAATTTTGTTATTATTTATTACAAATAATATAAATTTTTGAAAATATATATCCAGTCTGGTGGTAAAAATATGAATAGAAAAAAAGTTTTTGAAATAGTAGCTACAGCCTTATCAATTCTTTTAATAATAAATCCAATTGTAAACAGTATAAATATTGAAAATAATAAAAAAGCAAAAACTTTAGATTCATTTGATTTAGGAATAAAAATAGATGAATGCAGCTTAGTTGAAAATTATATGCCTGCTGCCTGGCATGAAAGCTCTAGAGTATATTATAAATTATTATATACAGTAACAAATTATGGACCCATTGTTATCGATTCTGAAAAACTTACCATTCAACTAAAAATTTTAGGAATGGAGAAATACCCTCAACATCAAATTATTTTTGAATGGACAGATCTGGTTGAAAAACTAGATGTAGGAGAGAGTATTAATTTATATCATGAGTTTGATAATATCAAAAGTAGTTATGATCCAAAGGTTGATGAGGAAAGATACATAGCTGGAAAATTTTTTTCTTTAACAGTATCAACTCAAAATACAGATCCAAATCCAGATAATAATGTTGATATTGGAGCTGTTAAGTTTTGGTCTAATAAAAGGGGGTACGAGCCAACAAATTCACAAGTAGAAGTTGGAGCACCTCATACTTATTTAAATTTTTCAGTAAACAACGGGTTATTATGGTACTATCAATTTCCTTTTAATCCTGAAGAGTATTCAGGGCCAATAAGAGAGCGTCTTGGGTATGTATGGGAACTTTTTATGTTTATATATCCAATGTGTAATTTAATAAAAAAAATTATTGTTGATTTCATTGAATTTGCTTTTACTGAAAGACATAATATTAATGTAATATCATGTTGGGTTGATGATTTAATAACCTGCTTACTATGTGATATATTTGGTGAACCAATACCATTTGGATTTATAAATTTATTAGTTGACTATTTCATGTATGTAAGGGAATCGATTTTAGTTTTATTAGAAAAAGCATCTATATGGTTAATCCCAGAGCTTATTTATAATGTCCAACAAATGCTTAATATTGTTGAAAAATTTGAAATTTGGATCCAATCCGAGCCATGGAAGAAAAACATAACTGTACAATTATATGTTTCAACCATTAAAGAAAACCATGAAATAGAAGTAAAATGCAGAGATGTAAATAGATTAGAGTCTGGTAAAACTTTGTATTTTTTTGAACTAAATGTTTCCTCAAAATATGGTAATGAGAAATTTACATGGAATAGAAAAGACTGCACTGTTAAAGTACACAACTGGCAAACTGAGCAGGATCAACATTCGATGAAAATTTTTTCTTGGGCTTATGCAAATGGTACTATGAGGGTGGTTAGGACAATTAGTTTTCCAAGAAATAAGGCAATAAAAAATTTAAATATCATATCTAAAGAATTATTTAATCAAAATTTAAAAAATAAGTTAAATAAAATATTCAGCTTATTTTTTTCAAATGTTTTAAATAATCAAAACAAAGAAAAAAATGATGACAAAAACATAAAAAATTTTAGAGATTTTGATTTAGATGAATTGATAAAAAAAGTAAAATCAGAAGAAGAAAAATATGAATCATATGATGTTGAATACAGGGAATACAAACCAGGGTTGCCCCGTAATCCAAGTATTGTATATTATGGTTCTAACCAGGTAATTGTTGGATTTAAATCATATGTTGATATAAACAAAATAGATGAAGTAGAAGGATTTCCAATTGTAGATAGACTTGTAGAATTAAACACTGTTGTGGTAGAAATATATGGAATAGAACCGACAGATTTTATGGAAATTGTTTACCAAAGCCAGGATGTGGAGTATACAGAGTTAAACTATGTGTATCAAAGATGTTATATTCCAAATGATCCTCTATGGGATGAGCAATGGGGTTTAAAGGCAATAAAATGCCCACAGGCATGGGATAAACAAAAAGGTCATTGGACTGTTAATGTAGCAATTTTGGATACAGGTTGTAATTATCTTCATGAAGATATTTCAAAAAAACAATCATCAGCAAATTATGATTTTATAAACAATGATAATGATCCAATGGATGATTGCATCTTCAAACATGGTACTCATTGTGCCGGTATTATTGGCGCTACAATTGATAATCATAAAGGTATTGCTGGAGCGGCGCCAAACGTATGGACTGATTATATAAAAGTTTTAGATAGTAATGGGATGGGATTTGCAAGCACTATCGCAAAAGGCATTATTCATGCTACTAAATATGATGATCGGATAATTAGTATGAGTCTTGGTGGATATGGTGTTTCAATGCTGCTGCATTTAGCATGTGATTATGCTCGTTATATCAAAGGAGTTGTTTTGGTTGCAGCAGCAGGAAATGATGGATTACCGATACTGTGTTACCCTGCACGTTTTAATTCTGTGATATCAGTTGGTGCCGTAGATGAAAGTCTAAATCTTTGCAGCTGGAGTAATTACGGGCCGAATTTGGATTTAGTAGCACCAGGTGATAATATTATTTCAACAGTTGAAGGAAACAAGTATATGAAACTAAGTGGAACATCCATGGCTACACCACATGTAGCGGCGGTAGCGGCTCTTTATTTTAGCGCAAATTTAAAATCCACTGCAACTTTGTGTGAAAATAAACTTTTTTCAACAACAATAGATCTTGGCAGTCCTGGAAATGATTGGAAATATGGTTATGGTCTTGTAAATGCTTATGGTGCGGTTACCAGTAGTAGAAGTATAAATAATAATAATCAATTAATACGTTTTATTCCAAAAATTCAATTTTTACTAGGGGAAGGAAAATTGTGTAAAATATTAAGAAATATTTTATTATTATGAAATTAAAGGAGTTTTGTTAAAATGAAAAAAATCTTTTTACTTTTTTTGATTTTTATCCTAATAAATAATGTATTTTTTGCTGCAGGTACAAAAAAATTTATTCAAAATCATAAAATAATTTATGTAGATGATGATGGGGGAGCAGATTATACCCTGATTCAGGATGCATTAGATAATGCATCAGATGGTGACACTATTTATGTATACAGTGGAATATATTATGAACATATCAAAATAAAAAAGTCTATAAAACTCCTTGGGGAGGACAAAAATACAACAATTATTGATGGTAATCATACAGGAAATGTTGTTTCTATTAAAGCAGATTCGGTAACAATCAAAGGTTTCACAATAAAAAATTGTGGAGAAAATTTAAGTTATACAAAAAATAATATAGACACAGCATTAGAAATATGCTCAAAAAACAATACAATAGTAAATAATATAATAACATGGGATTATTTTGTTGGTTTATTTTATAACCCAGCAGGAATAAAAATTTACTTGTATAGCGATAATAATAATATATCAAATAATGAAATTTTACAATGTAAAAATGCTATAAGAATGGAATCATCCAATAATATAATAAATAATAATCAAATAGAGATGAACGGTGGAAAAGGCATTTGTCTTTTTACAACTGCACCAGATGTACCGTATTGCAGCAACAACAATATTTCAAATAATGTATTTTACAGTATAACTAATAAATATCTAGGCTTGGCAATAGTTGGTGAACATGTTGAAAACAACACTCTTTACAACAATACAATATCTGATATTTATGGTGGCATTCATCTAGTATATTCTAATTATAATAGAATTCTAAAAAATAATATAAAAAATTGTGTTTACTGGGGATTAAGTATCAGTAGTTCTTATAGAAATATTGTTTTGAATAATACAATTTCATTAAACAAAAAAGCAGGAATTTATTTAGGTTATGGTTCCAGTAGAAACTTAATTCAAAATAATAATATAACAAAAAACAGAATTGGTATATATCTTACAAATAATAAGTTAAACAAATTTTATGAAAATAATTTTATTAAAAATAAAAGGCAGGTTAAATTTGCATTAAAATCATTGTTTAACCATTGGAGCAGAAACTATTGGGATAATCAGATCATACATGGTTTACCAAAAATTTTGTTTGGTTTATTTGGAAGGTTTATCCCCTGGTTTAACCTTGATTTTCACCCAGTTAAAAAACCTTATAAGATATGATTTTTTAAATTAAACTCATAAAATCACTTTGGAAATACTCTTAAAAAAATTTTTATAAATAATATTTTAGATAAATCTTTAAAAACTTTATAAATACTATAATTTTGAATCAAATGACTAAAAAAAGGCTTATTGAGGATTTATTAAAAAATATTAATGCTGAAGATGGGGATAAAATACTGGTTGAAACAAAAAATTTTAAAAAAGAAGGAATTTTAATGCCTCATCATCAGTTTAGTGATAATGACATTATAACAATTAAGCTTGATAATGGTTATAATATTGGAGTTGCTGTTGATAATGATACAAAAATTACGCTTTTAGAAAAACATAAACATGCTGAAAAAAAATATAACACAATAACTTTTGATGAAAACAAACCTACTGTTTCTATTATTGGAACCGGTGGAACTATTGCCTGTTATGTTGATTATAGAACCGGTGCAGTTCATCCTGCTACAAATGCTCAGGAGCTTGCATTTTCTGTTCCAGAAATTTTTGATATTTGTAACATTAAAGTACATGTAGCATTTCAATTACTCAGTGAAAACATTCAAGTGAGTAATTGGAAGATACTAGCAGAAAAAGCAGCAAAGGAATTAAACAATGGTTCACAAGGGGTAATAATTCCTCATGGCACTGACACACTAGGTTATACTGCAGCTGCTTTATCATTCATGCTTAAAGATTTAACCGGACCTGTTGTACTAGTTGGAGCCCAAAGATCAAGTGACAGACCTTCTTCTGATGCTGCACAAAACCAACTTGCTGCAGCAACACTAGCTGCAAAATCAGATATTGGGGAGGTTGTTGTTGTAATGCATGGGGAAATATCTGATACCTATGTTAACATTCATAGGGGAACAAAGGTTAGAAAATTCCATACCTCTAGAAGGGATGCATTTAAGAGCGTTAATGAAAAAACATTGGGGAAAATTGAAAACGGTGAAATAAAAATTTTTGAAAAATACAGAAAAAAAACAACAGGAAAAGTAACAGTTGATGAAAAAATGGAAGAAGATGTGGCAATGGTTTATTCATACCCTGGGCTGAAACCTTCTGATATTCCTGAAAAAAAAGGGATTGTTCTTATTGGAACAGGTCTTGGGCATGTTCCTAAAAATGTTTTTCCAAGAATTAAACAACTAATTGATAACGGCTCAATTATTGTTATGACATCACAATGCATTTTTGGTAGAGTTAATATGAACGTTTACTCAACAGGAAGAGATCTACTTAGTATTGGTGTTATTCCCTGTGAGGATATGCTTCCTGAAACTGCTTATGTAAAACTTATGTGGGTGCTTGGGCATACTAAGAAAAAAGAAGATGCTCAGAAACTTATGCTCACAAACATTGCTGGCGAAATTTCAAAAAGAACAAGCAGCACTGTTTTTTTATAAAAATATTAGTTTTAGGTTTTTTATGGTACTAAAAATATTTTATCATCAATTTTTACAACTTTTATTTTTTCAACATTGTAAAAAATTGGTTTAGGTTTTCGAATTTCTAATGTTTCATACGTAACAGGATCCATTAATTGTAATTCATTTTCTGATTGACTAACAAAAATCATTTCTTTAATTAATTCTTTCCCACCAATTATATCTGCTTCTTCTAAATTTTCACCTTGTATTTTAAGCTCTTGCCATGTTGATAAATCTAATAATCTAATCTTGTTTCCATGTATAGATATTATCATAAAACAAGTGTTTTTTAATATTAAGAAATCATTTTTTTTATAAGAGGGGAGTCTAATTAAAAATGTCATCCTATGAACATGCCTGCTATCTTTTACCCCAGCATCCTTTGATGATTTTTTTATTTCTCCACCATATTTTTCTTGGATTTTTTTTACAATGTTAAAACCTGCCCCTTTTTCACTTATGTAAAAATCAAGCCCTCCATGCTCTTCACCAATGTCTGTAATAAAAAGCCCTCGGTTTCCTTTTGAATGTAAATCCTCTACAAAAACAACAACAGTTTTTGTGATATCCTCAAGTTCTTTTTTTGATAATTTTATATTGGTTGTTCTTATTTGAACAATTGCTTCATAATATCCACCATGACGTTTAGAGCAGATATCACAAACAGACCGCTTGAGTCTAACTTGAACATTATGCTCTTCAACTATCTCTTCATTATCTAAAAATCCTGATATGATAATCTTACATGATTTACCATCCATTGTGTCCTTGCATTCTGTATTTATACTCACTTTTTCCAGTTCCTTATTTATGTAAAACTCGTTTTTAATTGCCCTTTGTAAAGCATTATCAAACAATTCAGATGACCATGTGTTTTTGTATTTATATGAATTACAATGAACACAAATTGGTATATCAATATAAGCTGGTCCTTTTGTAAAAGTATGGGTTTTAAGGAAACAGCTTTTACATACACCATTCCTGAAGATAGGTGTTTCTTTACCACATTCAACACAAAACATACACAATACCAGTTTATTTGCTAATTAAAAAACATATTATATTTAAACGTTAGTATTGTTTAATAGCCTTTAAACCATCTTTAAAGGCTTTTTTATTTATTTCTTTATATTTATTAGGTATATTTTCTAGAATTGCCTCCAAAAGTATTTCTTCTTTGAAAGGTAAAACATCAATTCCTGAAAGTGCACCTAGCATAACAGTATTTTTTGTTAAAATAGACCCTGCTTCTTTTGCTATTTTAACAGCATCTATTTTGTACAATTTTCCATATTTTTTTAATTCTTCAAATATTTTATCTAAATCTGGATACTCTTCCATGCCAGTTGAAACAGTAAATGGTATCACAGGAGTTATGTCTGTAATAATTTTGGTGTTTTTATTTGAATATTTTATATAACGCAATGTTTCTACAGGTTCAGTACTTAGGATTACATCAGCAGTTCCATTTGCAATCAAAGCAGTTGAAACATCACCAATTCTAACAGTACAATTAACAGTTCCTCCTCTTTGAGCCATGCCGTGAATCTCAGATACATAAACATTAAATCCTACTTTAACAGCAGCTTTACCAAGAATATTTGCCGCAGTAATTACTCCCTGACCACCAACTCCAGTAAGTACTATACTAGTTTTCATTTCTCAGCCTCCTTTTTATGTATAGCATCAAAAGGACAGATACTTGCACAATTACCACAACCGTTACACTGCTGAGCATCAATGAAAATGTTACCGTCTTTTCCATAGTAAAAAGCCGGGCAACCAAACTGAGCTATACATATTTTACATTTTTTACATTTTTGTTGATCAATTTCATAAATGAAAATTTCTTCACCACGTTTTATTTTATTACTATTTTCAAGTAAGATACAAGGAGATTTACTGACAATAACAGCTGGTCCTTTGAATTCTAGTGCACGTTTAAATGCTTCAGTTGTTTCTTTTATTTTATTTGGATCCACAACCTCAACATGTTCTATACCGCATCCTTTTACAACATCTTCAACTAAGATACGTTTAGCTTTCCTTCCCATACCATCAAAATCTGTTCCAGGATGTGGTTGATGACCAGTCATTGCAGTTGTTCTATTATCAAGAATAGTGATAACAACGTCATGATTGTGATGAGCCGCATCTATAACAGCAGGTATTGCTGCGTGGAAAAATGTTGAATCACCCATAAATGAAATAATTTTTTGATTAGTTGCTACTGCAAGTCCACAAGCAGTTCCAGCATTCGAACCCATACAAAGAAGCAAATCCGCCATTTCAAGTGGTTTATACCTGCCAAGCGTATAACAGCCAATATCTGTAGGATAAATTACATCTTTTGGTTTTGCTTTTTTTGCAGCAAAATATGTTGCTCTATGCGGACAACCAGGACAAAGAACTGGAGGACGACTAGGAAGTTTTATTTTTGATTCCACTGGTTTATTAAAAGGGTTTTTCACATTAAAAATTTTTGAAAAAGCATCTACCACTATATCTGGGTTGTATTCATAAAGACGAGAAAAATGACCTGTTGATTTTCCAAAAATTTTAACATTTGAACCAATATCAAAAGCAATTATCTTTAATTGGTCTTCAAGGAATGGTTCAAGTTCTTCAACCACAACAATATTTTTACAAGATTTAATAAAATTCTCACACATTTTTCTAGGGAGTGGATAGGTCATTCCAAGTTTTAAAATTCTAACATTGAGTTTAAGATCTTCTACTATTTCCTTAACATAGTTAAAAGAAACACCTGAAGTAACAATTCCCCAAGATACTGGTTTACCAATACTTACTTCATAATTAAATGATGATTTTTCAGAAAGTTCTTGTGCTTTTTTTAACATCTTCAAAAGCTCAGCATGCCTGACTCTTGCAACATCAGGTGTTGTAATCAGCATCGGATTTTTTTCAAAAAATCCTTTACGCCTTGGTTCTTTTAATTTACCAATTTCCACTGGACCTCTAACATGATTTAGGCGGGTTGTTGTTCTTAATAAAATAGGCGAACCTAATTCTTCAGAAATATCAAAGCCAAGTCTAGTCATCTCTTTTGCTTCTTGTGGAGTTGAGGGTTCAAGCATTGGTGAGCCGGCAAAAACAGCAAAGTATCTATTATCTTGTTCATTTTGAGAAGAGTGACAACCTGGGTCATCTGCTGAAACAATAATATGTCCTCCTTTACAACCAATGTATAAATATGTCATAAATGCATCACTTGCGACATTCAGACCAACATGTTTCATACAAGTAAGAGACCGTAAACCACAGATGGAAGCTGCTGCAGCAACTTCAAGTGCGACTTTTTCATTTGTTGAATATTCAAAATAAAAACCAGGGTCTTTTTTTTTACTGGTTGCTTCTTTTGCAATAAATGAAAAAGTGTCTGCTATTTCAGAAGAGGGAGTTCCTGGATAAGTTGTTGCAACATCTACACCAGCTTCAAGAGCGCCTCTAGTAATTGCTTCATTTCCTAATAGTAATATTTTTTTTCCTGGTTTGTCTTCTAATATTTCCATATTATTACAGCCTAGTAGATTTTACCATAGGATTTGAAACTTGTAAAAGCCTATAGAATATAAATCTAACTAAATTAGTTTAAATATGAAGAAAATAATAAATATTAAACATTAAAAATAGTGGTAGAAAGATTTATAAATGATGATACTGTTTGTATTGAAACATAATATCAAATGAAAAACAGGAGAAAAGACTATGCCGGAAAAAGAAGTAAATCCAGACGAAAACGTAATATATGTTGGAAATAAACCGCCAATGAGCTATGTACTTGCAGTAGTTACACAGTTCAACGGAGGCTCTGAAGAAGTGATAATAAAAGCAAGAGGCAGAGCTATTAGTAGAGCTGTAGATACCGCAGAGATAACAAGAAACAGATTTGTTACAAACGCAAAAGTCAAAGAAATAAAAATTGGAACTGAAAGTATAACAAATGAAGAAGGTAGAAGTTCCAATGTATCTTCTATAGAAATATCTTTGACTACAAAGAAATAATAAAGCTAGGTAATAAAACTAGAAAACGCTACTGTACAACATCTTGATAATCATGAGGTTGTATAGTAGTTTTAATTTTTTTTCTATCTTCAGTACTTTCGAATGCAAAAAAAAAACAGTTAGATGAGGATTTAGATTCATTATATTTAAAAAATTGTAACAATAGGAAAGAATTTAAATTACTTAGATTATTTCATATCGCCGGTTGAAAGGGATGGTTAATTATATAGTTGTCACTGGCGGGGTTATTTCTGGTTTAGGAAAAGGAATAACAACTGCTTCAATAGGCAAGATTCTACAACTTCATGGTTACAAGGTTACAGCAATGAAAATCGACCCCTATATGAACTTTGATGCAGGTACCCTCAGACCTACAGAACATGGGGAGGTTTGGGTTACTGAAGATGGCGGAGAAATAGATCAGGATTTAGGACATTATGAACGTTTTTTGGACATTAATATACCAAAAACTCATAATATTACAACCGGTCAAGTGTACAGCGCTGTTATAGAAAAAGAAAGAAGCGGTAAATATCTTGGCAAAACAGTTCAACCAATCCCTCATGTAACTGATGAAATTAAACAAAGAATAAGAAATTCAGTTAAGGATACTAAATGGGATTTTGTACTTGTTGAGATCGGTGGGACTGTTGGTGACTATGAAAATGTTTTGTTTCTTGAGGCAGTTCGTCAAATGAAACTCGAAGGTGACAGTGTTTTATATGTTCATGTTACATATGTTCCAGTTCTTGATACACTTGGAGAGGCAAAAACAAAACCAACGCAGCATTCAGTAAAGCTTCTTAGGGAAATTGGAATCCAACCTGATTTTATTATTACACGTTCAGAAAAACCACTTGACTACGTTCGTAGAGAAAAAATAGCTATGTTTTGTAATGTTCATGAAGAGGATGTAATTTCTGATTCTAACATAGACAATGTTTATGCTGTTACATTACTTTTTGAGGAACAGGGATTATGTAAAAAAATTCTGAAAAAGTTGAATCTTAAAAAGGATCATAATGATTTAGAACAATGGAAGAAATTTATTAAAAAGATTAATACTATAAAAAACACTGTTACTATTGGTATTGTTGGTAAATATTTTGACATTGGTACCTCTCAGCTTTCTGATTCATACATTTCTGTTATTGAAGCAGTTAAGCATGCCTCTTGGAATAATAATCTTAAACCTGTTATTAAATGGATTGATTCCAAGATTTTTGAAAAAAATCAAACGAAACTGTCTACACTTGATCAATTAGACGGCATAATAGTCCCTGGCGGTTTTGGTTTATCAGGTATTGAAGGAAAAATATTAACAATTTCTTATGCTAGGGAGCATAATGTTCCTTATCTTGGTCTTTGTCTTGGCATGCAACTTGCTGTTGTTGAATATGCTAGAAATGTTTGTAATATGAAAAATGCTCATTCCACTGAGTTTGATAAAAAAACACCTTATCCTGTTATTGATTTTATACCAGATCAAATAAAAATACTACAAGAATCACGTTATGGGGCAACTATGAGACTTGGAGCATACCCTGCAATTTTGAAAAAAGGATCACTGGTCCATAAATTGTATGGTGAAGAAAAGGTTTTTGAAAGACACAGACACAGGTATGAGGTTAACCCAAAGTTTGTTGAACAACTTGAAAAATGTGGTATTGTTTTTTCTGGTCGATCTCCGGATGGGGTTCTCATGGAGTTTATGGAATTGCCTAATCATCCTTTTTTTGTTGTAACACAGGCTCATCCTGAGTTTAAATCACGTCCTATGAAACCTTCGCCTTTATTTGATGGTTTGATAAAAGCTGCTAAGAAAAAAAAGGATTCAAAATAAAAAATTTATCTTTTTAAAAAAATGGTTTTATTTTTATTCTTTTTAGTTCTTTTTATTTAAGAATTATGTGTTAAATTTATAAATACATAATTGATACTACCATTGAGGAGAGCTGGGATGGAAAAATATTTGGTAACAGATCATAAATTTTTCATAGGTAGTCTTGTTTTAATTGGATTGTTTTTATTACTATGGTTACTGCTATAGTGTAAAAATAATATCCAATTATTTTTTGTTTAAATACAATTTTTTAAAGATCTGTTCAGCTATCATATAACTTAGGCAAACCCATCTAGGGTCTTCAACAAATGAAACAAAAATGAAAATAATAGCAGCATCTTCTGATGGAGAGTACGTGCGCATTCCAGTAATAAGTCCTATTCCTTCTATAAATGCCCATACAGCCATTGCAAATATAAACATTTTGAGAGCTTTTTTATTTCTGGTAAATATCGCTGTTAACAAAATAGTTAATGTTATTAAAAATACTATTAAAAAGTATAGATAATTTACTTCTCTGGATACGTAAGCAGGGCTTAACAACCATTCTAAAAGTCCCGTTTTTTCACCTCTTCTTCTTTGTATTCTGATAAATTTATAATGCCGATTTTATCAGCAAAAATCGTCATAACTATCAGACCAGGACCTCCTTCAGTGGTAGCATGATACAATAATTCTGCAAATGCCCAGAAATTATAATGTCTTAAACCTGTACCAAATAATACCATCTCCCAAGCAAAACCAATCAAAGCAGCACCAAGCCATAAAAGTAATGAAAATCTCAGCAGTCTACATTTTTTTGCCAGTATTATTGCAAAAATTGTAAAAAAAAGCATAAACAAGTAGAAAATCTGTGTTTGAAATGATCTAGAAATTATTAAGTCTTTAAGTAACCATGAGGTTAAATCCATATTATTACCTATGTTTTAATATAATTACTATTATTTATATTTTTAATTAAATTATACTCTTGGTTGTAATGGTTTTCCATATAGGACAAGGTTAAATAAAATATACCAAATAAAAGGAAATAAAACAAGGAAAAATGTGAATCTTGTTTCTACTAGCGGAGAAATAGATATAATTAATAAAAAATATGAAGACATCTCATGCAAACTGAATAATTTTTTTAATCTTAATCTATCAAACTCAGAAATATATAAGAATTTAATCATTGTAAAAAATATTATAAAACAAAAAAATGAAAATAAAATTAATTGTATCATATTTTTTTCATAATTAAATAAATTAATTTCTGGTTGAACGCTTAATAAAAAAATTAAGAAAATAAAAATAAATTTTAAAAAAAATGAAAAAACTGCGAATTTTTTATTAACTATCAAGCTTCTATTTTTAACCAACACTTTCATTTTTGTGGCTAATGTTTTTGCACCAGCTAAATAGTCATGATCAACATCTTTTATGCCCCCTTCTACAGAATTATTAAATGATATATGAATAAAATAAATCAAAGAAACAATATAAGTTAAAGTAGTAAAATCATTTGTTTTAGTACTTGCCCCCATTAAACAGAAGAAAAAGAAACCTAAACCTAAAACAAAATCCAAGCCAGGTATTTTTTTACCAAAAATATCATAAATTCCCCCAAGAAATAAAGCCAGAATCAAAAATAAAACAGGAAGAATTTTTGTAAAGAAAAAAACAGTTAAAAAACAAGTAAAAAAAATAGATAAAATTACAATTAAAAATGCATTTATTCTAGGGATAAAACCGCTGACCAATGGTTTATCCTTTAAATCATTTGATTTTTTATCCACTTCAATGTCAACATACTCATTTAAAACAAACCCATAAATATGATATAAAAAACCGATGATAAGCAAAATAAAAAGAATGAAAATATCATCCTGACCAGCAACAAGAGCGCCAATAAAAGGAGTTAAGGCAGTAGCAGCAGCGGTTTGAAGTCTAAAAAGTTGGAAATAGCCAATTAGCATATTTTTTAATTTCATATTTACCACTTTTAATAATTATATTGTTGGCATTAGTTTACCATACATGATAATCAAAAAACAACCAAGCCATAATATAGGAAAAACAACAAGAAACAAGGTAGCAACAGGACCAATAATACCGTATAGCAGAAATGGAACAACCATAAATGCAAAGGTTTCATGAAAACCAATAGCTCGCATGATTTTATCTCTATCAAATTTTTTAATTACAAGAAATCTTATCATAAAAACAATAGAAACAATGATTAATAATATAACTACGTAAAACTGCCAGCTTTCATACATTACTAAATTCATGGTAAATGGTATAATAGTTAATGTTATATGAATCATTTTAAGCAATGCAATATAAACAATAAATCTTTTGGAAACAATAAAAAACTCACCTTCTAGTTTTACTTTCATTCTAAGTGGAGTGCTTAATGCACCAGTGATAAAATCATGATCAACATCTTTTAAACCAGCAATTATGTTGTTAATAAGCATTTGAAAAAATGCAAGTAAAGCTATAATAAAAGAAAACAATCCAGGATTTGTTCCAACAGAAAAAATTCCATACAAAGCTACAAAAAACAACATAAAGGCAATAAAATAATCTGCATGAGGGAGTTTTTTTCCATAAACATCATACAATCCACCAAATAAAAATGCTGCAAAACAGATTAATAACAAAATATAAAACTGTTTATAAAAGAAAATAAAGGAAAAAAATATTGATAATATAACTGATAAAATGACAACAATGTAAGCATTTTTAATTTTTATTGAACCATTAATTAATGGTTTTTCTGACAAATTTTTTGATTTTTTATCAATTTCTACATCCTTAATTTCGTTTAAAACAAAAAGATAAATATGAAAAAACAAACCTATGACAAAAAGTTCAAAATATTGAAAAATATCAAGATTTACTTTTGTTGATGCTGCAGTACAAACAGGCGCAAGTCCTGTTAAAACAGCTGAATGCAATCTCATTAGTCTAAGGTATAATACTATTTTTTTCCAAATCATTTTGTCAAGATTGAATATAAAAAGGGTGATATATTTATATAGCAAATATTTTTAATACATAAAACTAATACAACATGTTTTTATATTATATTGTATGAATAAACTAGAGGCATGGATTAGAATAATTCGCCCGCCAATAGTTTTCATTAGCTGCCTAGGTGTTTTAGTTGGAGCTTTAAACACTGCTGCTTATCTAAACAAAGATCTTTCTATTTTTCAAGTATTAATGGTTATAACTGGCGCTGCATTTTTATCCTCAGGTTTAATGATTCACAATGATGTAACAGATTTAAAATCAGATGAAATCAACAGACCTCACAAACCATTACCTCAAAAAGTTATTAACACAAAAACAGCAAGCTTAGTTGGCATTCTTTTAATGTTTTTTTCAGTGCTGATTGCTTTTTTAGTTAATATAAAAGACCAGAGGAATTTGAATATAAATTGTGGGTTTTTAACAATCATAATTGTTGCAATAGGTTTATATTATAACCATTATGGTAAATATCATGGGCTTTTTGGGAATTTAGCAGTGGCTCTTGGCGTTGGTGCTATACCATATTGGGGATCAATTGCGGTTTTCCCAAATAACCTGGATGTTATGTTTTTACTTGCTTTTGCACTATTTATACAAGAAATTGGTAGAGAAATAATGGTTAATGCAGGGGATTACAGGGGTGATTTAAAAGCTGGTTTTAAAACATTACCTGTTATTATTGGAAGAAAAAATTCAATGTATGTTGCTTTATTATTCTATATTATATTTATCCCTTTATACATCCTTCCTTCTATTGACTGGATTGGTTTAGGCGTTCCAAAAGTTTTTGGCTTATTATATTTAATAGGCGGAGGAGCTCTTGCATTTTCATTATTGTTCACATGGTTTTTAACATACAGAGTGGTTATAAAAAATGATGAAAACAAGATATGGTCTGCATTTGAAAAATTTGAAAGAACAGGAACACGTGTGATGATAATTGTTTTCCAGATTGTTTTACTTTTAGAAGTATTTTATTAAATATTTTTTTTGTAAACTCTATTTTTTTGATTTAATGTATTGATCAATTGCTCTTGCTGCTTTTTTTCCAGCACCCATTGCAAGAATAACAGTTGCTGCACCTGTTGCAATGTCTCCGCCTGCAAAAACACCGGGAACCGATGTACTACCCTCCTCATCAGTTATTATGTTTCCATGTTTCCCTATTTTCAATCCTTTAAAAGTTCTTGGAATCAATGGATTAGGACTTTGACCTATTGCAATAATTGCTGTATCAATCTGCATAACAGATTCTGAACCTGGGATGGGAATTGGTTTTCTCCTACCTGATTCATCAGGCTCGCCTAGTTTCATCTGGATATATTCCATACTTGTTAGCTTACCCTGCTTATCTCCAAAAAATCTTGTTGGTGCTGCTAAAAAGAAAAACTTTATTCCTTCCTCTTCTGCATGTTTTATTTCTTCCAATCTAGCTGGTGCTTCTTCTTTAGATCTACGATAAACAATAAAAGATTCTTCTGCTCCTAATCTTAATGCAGTTCTTGCGCAATCCATAGCAACATTTCCTGCGCCAATTGTAACAACCCTTTTACCAACCTGAATCGGTGTATCATAATTAGGAAATTCATAGGCTTTCATCATGTTAACTCTGGTTAAAAACTCATTAGCTGAATAAACACCATCAAGGTTTTCGCCTGGTACATTCAACCAGTTTGGTAAACCAGCACCTGTTCCAATAAAAACAGCATCAAAATCTTTTAGTAACTCATCAACAGTTATTGTTTTACCAATGATTATATCATATTTAATTTCCACACCAAGTTTTTTTATATAATCAACCTCAGCTTCCACAATTTTTTTAGGTAGACGAAACTCTGGTATACCATACATAAGAACCCCACCTGGACTATGTAAACCCTCAAAAATAGTAACAGCGTAACCCATCTTAGCAAGATCCCCTGCGCAAGTAAGACCGGCAGGCCCAGCACCCACCACAGCAACTTTTTTACCATTTGGTTTTGCTTTTTTAGGTATTTTTACTCCCCTTTCTCTTTCATAATCAGCAATAAAACGCTCAAGCCTACCAATAGCAACTGGTTCACCAACTTTTTTTAAAGTACATTCGCCCTCACATTGAACTTCATAAGGACAAACCCTGCCTGAAACAGCAGGTAAATTATTTTTTGCTTTAATAATATCAGCTGCTTTATCAAAATCACCTTGAGCTATACAATTAATAAAACCAGGTATATCAATTTCAACTGGACAACTTTTTGTGCAAGGTTTGTTTTTACATTGAAGACAACGCTTAGCTTCTTCTTTTGCGATTTCTTTACTATAACCATATGGTACTTCTAAGAAATTTCTTATACGCTCACTTGGAGGCTGCTCAGGCATTTCATGCTTTGTTTTTTTCATGCTCATAACCTGTTAACTGACATTGTTCATCCATGTGTTTTTTTAAAGAAATACCTTCTTCTTTAACAAATCTTCTATTTCTAATAAGAAGATTATCAAAATCAATCTTATGACCATCAAACTCGGGACCATCTACACAAGCAAACTTTATTTCACCGCCAACAAAAACTCTGCAACCGCCACACATACCAGTTCCATCAATCATAATAGGATTCAAACTAACAATAGTTTTAATATTGTATTTCCTTGTCAGATCTGAAACAACCTTCATCATGATAACAGGACCAATAGCCCATACAATATTAACCTGCTTTTTTTCATCAATTAATTTCTGCAAAACATTACTAACAAAACCTTTTTGACCTTTTGAGCCATCATCAGTAGTAATATGTAATTCATCACTAAATTCTTTAATCTCTTTTTCAAGCATTAAAAGTTTTTCATTTCTAGCACCAAGAATAGAAACAACATAGTTACCTGCTTTTTTTAATTCTTTAACAATGGGATAAAGTGGAGCAATTCCAACTCCTCCACCTATACAAACAACAGTTCCATAATTTTTAATCTCAGTTGGTTGACCAAGAGGGCCAACAAAATTTAAAAGAAAATCCCCAACATTAAGCGCGCCAAGCTGCTTTGTTGTTTTGCCTACCTCCATAAAAATAATTGTAATAGTTCCTTTTTTTCTATCAAAATCAGCAATAGTAAGAGGAATTCTTTCTCCTTTCTCATCAATTCTTAGAATTACAAATTGACCTGCTTGAGCCTTTTTTGCAATAAGAGGTGCTTTTATTTTCATTAATTTAACATTTTCAGATAAAACTTTTTTTTCTAATATGTCATACATACAAATACATAACCACTATTTTTATAGAAAACATGTATCTTAAAGGTTTATTAATATATTTTACGAAAAAGAAAATATTTATAGTCTCGGACTTAAATCATTTCCACATCGCTTTGAGAACAAACCATAGATAATAAAACATGAAAATCTTTAAGTCAAACACTATAGTTTATTTGGTTTTTTGTTTTTCTGGTTTAATGACAACTGCCTGGCCCAATCTACCATCAATTTTAATAATCAGCGGAGAAGTTAGATGTATATGACTTACGAAATTCATTTTTTCCTGTAAAGTTTGTTTTTCAAGCCATGACCAATCAACTATGCATTCTTTAGATTGTAGCGGAATATCTATATAACCAATTCCCCTGCTAATCATATTTTGGAAGAAATGGGTGCCCTGAGATGGTTTAATATTGAAATTTTCTAGCGCCGTCTCAACTATAACCCTTACACCAGAAATTTGGCCCCATCTAACAGGTACACCAAGCCATCTATCCTGTGTCCCCCAACGCCCAGGCCCAATCAATAAATATGAAGAAGAAGTGGAATTTAATTTTTTGTTAATTAACCCAATTTCTTCTGCCATTTCAACTGTCTTTGATGAATCAAAAGTTCTTGAGGGTATAAAAACAATATCATATATGTTATCTATTAACCCATTTCCTAATGCTCTTTTTGAGCGAATAAATATTTGTTCTTCTTTTATTTTATCTCAGTCAATGTCATATTTTTCTTGTGATATTACAAATGGACGGATCTGTAAAATAGCAAATGTTGGTGGTGTTTTATTTTCTGGATCAATATTTACTGCGAATTCAAATTCAACTGGGCACCCCATACCTTTCTGACCTATATTTAAAATATCTTGAAGAATCGGAGCAAGCGGAAATGCATCATATTTTAAAATACCTGCAAAAGTAATTAAAGGAAAACCGCCGTCAGACAATCCGTCTCTAATCATTCCATCGTTTCTATCATATGTACTAGCAACAAGATTAAGTGAACCATCTTTTAATATATCATTGATTCTCAGTTTCTTGCATGTATCAATTTGTGGTTTTTTAAAATCAATGTAATTATTTGATGTGTCTAAAACATATAATTCACGTTGCGAATGCTCAAGTGCGGATTCAGGTGTAGAAAAATCTGGATTAAGATCGGGGTAACGTGGTGAGAATCGGAAAACTTTTTCTCCACCTACAACAGCTTTACCAAAACCAACTGCAATATTTGCTATTCCATCCTCAGCTGTTTGATGAGATATTGGATAGAAATTATATGATTTTGCTATACTAGATAAAGTTGGATAAAATCTACCATTGTATTCTTGTCCTATCAGTTCTTGGATTACAATTGCCATTTTTTCTTCTTCGATTTTTAATGATAAAGATTACGCATATGCTTTTGGTTCTCTATAGAATACTGATGCATAAATGAGTTTTATAGCATGCAACAGTTGCTCCAATCTAATATTATCATCTTTGTAATTATTTGGTAAAATGAAGGTATCATACATACCTGCAAACGGATGATTTTGGTAATCTTCAAGAAGACTAGAAGATCTAACAGCAATAGGTGTTTTAAAATACCATAATAACCTGATAAGGTTTTGTTTTAATTCATCACAAATTTCACATTTTAGAAATTCTTTTGCGATTTCTTCATCAGATGCCTCTTGGTTTTTAAAAAATCTATATAAATTATTTTCATTAATAAATCTATCAAACTCAAGTGTACCGATAACAACTGAATTTGGAATCTTTACTAAAACATTATTGTATTTTTCATCAATTTTATAACGTGTTAATAAAGCTCGCATAAAAGCAAGTCCTCGTCCTTTACCACCAAGAGAGTCTCCTCTTAAACGTGTAAAAGAAGAGTCGAATTCGAATTTTTGTTTAAAAAAATCAGTTATAACTCCACGTTGTTTATTCCTTTAAGTTTCATTAAAAACTTTAATCAGATACGCTCTCATAGCATTAAGATCTGAAAAATCAGATACTTTTTTAGGTTGTAATTCTTTTGCTATAGTAAATTCACATCGAGCCATAAGCCAGTTTGAAAAATGATTTCTATCTGAGTGATATAAAATAGATTCAAGAGGAATTTTTTGTAATAAATCTTCAAATTCTTTCATGTTTGAAGCGCTTGCAATTTCTGTTGTTTGAATAGGGGCATCTTGAAATTTTGTATATTGTTCCTTTTTTTTAGATTGTTTCTCACTTTTTGGTAAAAGAAATACAAAGTCTCCAAAACCAAGATGATTCAAAAGGAAATGTTGGAAATCCTGTACAAGAGTTGGTGAGTTTTTATTCAAAAAAAAAGGCATCTAATTGTTCAGCTTTTGCTTTATTTTTAATCTCTGATGACTGCATAAGTAATGGTAGGTGAGGTAGGTTGGTTCTAATCATCTGTAAAAATTCATGTCCTGCTACAGGATTTACCTGGCCATTTTGTTTGAATGAGACATCTGATAGTACGCCTAAAATATAATCTTTATATTTTTGATAATAATAATAGGCTTCTTCGTAGGTAGCCGCAAGTAATATTTTGGGTCTTGCCCTTCTGCGCAGAAGGCGCTGCATTTCATTTAAATCATCAGAAAGAGAACGCCTTGTTTGCTGAACTACTTCTGTTAAAAGAATTGGAAGAAGCATAGAATAATAATATATAGAATCTTCAACCATGATAAGTACCCGAACATTTCCGTTTACTGTGTCATAACGTACGTTCATACTATCTTCAACATATTTTATAATTGCAAGAAACAGTGTAGGATCTCCAGTCCAAGCAAAAATTTTATCAATACCACTCCCAGCAATGTTTTCCTCCTGAAACAGGTTTATATCCGCTCTATCTGTTGCTAAAAGAATAACAGGCAAGTCTGGACGAATTGCTTTTATTTTTTTACCAAATTCAAAAGGATCCATTCCTATATTTTTAGCCATGGTTATAATTAAATCATATCTACGCTCCTTTAATTTTGATAAGGCTTTTTCTCCAGAAGAAACACGCGTAACCCGTGGTGGTGCACTAAGAAGAAGATGTTGATACTCACCAATAACCAATTCAGCAATCAAACCTTCTTCTTCAATTATAAAAGCATCATATAAACTTGAAACAATAAGAATATCCTTTACCCTAAACGGCATTAGAGCGTGGTAGATTTGGCTACGAAGCTCATATGTTTCTTCGAAATCTTCCTGAATTCTCGAATTATGAGAAATACCCTCGCTTGCCTTCATACCGCCACATCTTTACCTAAAATTAATCTACTATCAAACAACTAGAGTATTATAATTTTTTTCAATTACATGTTAAAGAATAAAAATATAAAAGAATTGGGAAAAATTAAATGATTCCCTGATCAAGCATTGCATCAGCAACTTTAACAAAACCTGCAATGTTTGCACCTTTTATATAATCAATTTTATCCTTTGAAACGCGCCCATATTTAACACAAGAGTCGTGAATTGTCTTCATGATATGTTGTAGTTGTTTGTCAACCTCCTCAGCAGTCCAAGAAATTCTCATACTATTTTGCGTCATTTCTAAACCAGAAACCGCTACACCCCCTGCATTAACAGCTTTACCAGGAGCAAACATTATTTCTTCAGTTGCAAGTTTTGCAGCTTCTACAGTACAACCCATATTAGAAACCTCTGCAATTAAAATGCAGCCGTTTTTAATCAAGGTTTTTGCATCATTTTCATCCAACTCATTTTGTATAGCACAAGGCATTGCAATATCACATTTTACTTCCCATGGTCTTTTACCAGGGTAAAAAGGTACATTGTATTTT
>JBNVCE010000029.1:7520-15563 GCA_050410885.1 Thermoplasmatota archaeon | reverse complement strand
TCATCAACTGTTCCAAGAATATTTGCAGTACCATTGGCTACCCATCCCTTGTTAACCTTTTGTTTAATCATTTCTTTGAAAAGTTCCATTGCATACTTTCTATGTAAAGTTAAATGAGGATCATGGAATATAAACATTTTATTTGGCATTTCTATAATTTCTTTTACGACATCCTTTATTGGTCTTTGTTTAATCATATTTCCACAAAAACTAGATATTGCACAAAACTCACATTGGTTTGAGCAACCTCTTGTGGTTTGAATCGCTCCTAAAAAAGGATTATGCGCTATTAAATCTCTTCTTAAAGGAGGAACTTTTGATAAATCAAAACTATGATCTCTTTCATAAAATGGTTTTAATCTACCATTTTCAAAATCTTCTAAAGCTCTAGGCCAGGTCAACTCAGCCATGCCCTTAATAACACTATCAGCGTGTTGTTTTGCCTCTTCAGGCATAGCTGTTGGATGATATCCACCTAAGATAACTGTTTTACCTCTTCTTCTGAATTCATCTGCAATTTCATAGGCTCTTGGCGCCGTCATAGTGTAACAAGTTATGCCTACTAGATCGATATCCTCATTAAAATCAATGTCTTCATAATTTTCGTTTACCAATTTAACTGAATGTTTCTTTGGGGTTATTGCTGCAAGATAAGGAAGAGTGATTATTGGGTTACCAGCAATTATGCTACGCCATGAATGCTTGTCTTTTATACTAATCATACCATGCTCAAGTGCTGGAAAAACCAGTAAAATCTTCATATTCCTAAAAATATAAGATATAAAATTTATATTTAACATTTTTTATCTATTAAATAAATCATCATAAATTTCAAAAAAAATGTTAATAAATTTAATATAATAGTGGATATGATAATGAAGTCGAGTTATGAATTTATTATTAATTAACCCTCCAATGGATTATAATCTTATAAAAAAAGAATACTCATTTGAAGCATATATGCCACCATTAGGTTTACTTTATCTTGCAAGTCCATTAGAAAAAAAAGGGCATAAAGTAACATTAATTGATTTCATTGCTGAAAAATATGATGAAGAAAAATTAAAAAAAGAGGTTTTAAAAGTTGATATTATCGGAATAACTATCACTAGTCAAGTAGCATCATCTGCAAAAAAAATTGTGGATTTAATAAAACGTTTTCAAAAAAATAAAATAATAATCATTGGTGGCCCACATTGCACAATTCAAAAAGAAAAAGTTTTAGAAGAAATTAATGCTGATATAGCTGTTATTGGCGATGGAGAAAAAGTAATAATTGAAATTGTTGAAGCATTAAAAGAAAAAAAAGATTTATCAAATATTCATGGAATTTTTTACAGGCATCTTGGGGAAATAAAATCAGGTTTACCTCCAATAGAAATTGAGGATTTAGATTCATTAGATTTTCCTGATAGAAGTTTAATAAAACATTACTCTTATGGTAAAAAAACAATATCAGGCGTAACATTTTTTGCAAAAGGAAAAATAACTACTATCATTACGACACGTGGTTGCCCGTTTAATTGTAGATTCTGTGTAAGTAAAACACTTTTTAAAAAATGTCGTTTAAGAACAGCTGAAAATGTTGTTAATGAATTAGTAGAAATATCAAAGGATTATGATTCAGTTTTTGTTGTTGACGATAATTTTTTAATTGATAAAAAAAGAGCTTATAAAATAATGGATTTATTAATAGAAAAAAAGTTAGATTTGGATATCTGGATTTCTGGTGTTAGAGTAACAGATGCCGATGAAGAATTATTTAAAAAAATGAAAAAAGCTGGTGTAAAATCATTAGAGTTTGGAATAGAATCTGGTAATCAGGATGTTTTGGATTATTATAATAAAAAAATTACATTGGAACAAGTGAAAAAAGCAGTTAAACTTAGCAAAAAAATAGGTTTTTTAACAGTTGGTAATTTTATTTTAGGTGCACCAATTGAAACAGATAAACATATTAAAGATACTGTCTTGTTTGCAAAAAAATTAAATCTAGATTTTGCGTTTTTTTATGGATTTTACTTTCTTAAAGGAAGCGAATTATGGGAAGAGGCTTATAACCAAGGAAAAATAAAAGAAAACGAGATGTTTATCCAATGTGATTCAAGAAGAGGTTTATGTCATTTCACCCCTGAAGAGTTAAGAAAGAAATTACATACTGCTGTTGTTAGCTATTACATAACTCCAAAATATATTATTTCACAATTTATAAGATCCATTTTTATTTATAAGCATTTTAGAGTATTTAAAGCTGGGTTAAAATTATTAATTGAACAAAAAGAAGAAACCTTATTTGCAAATAGATAAATTATATAGTTTGATCGATTATTTTTTCTCTTTCTTCTTGTGATAAATTTGATATTACAATTGGTGCTGGTTTATTTTTCTCAGAAGGAATATCTTTTACTTCAATAACATTAATAGTTACTTTATTTCCTACTTTTTCTTGATATAATTTTTTTATTTTATCAAAAAGTACATCTGTTGGAGGATCTGTATTTCTTAAATCTTCATCAATAACAATCATTATATCTATTTCATCTAATTTTTTTTGTATTATTTGAAATTGTTTAACCTTACGAGTTTTCATCTTATTTAAAATAGGTGAAAGAATGGCAAAAGAAGCAGCGGGAAATATCCTGCCATCAGGTAAAATAATACTTGTGTTTCTTCTTCCTTCAACTCCAAATTTAAAAGTAGGGGTGCATAATCCGCAGCTGCATTCATAATAATCTGTTAATGTAACCCAATCATCTAAACCTGTGTATCTAATTAAAGGAGTTGCTTTACCAAATAATCTTGTTACAACAATGTGACCAATTTTTCCTGTTTCTACAGTGTTCATATTATCATCAATTGTTTCAATATGATAAAAATCATGGTTAATATGCCAAGTCTTTTTTATGCATTCAAATGCAATAGCTGCTTCAGAAGATGTTTCTGCTGCACCATAACCATTGTACATTTTACAATTAAATGCTTCTTCCACATAGTTTCTGGTATATTCATCAAGAAGGTATCCACTTACTATTAGAACCTTGGGGTTAACATTTTTTCCAAATCCTTTTTTTTTCAGGTAAGCTAAATGTTGATAAGTAACAGGATAAGTTAAAATGGCATCTGGTTTAAAATCATCTAGTTTTTTCATAATTTCTTTAATTGGTTCAAAGGCATTTAAAGAAATATGATTTTCTGGGGAGTAAGCAAATTTTGCTTTAGAAAAAAATGCCTGGTTTGCTACGTCATCCGCTTTACCAGGTGTAAAGTTTCCAATATTTGCATATCTAGATTTTCTCCAATTTAAATTATAAAAATCAAAAATTCTAAGAGAAGCTCCAATACCTTCACTAAACACAGAGAAATCAAGGTAAATACTAACTGGTTTTCCTGTTGAGCCACTTGTGCTTACAACATATGCTTTATTTTTATTATAATTTGGTGGAATTATTTTATATGGAAAGTTTTCTATAAGGTCTTTTTTTGTAATAAAAGGCAGTTTTGTTATATCTTTAATGCCCTTAATATCATCTAAATAAATTCCTGCTTTTTTATATTTTTCATGATAAACAGGAACAGAATATGCATATTTTAGAATTTTTTTAAAAGCTTTATCTCTATATTTTTCTATTTGTTTTATACTCATGCGTTTTAATCTTTTTGAATCAAGAAAAAAATGTTTTAAAAATGGGATTCCTGTTACTGGATTGATAAATGGATTCATATTAAATCTAAATTTGTATTATAATTCATATTTAATAGTTTATTATAATTTTTTGGTACTGATTTTTTTACAAATCACTATAATAAAGCTGAATTTTAAGGTTTTAAACATTGAATCTTTTCATGTTATTATCTTAAATAATTAAAAATATTTTAATAATGAGGAAATTTATAAACAATTAATAAAACGTAAATTAATACCAGTTTATTATTTGGATGAAATATAATGATTGCAAAAGGATGTTTATCTTGGGTTTTAAGTCCTATAATTTTTTTCTTTTTATTTATCATTATTTTTTATAATAGCTCTTTTTTCTTTATAGTTTTAATTCCATTTTTATTAATCATTATTTTCTTTTTTATTTTTTTTAGGGATCCAAAAAGAATCATTGGAAAAGAAATTGTTTCACCAGCTGATGGAAAAATTAGGGATTTAAAATTAGAGAAAAATCAAGTGTTTATCTCTATTTTTATGGGTATTACTAATGTTCATGTTAATAGAATGCCTATTGATGGGGTAATAAATGAAATTAAACATTTTCCAGGAAAACATTTAAGGGCATATAAGAAAGAATCTGAAAATAATGAAAAAGTTACAATCGATATTGACTCACCTATTGGAAAAATTAAATTAGTTCAAATAGCTGGTTTTATTGCCAGACGTATATATCCATACATAAAAAAAGGTGACAAACTAAAAAAAGGCGATAAAATCGGAATTATAAGATTTGGTTCAAGAGTTGATGTTTATTTGCCTGTAGATAAAATAGAAAATGTAACTGTTAAAATTAAAGATAAAGTTTATGCTGGTGTTACAACTATTGCAAGTATAAAATGATTTTTTTTTTTTTTTTTCAAGAAAGTATTTGTTTTTTATCAAAGATTATAATGATATATTTTTTATAGATTATTTTAAACCGAATTTATTTTATCTCTTTTTAATTTTAAATGCATTTACCTAAATTTTAAGATATAAATTTAAATACACCTAAACATTTAGGTATTTTTATAAAAGGGAGGTAAAAGATGAAAAAAATTAAAATTATGATTGGTAGTCTGTTGGCAATTTTTCTTTTGATACTCTTGCCATCAGTATCTGCTGTAGAAGCAAATGCTGCTAAAGAAATAGTGAATTACTCATCAAAAACTCTTGTTATAACTCTTAATAAGTTGAAAGAAATATACAAAGAAAATGATGGAGAGCCGACATTTTTCATACTTTATACTTTACTTATATGGTTGTTAAAAGTGTTACGATGGATTGATGTTGGAATAATTCTTGTAATACTTACGATTATCAGAAAAAATATTGGCAACCAGACTGCAGAATTAAGCCCTAATAATATTTAAATCTCTTCCTTTTTTATTATTTTATAATAAAAATTATTTTTGTAAATAGTTTTATTATAATTTAATAAAGCATTTTATCGTAAATAAAAAATTTTTTGTAAAATGTTAAAAAACATTGTATTAGAATAAGCACATTTTTTCTAAAAAAAATTCATGGACTGGACGGGATTTGAACCCGTGGCCTCCGCCTTGCGAAGGCGGCGATCTTCCACTGATCTACCAGCCCATTCTATTAAACATTAAACAAAATTATTATTTGATAGTTTGCTTGAAAAGATTATTTTAAAGTTTTTTGTTTTTTGCTTTTTTAAGTGCTTCAACAACAGGTAGTTTATCACCCATAATGTATTTCTCAAGTGAACCTCCACCAGTACTTACATGTGAAATTTTATCCTTTAGTTTTAATTGCTCTAAAGCAGCAACCGTGTGTCCCCCACCAGCAATCGAAAAAGCATTTAATTTAGAGATAAAAGTAAATATTTCTTTCGTACCTTTTTTAAATAATGGGTTTTCAAATACACCACATGGACCTGATATAAAAATTGTTTTTGCATTTTTTAGAATTGTTTCATATTCTTCAATAGTTTTTTCTCCAATATCAAAAAGATTGTTTTCAGCTGGTAACTCTTCAAGGGTTATTTCTTTTCTTTTACCATTATATTCAATTGCAAAATCTACAGGCAAATAGATCATATCTTTGTATTTAGTATAAACTTTTAAAATTTCTTGAAATAGTTCTGGTGTTCCTTCTTCTCCAAAAGCTTGTTCATTTTTTTCACCAAGATTTATACCCTTTGCTTTTAAAAAAGCATTTGCAGTAAGTCCTGTTAGTAAAATTTTATCTGCAATTTTGTTTGAAAGGATTCTATTTATTGTTACAATCACATCAGCATATTTAGCACCACCAAATAAAAAAACAGATGGTTTTTGTGGGTTTTTTAATGCTTTTTCCAAATTGGTAAGCTCTTTTTCCATTAGTCTACCAGCACTTGAAGGAAGAACTGCTGTAAAACCAGTAAGTGAACATTGAGCCCGATGTGCTGCTGCAAAAGCATCATTTACAAATAAATCAGCAAGTGGATAGAGTTTCTGAACAAGGTCTGATTTTGCATGCTCTTCAGGAAGTTTTTTTTCAGTTTCACCTGCAAATTTTCTAACATTGTCAAGAAATAATATATCTCCAGGTTTTAGATTTTTAATGGCATTTATAGCCTTTTCACCAAATATATCATCAACAAAAGTTACCTTTTTTCCAAGAAGATTTTCAAGGGTTTTTGCATGTTTTTCCATTGAAATAAAATCCCAGCTACCATATTTACCCTGATGAGCAAGGATAATAGTTTTTGCTTTTTTTCTGTTTAATTCTTGGATTGTTGGAAGAGCAAGGCGAATCCTTGTATCATCAATAATGTTTAATGTTTTTTTATCAAGTGGCATATTAAAATCTACTCTTAGCAATACTGTTTTATTTTCAACATTAAAATCATCAAGAGTGTTAAAATCCTTCATGATTAAAACCTCTAAAAAAAGTATAGAAAGAATTTATTTAAACGTATTTAAAAATTTTAAAAAATCATGTTGTCCTAGTAATTTCAAATTCACTAATTAATTTCAAATTCACTAATTGTTTTTGAATTGTTTAAATAAATATAATTAATTAAATCAACAACTCTACAAGAATAACCCCATTCATTATCATACCATGAAAGTATTTTTACAAAATTTCCATTATCACCTATTACTTTTGTAGAAAGACCATCGATAATTGCAGAATGAGGATTACCAATTACATCAGTTGAAACAATGGGCTCTTCAGTATACTGCATAATACCTTTTAAATGATTCTCGCTTGCTTTTTTAAGAATATCATTCACTTCATCCTTGGTTACTTTTTTCTTAAGTAAACATGTAAAATCTGTAAGTGAACCATCAGGAGTTGGAACACGAACTGCCATACCATCAACCTTTCCTTTAAGTTCAGGTATAACAAGCCCTACAGCCTTTGCAGCACCAGTTGTGGTCGGGATGATTGAAACAGCAGCTGCTCTTGCTCTTCTTAAATCCTTATGCGGGAAATCAAGGATACGTTGATCACCTGTATAAGAATGAATTGTGGTCATGAATCCTTGTTCAATCCCGAAATTATCATTTAAAATTTTAACAGGTGGAGCTAAACTATTTGTTGTACAAGAAGCATTAGATATAATATTATGTTTATCAGGGTCATACAATTGCTCATTTACACCTAAAACAATCGTTATATCTGGATCCTTTGCTGGTGCTGTAATAATGACTTTTTTTGCGCCAGCCTCAATATGTTGATTTGCCTCATTTTTCCCACGGAAAATACCTGTTGATTCTACTACAACGTCTATATCTAATTTATTCCAAGGTAAATCCAATGGTTTTACTTGAGAAAAGAATTTTATATAATTACCATTAACCAAGATTCCATCATCTTTTACATCAATGGTACCATTAAATTTTCCGTAAATCGAATCATATTTCAGCAGATGAGCAAGAATCTGGGTATTTCCCAAATCATTTACTGCAACAATTTCAAATTTTTTTCCATATTTTGAGTGTGCTAATGCAGCTCGGAGTGTGTTTCTACCTATTCTACCGAAACCGTTTATAGCTACTTTAATCATCCCTTCCACAAACCAGCAAATAATATTATTCTATATAATACTTCCTAATAAAAAAGTTGATTTTGCATCTATTATTTCAACCTGTAAAAACCTTCCAATTTCAGTTTTATTTTTTAAAACAACAGGTTTATAATTATCAGTCCTTCCAACAAAAGTATTTTTTTTCCCTTTTTCAGTAATAAGGATTTTACATTTCTTCCCAATATAACCAAGATTTTTTTCCTTTGAAATTTCGTTAGAAATTTTACTTAAAATCCTTGAGCGTTCCTTAACAATTTCTGTGCTTATTCTTCCTTTCATTATTTTAGCTTTTGTATAAGGT
>JBNVCE010000029.1:0-7510 GCA_050410885.1 Thermoplasmatota archaeon | reverse complement strand
ATATCTGGTTATGTTTGTTATATCTGGTTTAATTAATTTTATCAAATTTATACTGTGATTAAATTGTTCATCAGTCTCGGTTGGGAAACCAACAATTATATCTGTTGAAATAGTAATATCCTTGTATCTTTTTCTAAATTTGTTTATAATATCAATAAAATCATTTACATTATATTTTCTATTCATTTTTTTTAAAATATCATCATCACCTGATTGAACTGGTAAATGTAAAAATTTATAGATTTTATCATCATTAAAACCATCAATTATTGAATCAAGGTTTTTTAAACAAGTGTAAGGATTCATCATCCCAACTCTTATTCTAAAATCACCTTTTATTTTTGAAACATTTTTTAAAAGTTTACCTAGATCATTACCCAAATCCAGGCCATATGAGCTTGTATCCTGTGCAGTTAATTGGATTTCTTTGCAACCTTGTTTTAATGCTGAACAAATATTTTCTATTATCTCGTTTATTGGATAACTTTTTAACTTTCCCCTGGCAAGAGAGGTAATACAATAAGAGCATGAAAGCATACAACCTTCAGCAATAGTAATGGGTGCAAAAATGTCTTCATAATATTTTGAAAATTGTGTTTTATTTTTTGCAACAAATTTGGTTTTTTTATCAATTATGACATCTGAAATATGATGTAAAAACTGTGGTGGTAAAATTATTGCTTTTGGTAAAATAGATTTGATAAGAGTTGATTGAACAGAAGCCATGCAACCACTTACAATAATTTTTTTACCAGTTTTTTTGAAAAATCTAAGACGTGATAACATGCGTTGTTCTGTTGTGTTTATAACTGTGCAAGTATGAATTATAATAATATCAGCGTTTTTTATATTCTTAACAATTTCATGTTTGTTTTCTTTTAAAATACCTTTTACTAGGCTTGCATCAGCTTTATTTGCAGTACACCCATAAACTTCTAAATAAGCTTTCATGAATAAAACCTGTTAAAAGAAGTTTTTCTATTTAACCGCTTCTTTAAATCTAGAAAGCACAAAATCTTTATCTAAGTTTGATAAAAAATATCCTGCTCTTGGACCTTTTTCCTGGTTTAAAATAACCTTATAAATAATTTTAAAAGCATCGTTTACTTGCATATTTTGTTTTTCAGCTTGTTCATATATTGCTTTGTGAATATTCTCTGCTTCCCATCTTATTTTTGATAATCTTTCTTCTAAATTTGATAAAAATGTTTTTTCTATATCTGAAAATGCTATTTTTGGTAATTTCTTTTTAACCTCGAATTTTACAACATCTGGTGCAAAGTTTTTTAACCAATATTTAACATTTTCAACTCTTTGTTTTAAATGTTCTTCATCTGTTTTTTCTAAGTCTTTTGGGATTTGATTAGTTCTTATCAGTATTTTTTTAATTTCTTCCCAGTTTTTACCTATCTGAACAAGTGTTACTAAATGTCTATAAGGAATTTGAAATGGCATTTTTTTTGGGATAAAATAAGGTTGTGAAAGCTCGTATGTTTTTTTAAGGTCTTTCATGCCCTTTGTTGCTTCTTCTTTTCCAAAATATGCTCGTTCTTCTTTGTCATATTCATCAACAAGATTTAGTATTCCTAACCCTGAATCAAAAACAATGTGTTTATTTGGTTGATTGTTAATAATTAAAAATCTAAGTACTTCAGCTGGTGTCATTTTAAGCATTTCCTCAGCACTTAAGGCTGTTCCCTTTGAACTATGCATTGCACCTTTTCCTTTGAGCATTATAAACTCATAAATAACATATTCAGGTGCTGGATAATTATAAACTTCTTCTACAATTTTTTTTCCAGTATCCCTTGCTCCACCTGCAGTACCTAAATCCTTACCAAGCGGTTCAAAAGTGACCTTCAACATTTTCCATCTAGCAGGCCAGTCGACCCTCCATGGAAGTTTACCAACCCCTCCTTTGGTAATATCTACTTCTCCTTCAAATCCACATTCGCATTTGTATTCTATAATTGGATGTTCATACAAAACAGCTTTTGTTGTTGTTAACCTTTTACAATTTTCACATCTAATATTAAAAGGGATCCATTCTTTAGGAAGTTGTCTTTTTGAAATACTTTGTATTATTTCTTTTATTTTTTCAGTATTTTCTAAAGCTATTTGGATTGCCTCATTGTATTTCCCTTTATTATACATTTCACTTGCTCGATAAACTTTAGATTTTACTCCAATTTCTTTTAATGCATTTAAAAAAGAAGTTAAATAATGATCAGCATAACTTTTATGTTTTCCACATGGACAAGGGATATCATAAATAGGCATGCCAACATATTTTTCATAAGTACTTGGTAAATAAGGGTAAACTCTTCTTAATGGATCAAAATCATCGGCTACATAAATTAATTCTGCATCCCCGCCTTTATCAATCAAACATCTATAAACTGCATCAGATGTTAAAATCTCCCGCATGTTACCTATATGAATAGGACCAGATGGGGTAATACCTGTTGCTAAAACGTGTTTATTACTTTTTTTAAGTAATCTTTCTGCTAAAACATCGGCCCAATGCATAGCAACTCCTGTTAAGTATAAGATTAAATCACTCTTGCTCTGATAAGAGAACGAAGGGGTACGTCATCTATATTATTTTGTGCTCTTTTATTTAAAACAGCTACACATAAAACTGGTTTACCTTTTTCATCCTTAACAGCTTTTATTGCGCTTTTGAATGTTGTACCACTACCAACTACATCATCAACAATTACAACATTTTTTCCTTTAACTGTTGCATAATTTGAAGAAAACGCACCTGATTTTTGGAAATGTGGTCTATAAATCGCCATTTCTAAACCTAGTTTATCAGCAATAAAAGTTGCATAAGGTATTCCATTTACCGCTATTCCAACAACAGTGTTAATATCCTTGCATTCTTCAAGAATAACATCGCACATTGCGTCTGAAATAAAGCTTATTCTTGTTGGAAATACTCCTATGGAACGCCAACCAACTTTTAAATCTTCAGTTGGTTTTTGCTCTTTTCCTTTGCTTAAAAGCCATGCTGCTGTTTGTTTAGAAACATTAAGTTCATCTGCTATTTCATGTTCTGTAAGACCGCTTTCCTTGTATTTTAATGCTTTATTTATAAGTGCCTCAACTTCCTTCATTTAATTCCACCCTAAATTTAGTATATAAAATTAATATTTAGATGTTTGCTAAACATTTCAACAGTAAAACTAAAATATTAAAACATATTATCTATATATACAAAATAGAGTTTAGTGAGTTATTATGCCAAAAGAAAAAAAAGGTGAAGGGTTTCACTCTGCAGCAGGGTTAATTAGATACTTTGACGCAGAAGAAAAAACCTCATTTAGAATACCGCCATGGTTTGTTATTGCATTGTGTATAGCAACAGCGGTATTAGTTGTAGCAGTTCATATAATCTACAGAGTTTAAATTTTTTCTAACTTTTTTTTAGTTAATTGTTTTGCAAGTTCAAGAACATCTTTTGCTTTATTTTTATTTGGCCCGCCGCATTGTGTCATCTTTGATTTCCCGCCACCACTTCCACCTAATATTTTACCAACCTCTAGAGCTATTTCTCTTAAGTCAATATCCACATTTTCTGAGGCCATGGAAACCAGGACATTACCATCAAAAATATGTGCAACAAAGTTTTTTTCTTTTACAATAAAACCAGCAGTTGCAGTTGCATCAAAACTAGTAATACCAGTTACAATTTTTATATCGGTTCCAGGGATTTTATGCGCTTGATTAACCAGTTTTTTAATTTCATCAAAAGGTACTTTTTTCTTATCCTTTTGCCTTTTTTTCCATTCAGAAAAAAGATCTTCACAAGCTTCTTTTAAATTTTTAACAGTTTTTATTTTTGATGGTTTTATTTCACCTAAAAACCTTTGTATGGTTTTTTCAATTTGGTTTAATGGTACAGAAAAAATCTTTGATACTTCTTGTAATTGTTTAAGAATATCTTCGTATTCATTTATTATATATGCTGAGCTAATTTGTTTTACAATTTTTTCATATAATTTTTTTTCTTCTTGTAAATGAACATCAGCCATTTTACCTGTAGCAAAAATAATTCTATTAACACCATCTTGGATTCTTTCTGTTTTAATAATTCTGATTTTTTCAACTTCACTTGTATTGTTTAAATGTGTCCCACCACATGCCTCAACATCTATTCCCGGTATGTTTAAAACTCTTATACTATTACCAGGTGGAACACCACCTTGATAAAGTCTAAAACCATACATTTTCTCTGCACTGTTTCTATCCATTACTTTTTTTTCTACAGCAACTGCTTTTTTTATAAATTTATTAGCAAGTTCTTCTATTTTCTTTTTTTCTTCATCTGATATAGTTTTATAATGGGAAAAATCAAATCTTGCTTCATTGATTCCAAGTTGAGACCCAGCTTGCCAGATATGTTGTCCTAATAAACTCCTAAGTGCACCGTTTACTAAATGTGTTCCAGTATGATGTTTCATTAATGTGTAACGATGATCCCAATCTATTAATCCATGTATTTTATCTCCTAAATTTAGTTCACCATCAATAACGTGTATTATTGCTTCTCCTTCTTTAAAAACATGTTTAACGTTTATTTTATTTCCATTGTTTAAAATAAAACCAATATCTGATGGTTGTCCGCCACCTTCTGGATAAAAAGCGGTTTTATCTAGAATTATTTTGTTATCGTTTTTCCATATAACCTTTGCATCAAATTCTTTTGTATAATGATCTTTATAATATAATTGTTCAGTTTTTGGTAAGTCTATTTTTATCTTTTGTGTTTTTTCTTCTTTTTCCTCACGAGAATGCAGTTCAGCAACCATTGATTCAAAATTTTTTGGAATATCTATTTCTACACCATGGTTTTTTGCAATATTTTTTACTATATCAGGTTGCATACCATGTGTGTCATAAAGGGTTATTAATTCTTTTGTGTCTATGGTATTTTTTTCTTTTAAAATTCGTTTAACAAGATTTTCTCCTTTAGAAAGTGTTTCTGAATATTTTTCTGTTTCAATATCTAATATCTCACCTATTTGTTTTTTATTTTTTTTCAAAGACGGGAATTCTTTTTCAAGTAGATCAAGTTGCTTAAATACTATGTCTTTTAAAGAAACCTCTATTTCAATATTCTTAATAAAACGTAAAGATCTTCTAATAATAAGCCTTGCAAGATATCCTGCTTTGATATTAGAAGGAACTATTCCATCCCCAAGCATAAATGCAAGGCATTTTGAATGATCAGCTAGTGAATAGATGCTTTGCATATCTTTTTTGTTTTTTGCATTTTCTTTTAACCAATTTACAACTTCTGGAAAAGCAGTTTCATAAATTGTTTTTGTTCCCTGTGTACACCATGCTATTCTTTCTAGTCCATAACCTGTATCAACAATATTTAATGGATTTTTTGAATATCTTTTACCTTTTATTTCAAATTCCCCATTTTCATCTTCTTTTAAATTCATAAAAACTAAAGTGGCAATTTCTAATCCGCCCGCCAGTACTTCTAAGCACGGGCCAGCGTTACCCCCTCCATCCCATAGTTGTTCTTTATAGTTAATTGATTCTCTAGGGATACCAATATATTTTGTGAAATATTCATCACAGAAAAATAATGTTTTTTCTTTAAAATAGATCTCATCATCGTTTTTATTAAAAGCATGATGCCCCATCATTTCAAAAATTGTTAAATGCCGGCCACTAACTCCTACATCTTCTAAATCATTGAGCCTAATGCATGGTTGAGAAATCACTAATGGATTTGCAGGTGGAGGTACTTCACCTGATGTAACATGTGGTTGAAAATCTGCAATAGAAGCAATTGTTAAATATATATCAGTTCGCCATCTTACAATTACTGGACATCTTTGTCCATACTCAGGATATGTTGGTATGGAATGTTCATTTTTTTCAAAATAGGATAAAAAACTTTTTCGTACTTCTGATAAAGAAAGTGGTTTTTTTCCTAATGGTTTTCCAATAAAACTGAATTCTACACAGGGTTGATCCCCGCATAAATTCTTATCTTTATCTAATGTCCAAAAATATGAATTGCATGATGGACATTTTTTCCTTATAAATCCATTTTTTTTAAAGAACTTTAAATCACATTCTTTTTGAAGAAATAAATCCATTTTATATCACTGATTGTCTATGGAAATATAAATTAGGTTTATTAGAATATCTCATTAAATTTGTCTTTTATTTAAACTGATGATTAATTTTATATTATTTAAAATTTAGTTATTTAGGTTTATTTACTTTAATTTTTTAGGAAATTTTATTCATTTGTTTTTAGCTAGATTTAATTGATTAAGAAAGCCTGTCTTTTTGCTTGAATTATGATAAATTGACGAAATTTTTTTTATTATATTTAGATATTTGCCGATAAATTTATATATTTGTTTCTTGTTTTAGATTATGTAAAAACAATGAGAGGTAACACTTTTTTTTCATTACTTGTTACCTCTTATACCTCCTCTCTTTTTTAATATATAAATGAATATTTTATTAAAAATTGAAAAATATATATATTTAAATAGCTATCATGAACTTATCATTATAAATAAATTTTTAAGAAAAAAAAGATATCAAAATATTTAACATGTTTACAATTAACGAAATAACACAAATAGGTTTATGGTTGATATATCTTTTAATACCAATAATCGCTTTATATTTATTATACTTAATTTTAACAAAAGCCTTTAAATATATGGGTTTTTCATCATTTGAAGCAATTTTTATTATTTTTATTTCATTTCTATTTGGATTTGAAATAACAATTTTTGGAATTAATATATCAAACTTGTATTTGTTTACTTATGGAAATTGGAAAGTTGGAATAAACCTTGGTGGTGCAATAATTCCCATTACACTAAGCATATATCTTACTATAAAGAAAAAAATATCTTTAAAAAAAATTTTTATAGGAATCTTAGTTGTAACAATAATTACATTTTTTGTCTCAAAACCTGTTCCAACAGAAGGAATTATCACAACATTTCCTTATTGGCTTTTACCTGCATTTTTTTCAAGTATAACCTCAGTGATTTTATCCTGGAAAGATTTCACAAAAGCAGCTCCTCTTGCTTACATATCTGGGACAATTGGAGTTTTAATTGGCGCTGATTTTTTACATCTTCCGGCTTCATCCCGAAATAAATAATTAAAGAAAAAAACATTCATTTTTTCCTATTAGATGGGATGTGCCAAGAAAAGGATAAAACCCAAAAGTTGCTAACCATGTAAACCGCAACTTCGACACAGAATTTACCAAAGCAGTTATAAAAGCAGTAAAACAAATGCCATCACCATGGAAAACCAAAACAAAGGGAAGAAAAGGACATGATCCAAAGGCAGTAGCAGTAGGATGCATCCTCAAAACAGGGTTGAACAAAACCTATGATGGCATTGAAGCACATATGAAAGACAGCGAAACCATCAAACAACACTACAAAAAAATCCCTGGTCATAGTGTAATACAAAGAGGAATGAAAAAACTCTCCATCACCTA
>JBNVCE010000028.1:0-15794 GCA_050410885.1 Thermoplasmatota archaeon | reverse complement strand
AAAAAAAATCTCAAAAACAGAAGAAAGAAATGCAAAAGAGTTATTAGATAATAAAAAATGTATAATCTTAGATCCAAAATCAAGAAAGACTTTGAAAACAAGTGATTTTAATAGTTTAGATGCAATCATCGTAGGTGGTATACTTGGATACAAAAAACCAAGAGGTAGAACAAAAAAATTAATCACTGATAAATATGGTTATGAAACAAGAAACTTAGGTAAAATACAATTAACAATAGACGGTGCTGTTTTTGTGACAAAACAAATATCTTTGGGTAAAAATTTAAAAGATATAGAAATAGCATATGAATTGGAGATAAAACATGATGATATTTATTCAACAATACTTCCATTTGGTTATCCAATAATAAATAATAAACCCATTATTACGCCAGGATTGATTGAATATATCATAGAGGATAAAGAAATTTAAACAAGAAATCCAAGGATGCTTATTTAAATTAATAATGTATACCTTTTTTTAAGATTATTGAGGTGGAAAAATGGCAATAGGGTTTGTATTAATAAGTGCAGCTCCTGCACATGAACATGAAGTGTATAATAAACTTTCAAAAATTAAAGAAATAATTGAACTTCACCCATTGTTTGGTGAATACGACATAATAGCCAAAATAGAAGCAGAGGATTTTGAAAAACTTGGAAAAATAATTGTTGAAAAAATTAGATCAATTAATGGCGTGATAGACACAAAAACTTTAACTGGAACAAAATTCTAGAAGAAAAATAATTAAAAAGTTATTTTCAAAAATCTCAGTTAAAAATAACTATAATTTTAAAAGAAAAATTTAAAAAAATAAATCATATTTGAAGAAATTGACCATGATGATGAATTTAATTAGTTCTAAGCTGCTGCAAAAAAATGCTGAAAAATGGGCGAGCTGAATGGTCAATTTAAAAACATTTACAGATGACATTAAAATAATCTCTTTTGATTTAGATGGAACCCTTGTAAAAAGTACTTATGCAAATGCTGTTTGGTTGGAAGGAGTTCCCAAAGTATATGCTAAGGAAAAAAATTTACCTTTAGAAGATGTAAAAGAATTTGTGTTTCAAGAATATTTAAAAATTGGAGAAAACAAAAAAGAATGGTATGATATTGACTGGTGGTTTAAACATTTTAAATTAAACAGTAGCTGGCAGGAACTTCTTAATAAATATAGATTTGCTGTGGAGCTTTATCCTGATACAATTGAAACTATTAAGAATCTTTCAAAAAAATTTGATTTAATAATTATTTCAAATGCCAAAAGAGAATTTATCGAAATCCAGATAGAAGAAACAAGAATTAAAAATTTTTTTTCTCATACTTTTTCATCATTATCTGATTTTAATATTGTTAAAAAAATGCCAAAGGTTTACAAGCAAGTTTGTGATAAATTAAAAATAAAAACAAACGAGATAATACATGTTGGCGACAATACAGAATTTGATTTAAAAAGCCCCAGGAAAATCGGGATTAAATCCTATCAAATTGATAGAGAGAAAATCAAAGAAGGTAGTAACATTATTTATTCATTGTTTGAACTTGAAAAAATGTTTAATATTTAATACTTTTAATAAAAATTAATAATTTTCTTTTTTTGCTAAAAAATTGTAAACTCAATATGCTTGCTTTATTATTGAAGAATTCAAAATAAGTATTATTTTTTTCTTATTTTTTATTTATATTTTTGAATATAAAAATTTATAAATTATAATATGTTATTATAAACTTGAACAAGAAATGGGACGAGGAAAAATAAAGGAGTTATTAAAACTTTGCAGATTACCATTATCCATTGGTGCATCTGTTACACCTGTTATAGGTGCTTTAAGTGTTAAAGGTTTTTTATTAGATAACTTATATTTTCTTCCCTTATTATTACTGGGAATTTTTTCTAATATTTTAGGATTTGTTTTAAATGATTATCTAGATATAAAAATAGATGAGTTTTCAGAAGAATTAAAAGACAGACCACTTGTTAAAAAAACAGTATCAAAAAAAACAGCGTTAATAATAATTTTTTTATGTTCTATTGTGATATTTAGTATTACGATTACATTTTTTTTAAAAGTTTTAGCAATACTAGTTTTAATTATTTCTATTGTTTTAGGTATATTTTATGATGTTTTTAGTAAAAAATTAATTGGCTCTGAAACTTTTTTAGCATGTTCAATGGCTTTTTTTTGCCTTTTTGGAGCATTAGCTGTTTCTGATAACATTAATAGCATATATGAAATTGGAGATCTTACTTGGATGGTTGTTTTGATAATCTTTTTCCATATGTTTATAATGAATGTTTTTGAGGGAAATCTAAAAGATGCTGATTTTGATAGAAAAGCAAAAGCATTAACAATACCTATTTTTCTTGGTGTTAAAATAAATAAAAAAATGCACATAACAACAAGTTTCAAAGTTTTGATAATTGTTTTAAAAATTTTTCTTGTTTTTCTTGTTTTTTCAACATTTTTCTTTTTTGATTTAACATTTTGGTACTGGCAGGTTTTTCTTTTAATATTATTAGTAATTGGAATGATTTGGACAACATTTAAAATTCTTAAAATGAATTCATTTAGGTTAGATGAATTTGCAATGTATGCAAGAAGACATGGAGTTTTTAGTTATCTTTTGATTCCTGTGATGCTTATGAGGTTTATTGGAATAAATTGGACTTTATTTTTGATATTATTTCCAGCTTCTTGTCCTTTAATTTTTAATTATCTTTTATATGGTAAGTCTTTAATTCCAGTTGCCTATATTAAATGAACAAAAAATAGCCTGAAATGGGATTTAGTAAAACTTTTAAATTAATTAACTATTGTTAATTGTAATTAGGATGGTAAATAAATGAAAAAACATGATAAAAATAAATCAAGTTTAATAAAAAAATTATACTCAAAACAAGGCATATTTTTTCATTTAGCAGGAATAGCAGCAATTATCTGGTTTTTAATACGTGTTTTACCAAAACCAGATAGAATCCGTTATCCTTGTCAACAAGTATCAATGACTATTGCATCAGAGTATATTGTTTTTTGGAGTATTTTATGGAGCACAATATTTCATACATTAGGATTTTGGATAAAAAAAGCAAAAATAAAAACAGCCGCTTTTGCTCCTGTAATTTTAACTGTGTTTTTATTAATATTCTCAATAACAAGTAATGTATATGGAGTTACAAAAGACACAAGTAGATATGAACTAGGTTTATGGGAACCAATACCAAACCAGCCTATTGGATCACCAAAAGGCGTAAATCCAGGAAGAGTTGTATGGGTTTGGAACCCAAATGCAACAAGGGAGAAATTAATAGGATTCTGGTGGTTAAAAATAAATAATAACCAAAAAGAAATTGACCAGATGTTTTCTGATGGAATAAGAAATTTAGCAGGTGTAGAAGATGATGCAGAAGCATGGGACATTTTATTTAAAAATTTCAATTTAGAACATGGCAATGGTGAAATTGGATACCAACCAGGTGAAAAAATCGCAATAAAAATCAATTTAAATAACTGTTACTCATTTATTTCATACTTTACAAAGGATAATGACAGGGATGCAAGCCCCTATGTTGTAAAAGCCCTTTTAAGACAACTTGTAAATAAAGTAAAAGTAGCCCAAGAAGATATAACAATATATGATGCTTCAAGGGTTATACCAATCTGGTTTTATAAACGTGTTTACTATGAAACATACCCAGCAATTGTTTTAAAACCTGAATTTCCAAATATACATTATGTAGACTGTTTAGGATTATTACCAGATCGAGAAAAAGTAAAACCAAGCTCAGAAAAAATATATTTTGCTGATAAAACAGGTTTATCCAGGACACTTCCTACCTGTGTTGTAGAAGCAAAATATATAATAAACATGCCACTTTTAAAAAGACACCCGATCCAGAATGGAGTAACATTATCAGGTAAAAACTTCTTTGGAACATTTATAGAACCAGTATGGGATTTACATGAATATCACATCTCTAGTTTTATAGAAGGCAATCCTACTCCACAAACAGATTTACTGGCCCATAAACATGTTGGTGGAAAAACAATACTCTACATAGGAGATGGACTATTTGCAACAAAAATAGATCATAAAACTATTGCAAAATTCCAAATGTACCCTTTTAATAATAACTGGACAAACAGCCTATTTTTCTCCCAAGATCCTGTTGCAATAGATTCAGTAATGTTTGATTTTTTACACACAGAAGGAACAAATCCATGTGAAGGTTCTCAAAACTATTTACATCAATCAGCTTTACCAAACCCAAATACTTATGACCCAGAAAATGACGGCATTTACCTTTCAACAAGTTTAGGAGTACATGAACATTGGAATAAAACCGTTGATATTTTTTCATCTAAAAGATACCTGGGTTTATCAGGAAATGGGATTGATTTTGTAGCAATTAAAAAATAAAAAACATTTGTTTATTTCAAAATTATTAAAAAAATTATAGATTTTTTAAATCTTCATCCATCATTTTTTCCAGCTGTGTATCAACACCTTGTTCTCTTGCTATTTTCTGCATCTCAACAATGATACTTTCCCATAAAACCTGTTGTTGTATTGCATAACCCCATAAATCAAGACGTTTTGCCCCATCACCATTTTTAAACTCTTTTAAAAGTTCTTTTTTATCTTCCTCATTCATTTTTAGATTTTACACTCCCATTATGTTTTTTATTCTTCTGCCATTATACCTTTTCCACCAAAGCGATCCTGGGCAATAACAGACATTTCAGCAATTATTTCCTCCCATAAAGCTTCCTGTTCTAATGCATAATACCACATGTCTAATTTTTTGTTAACATCTGCTTTCTTGAAATCCTCGAGAAATTCTTTTTTATCATTTTCATTCATACAAACCAATCAATAAAGTAAATATATTATACCTTTTTATTTTTTATTTCTTTTACAAAAAATTTTTTCCAATAATTAACCTAAAAGGTTTTAAAAAAAATAAAAAAATTAATTTATTATTTTTGTGCCACACCGCCCCATTTTGAGATATAAACAATACCCAAAACACATATAACAGTTATCACAACAGCTGTTACAACCGCTACAATTGCACTAGTTAAGTCAGTAGGAGCAGTTACACTTAATCCAGTCATGTTAACAAGACCAACTAAAATATCTTTCCAGATCAAAGCTATGATAAAACCAAAAGCTGCTGCAATAGCGGTTGCTATTGTTGTTTTTATTTCTTTTATTGTTACCATTTTTTTCTCTCTCCTCTATTTAATCATTTTTTTGACTTTAAAATCGTATCTGTATTTATAAAATATTCTATTTTTTAAAAAGATAATAGATTAAAAAGGATATATAAAAAGAAAAAATAAAAAAAAAAGAAGGTTTTATTTTTTAGTAGTTTCTTTTTTAATCCACTGGTATTGGTACAGTCCACTCAGGGCTGTAAATAATTAAATTAGGATCACCATAGATAACCTGTCTTGTCGTAACACCACCACTTTCAGCTCCACCATAAAGTGAAGAAGGACCATACATTGAAATTGGATCACCTGTTGTGTAATCTCTGTAGTGTAACCAAACTTGTTTTGAATAAGCTTGGCCTATTGGTTCACCATTAATCAATGCGTCCTTGAAAAACTCGTCATCTTGTAAATCTGCTTCTGGACACAAACCAGAACCTGCGTTTCCATACCAACAAACAGCCCCATGATCAAGATAAACCAAAGGACCATTACCATCACCTGTAGTACAGGACATATAAAATACTGCACAGCTACGTAAATTCTCAAATAACTGATCAACCCATTTATAATGAACTATGTCATATAGATTTGGTGGACTAGGATTGTACCATGTCCAGCCACCGTCTCTAGGTGTCTTCCAGTTATCATACATGTATCCACGCCATCCATCCCACCACTGTTGATCTGGATATTTACTATGTTCTGTTTGAACGTATTGAGCAGAAATACCACTTCCACCAGTACCATGACCTGAATAGTACAAAATACTTGCACCATTATTCATACGTTCCAGATGAGCGTCCCATAAACAATGACCTTCATAGATTCTTCCATGGGAACTGAAGCATTTTTTAATCGCTCTACTTGAAAAAACAGCGGTAATTTTCATATCATTTGTTTTCCATGATGTTCCATCAGGGAAGTTCATAAGTTGAGTAGTTGTTATATTTCTGTTTGGATTGGCAAAAATCAAAGCTGGATACAAGATATTTCTGACAACAAGAGCTGAGGAGTAAGCAGGTGTAATACCTGGAATACCACCAGTATAAGAATTGTTACCCATACATGCAGCATATGCTGGAATAAAAATATCATTCCTGGATGCAACAAAACAGATTCCTTCTTGACCTTCTCTATCAAGTCCATAACCATTTATCATATCATGTATACCCTTGTATAAAGCTTCAAACCAGTACCTATCCATATCCATTCCAAATGGTGGTAAAGAACCTTTTTTACCACCAGAAATGAAATACTTTGTTAAATTTAAAAATAGTTCAGGACTTCGAAGTCCAGATTCATTATCTGCTCTTGGTAAATGACCACAAGAGCGTTCTCCGTGGTAATAATCACCATCCCATCTGAAATAGGCTTCAATACAATTTGCAATCCCAGCAGGATTACCAGGTGCTTCTTCAATGCGAAGTACTGGAGCACCATGATAAGCGGCAAGCATTGCTGCAGCAGTTGCCTGACCAACACCTGTTTTTAATGAAGTTATAGTTATATAGTTTTCAGAAGAAGGATCATCTTTAATGTAATCTATTATGTCTTGCATAGTTGTTAAATCATCTTCAATTGTTGGAAGCTTATTTCTCACAGCATTACCAATATTGTTTCGTTCGACAAAAATTACCTTGTTTACACCAAGTGTTGTAAAAGCATTTGCTGTTTCAGTTGGTACACTATCTTCTTTTACATAAAGAAGTGGCAGGTGTTTCTGTGATGCAATCACTGCGGCATTTGCTGCTGAAATAGCAGCATTGGTTCCTTTTGGATTTAATTTTGTAACAGTTCCAGTAATTGTGTATTTAATTTTTGGTGAACCTTCTGCATTTCTTGGAACAACTATTGCTGTCCACATACCTTTTTCAGGATGCAATACTTCTGCTGTAAACTCTGTATGAGGCGCTGGGTTCCAAGAACGCCATTCATCAAATCCTGTTTCGTTTTCAAATCCGTTCCACCAGTGAATAGGCATTACTGGTCCTCCATTCCAGGCTTCAATAATTGGTGCTCTGAGATTTCCAGATGGATCTACCAAAAATACAAGTAAATCTGATAATTCTGTGGTTTTTATAGTAACTTTAAGTGTTTTATCAGCATCTCCTAAAAATATCCTATAACGATCGCAAGCATATTTGGTTATTTTGAATTCATGATTTGCTGAAGCTGAACTTGTTTTACCAGTCCAAATTCCCATTCTAGTTATTGGGTAATATATATCAGTTCTTGGTTCACCAGCAAAGTCTGGCCACCAATCGTCTGCAAAACCAATAAACTTAGGAAATAAATTTAACAAATCTGCAGAAGTTGCAGCAGCTACATTGTATACACTAACATTTATTGCTCCCCATTTAGGTCCAATAAACAGTTGATAACCAAAATCTTTATTATATTTAGGATCGTCACCTTTAAATTCTATTACTTCAGTTGTTCTTTTTAGTGTTGCTGTTCTTTTTAAAACAGTTCTTGTTGTATCCTGATAACCACTACCATCTATTGCTACCACAGCAGTGTCTGAAGTTGTCCAGTATTTTGTTGCAATATCAGCTGCTGCTTGTACAGGATCTGTTAAAACATTATACTCAACTGGTGTTTTACCCATTAAAGACAGATAAGAATTCCAATCATCAACAAGGTATTGAACAGTATCATCAACAGTTCCATAAGCATTTGGATCATCATAGTAACCAGTTGGTGTTGAATCACCTGTATAAATAATAGGTGCTAAATATCGTACTCCACCGTCAACATAGTTGCAAGCAGGAATTGAAGCAAAATAACCGTATTCATCCTTACTACTTGTTGGATCATTTGCTACTTTGAATGTTTTTGCCATTGGAGTTATTTGCGGCTGTGAAACAGGAGCAGGTGGTGAACTTGGTCCTGATGATTCAAGACTAAAGGTTAAATCGTAAACACCTGAACCATAAGCATAATATGTCCATTCTGTTGGATTTGGTATGTCTATCCATCCAGGGAAAAGATAAATTTTTGCTCTCCATAAACCAGATGCATCAGCTGGGTACCATAATTCATCATCAGTGTAATACGATTCCCTATAAACAAATTCTCCACTTGGGTTGTACAACTCTATATCAAAATCAGATAAGAATGTTAAACTTGTTTTCAATGTAAAATGTATCCATTGACCAGAATTAACATTAAACTTATACCAATCATACCCATCATCTTTATCAAGATAACCATAATAACGACCTGGTGTTAGCATAGTTGCAGAAGCAAAATCATTTCCTGCATCCATTCCTGTTTCTGCATCATTTTGTCCAACTAGAACAACACCAAAAGTGTATCTTCCTGTACCAGAGCCGTTTACATATTTAATTCTCATGTACCATCTACCAGGATAATCTGCTGTATAATATGCAAATTCTGGAGTATTACCAGGATTAGATGATGAAGCAACTACAGTACCGTTCTTGTTGATGATATCAAGATCAAAGTCATATCCTGTTGGAACAGTAACATTTACTGTAATCTGCTGACCATTACAAACAGAAAAATAATACCAGTCCTCAAAATCTGTAGAAGATAACTTACCATTTACTCCACGACCAGGAGAATCATCAACTATTTCCCCAGGATAAATTGCTTTTGCTCTTGCCATTTCATTTCCTGCATCTGTTTTATATCCTGCATCGTCATTATCATCAGCAAAACTTGGGGGTAAAGCTGGTTCAAAGATATAAGATCTATCTAATTTATATCCTTGAATTTCATCATTGGTTTCTGATGGACTTAATTTTTTGTCAATAAAAATATTTGTTTTTTCAGTTTGAGAGCCTGCAGGAACAAAAAAAGCAGTTCCTAGAAGTAGAAATACTATTATAATAGCTCCTTTTTTTCCAATATTAAAATTCATATTTTTTGCCTCCACATAATATCTTAACGTCTGTTAATTTATAAATATTTTGCTTAATATTTATAAATTTTTAATAAAAAATCAATAAAAAATCAATAAAATATGTTAATTATAAAAAAAATTAAAAAAAAGAGGGGAGAGGATTGAAATTTTAATACCTAAATATTAACCGCAAAAGCGGAAAAGCATTTAGGTATTTTTCAAAGAGTCTGTATAATAGATTGTCTATTGATCTGGTTCTTGGTACTTGTATTGATAATGTGGCTGTGCCACTTTCTGCATTGTATTCATCTTTTGCTTTACAGGTTATTACGTATTTACCCTTTTTAGTCCATGTATGATTAGCAACTGTTTGTGTAATCCAACCAGTGCTGGTTCCATCGCCCCAGTCAACATAATAATAAACAGTGTCTCCATCTGGATCTGTTGTACTAAATGTGTATTCAGTTGGTACGTTTTTATTCACTTTCACTGGTCCATCAAGTGTTGGTGTGTTTGGTGGTGTATTTACATATTCATAGATTAAATCAAAGTATGCATCAATATTTGCTCCTCTAGTATCCTCCCATACACCATAAACTTTACCGCCAAATTCATCAAGATTTGCTGCTCTATAGTTAAGGTTAACCTCGTTATCACTAACAACTTCTTCATCACCCCAATTAGCTCCACCATCATTGGATATTCTATAGTAAAGTACATTATTTTTTATATATGTAATAATTGCTTTGCCTCCACCTGCCATAACAATCTCAGGATATGATGCAGATGTTTGAACAAGAACTTCTGTTTTTGTTGCAAACCCATTAGTTGAGTAGTAAACAATTATATCACCATCTTTTTCACAGGCAATAATAACACTGTTGTTGTATGCTGCAACAGATGGGTTTGTTAAGTTTGCTACTGTATCAGTTATATGCATTTTTGTCATATACACATGTGTCCAGTATCCACCAGCTTGATTATATTGCCATAAACCAAAATTATCTTTTCTTAACAATAGTTCCCATTGGGTTCCTGTATATCTATCATAAACAGAGTATAAGACATTGGTTCTTGGATCTATGACAGATCCGACACGTCGACACCCAGAAACTGCTCCAGTAAGCCAACTAATAATACCACTTCCATCCGCACTGGATTGATAAAAAATAAATGGACATCCAACAATATTATTTGTTCCATAACCATTGTAACCAGTCATACTTATTGCGCCCCAATTCCAGGTTCCTGGATCACCTTCTGGTCCTTCAAAAGTGTAACAAGCAATACGGTTATTTGAAAATTCATTTAAATTATAGGATCCAAAATCCCAAACCCAACCATCTTCTATTTCACCCTGGAATACTATTATCTGACCAGAAGAATCTGAAGGAGGGCCAAATGTTCCATAAGTTCCATAGGCATTTTGATCCATTTCTGTATAAAGTGCATTATCATATAATGCTGTTAAAATTGGATTCCAGACAACACCATCAACAGAACCATAAAGTGTTGGTTGCCATATTGATCCATCTGTTGTTTCTTCCACCATTGCATAAAAACCACCTACAGGACTTCCAGCAACTGATGGATGATACTCATCATAATCTCCACCTGTAATTGGAACACCTGTAAACAATGGATGCATTGGTTTATTAACATTTTTTGTTTTTAACATTGGTTGGTATTGTACAACTAAATACTCTGCTTTAATTTCATCTTCTTGAGAAGTCGACTGACTTATAGGCAAACTATATGCACTGGTTATCAACAGCCCCATGATAGCAATTGCTATCACATACATTATAGGTTTTTTCATTTTCATATTTTTTTTTACCTCCACCTAATATTCAACATTATTAACATATGTTAAATTAAATATGTTTTAATTAGTATAAAAATGTTTTGATTATTTATATAGATAATTTTATAAATTATTCATAGATAATAATATCACCATTAGAAATTTTATAGATAGCATCCTTTGTTTTTAAAATAAGAAAACCATAGTTATCTACATCAGAGATTATCCCAGTTAATGTATTTCCATTTTCCATTATTTTTACTTTCTTTCCAATAATTTTGGCATATAAAGACCAAAGATTTTTAATTTTGATAAAATTATATATATTTAAATTTTTATAATATTTATCAAAACATTTTATAATAGTTTTTAAAAATTTTATTCTTGATATATTAACTCCAACCTCAATTGATAAAGAAGTAGCTATTTTTTTAATTTGTTTATTTATTTTATTATTTATATTGATTCCAATTCCTACAACAGCATAATTTATAAGATTTTTTTTAACATCAAACTCGGTTAAAATACCACAAACTTTTTTTCCATTTATTAAAACATCATTTGGCCATTTAATAACAGGGGAAATACCGGTTAACTTTTTTATAGCTTGCACAACAGAAATAGAAGCAATCATTGTTAAAAACATTCCATAATTGGCAGGAATTTTCGGTCTTAAAACAATAGAAAACCAAAGACCGCCAGATGATGAAAACCATACTCTGTTTTTCCTTCCACGACCTTTTGTTTGAATATCTGCAACAATGACAATACCTTCTTTTTTTCTTTTTTCAGCTATTTTTTTTGCATAATCATTTGTTGAATTTATAGATTTAAAATACAAAATTTCTTTTCCAATAATATCTGTATCAAGATCCAATGTAATTTCCTGCGGAATTATTATGTCTGGTTTAGAAATTAAATGATAACCTTTATTTTTAACAAAATCAATTTCATAACCTATTTTTTTAAGATATTTTATTTGTTTTAAAATATCATTAGATGGAACATTTATGTTTTCTTTAATTTTATTAAAAGGTAAAAAATCATTTTTGTTTAATAATTCTAATATCTTGGTTTTTATTTCTGAACTCATTTTATATGATCCTTTTAAAAAAATTTTAGATATTTAATTTTTTATCAACTTCTTTACAATATGCATCCTTTGGTACCAAAATACAAGCAATTACTGTAGCAATTAATGCTTTTATAATATCTGCAACAACAAAAGGTAATACAGCAATAGATAGCAAATAAGTAAAATTTACAGTACCTCCAAGCCATAGGTATAATTGTATTAAACCAGGTGTATAAATCAAAACAAATGTTGAAAACAGCATTAAAGAAAACATGTTTAAAAAATTCCTTGATTTAATATATCGATCAACAATAAAACCTATGAAAAAAGCTGCAAAAATAAATCCAATAATGTACCCTCCAGTTGGACCAGTAATATAAATTAAACCACTATTAAATCCTGCAAACCATGGTAAACCTGCCAATCCCATTCCAAGATAAATAACTTGACTAAACCCGCCCCAAACACCAAGTAAAACACCTGAAAGTAGAACGCCAAATACCTGACCTGTAACCGGTACAGGTGTTCCTGGAATATAAAATCTAATTTGTGCAAAAACTCCTGTTAAACATGCAAAGAAAAAACAAAGACTAATTTTATACAATAAACTGATTTCATATCGCCATTTGAAAAATTTATATCTCATAATTTTATATTTATTAATGTAAATATTAATATTCATAGATATTAAATCTCCTTTGTTTAACTATAGATGCCTACATGGTCAGCTATTTTTTAATATTTTTGCTCAAAATTTATAACCAGGTTAATATTCACTTGTCTTTGATGTAAATGAGCTATGAAACCTTAATTTTTGAAACTAAAAATAATGAAGCATATATTATTCTTAATAGACCTGATAGATTAAATTCCTTTGACTTGAAACTTGGAGAAGAACTTTTTGATGTTTTAAAAAAAATTTCTAAGGATAACAGTATTAAAGTAGTGGTTATAAAAGGTACAGGTAAAGGATTTTGTGGCGGCGGAGATGTTAAAGAAATGCATGCTGCCAAGAATAAATCAAAGTTTTTAAGAGTATTAACAAAATCAATTCATAAATGCGTAATAGAAATGAGGAGAATGGAAAAACCAATAATTGGAGTAGTTAATGGTGCTGCTTTTGGTGCAGGTTTGTCCTTGGCATTGGCTTGTGATATTATTATTGCAGATAGAGAAGCTAGATTTGGTACCGCATTTATAGGTATTGGACTTGCACCTGGCTGTGGAACACAATTTTTTACAAAAATAGTTGGCTATCAAAGAGCTTGTGAATATATTCTTACTGCTAAAATATTTACAGCAGAGGATGCTGAAAAACTTGGAATTGTTAATAAAGTTGTAAATACAAGTGAATTGGATAATTTGGTTGAAGAATTTATATCCAAGTTTAGAGAATTACCTCCAATTGCTGTTGGTAAAGCAAAAATGCTTATTAATAAAAGCCTTGATAACAATATGATAGACCATTTGGAGCTTGAAAGTAAAACAGCATCTTTTTCAGCAGCAACCCAAGATTTTAATGAAGGAGTAACTGCATTTGTTGAAAAAAGAAAACCAATTTTTAAAGGAAAATAAAAAATTAATTATTAATTTGTTGAAAAGACTTAATAAGCATTTGTTTATTTTACATGGCGTTGTAAAATAAGCAGATTTCATATGGGGAGTAATAATGAAGTATGAAACTATAGAGTTTAAAAAGGAAAAAAATGTTACAACAATTTATCTAAATAGACCAGATGTTCATAATGCAATGAATGATAAATTAATTAATGAATTAACCAATTTTTTTAAAGATCTTTATAATGATGATAAAACAAGGATCATAATTCTTTCTGGTAATGGTAAATCATTTTGTGCTGGTGCTGATTTACATTGGATGAAAAGTATGATTAATTACTCTTTAGAGGAAAATATCAATGATAGTAGTCTTTTATTGAATCTTTTTGAAACAATTTATAACTGTCCCAAACCAGTTATTGGTAGAATAAATGGATCAGCATTTGGTGGTGGATTAGGATTACTTGCTGTTTGTGATATTGTTGTTGCTGTTTCAGATTGCAAGTTTGCATTTACTGAAATTAGACTAGGTATTATTCCAGCTGTTGTATCAACTTATATTATAAAACGTATAGGAGTTTCTAATGCAAAAAGACTTTTTATAACTGGAGAAAAATTTGATGCAAATTATGCAAAAGAAATTGGTCTTGTTGACCATGTTGCATCTCAAAATGAAATTGACAATGTTATTAAACAATATATTGAATTATTATTTTATTCAGCACCAAAAGCAATAGCTGAGGTAAAAAAACTCATTAATGCTTATGAAAAATTTGATTTAGAAAAATACAAGGAATTTACAGTGAAAAAGATTGCAGAGCTTAGAGTTTCGGTTGAAGGGCAAGAGGGAATGAATGCTTTTCTTGAGAAAAGGAAAGCAAAATGGAGTGATGGTTTTGTTTAAAAGAATTCTTGTTGCAAATAGAGGCGAAATTGCAGTTAGAATAATCAAAGCATGCCAGGAAATGAATATTAAAACTATTGCAATTTATTCAGATGTTGATAGTAATGCACCACATGTTCAATTAGCTGATGAAACAGTTAATCTTGGAGATCCAACTCCTATTGAAAGTTATTTGAATATTCCAAAAATTATTAAAATAGCTCAAGAAACAAATGCTGAAGCAATTCATCCAGGTTACGGATTTCTTGCTGAAAATCCTGATTTTGCAAAATCTTGTAATGATGTTGGTATCAAATTTATCGGTCCTTCTTTTGATGTTATTGCTTTGATGGGTGATAAAATACAGGCAAAAAAAATTATGGAAAAAGCAGGAGTTCCAGTAATTCCTGGTTATCATGGTGAAAACCAGGATGAGAAAACCTTAGTAAAAGAAGGGAAAAAAATCGGTTTCCCATTACTTGTTAAAGCTGCCGCTGGAGGCGGTGGTAAAGGAATGAGAATCGTGCATTCAGAGGATTTATTAGAAGAATCAATAGAAAGTGCTAAAAGAGAATCAAAATCAGCATTTGGTGATGATACTGTTTTTCTTGAAAAATATCTTGATAAACCTAGACATATAGAATTTCAGATTTTAGCTGATGAGCATGGAAATATTGTACATCTTTTTGAAAGAGAGTGCTCTATACAAAGAAGGCATCAAAAAATAATTGAAGAAACACCTTCTGTTGTTATGAACCAGAAATTGAGAGAAAAAATGGGGAAGGCTGCTATTTTAGCCGCAAAAACAGTTGGGTATTCAAATGCTGGAACTGTTGAGTTTATGGTTGATGGAAATCTGAATTTTTATTTTATGGAAATGAACACGCGTTTACAGGTTGAGCATCCAATAACTGAGATGACCACATGTATTGATTTGGTTAAATGGCAGATTAGAATCGCCAATGGCATGGAGCTTACACTTAGACAAAATGATTTAATTCAAAGAGGGCATGCAGTAGAATGTAGAATTTATGCTGAGGATCCTGCTAATGGTTTTTTACCAAGTGTCGGTACACTTGAAAAAGTAGAAGCACCAAGTGGCCCTAATATAAGAGATGATTCAGGAATTTATACTGGCATGAAGGTCACGCCATATTATGACCCCCTGCTTGCAAAACTTATTACTTATTCTGAAAATAGAACTGAATGTATCAATAAGATGATTTGGGCTTTATCACGATATGTTATTCTAGGAGTTACAACAAATATTACATTTTTAAAAAAAGTGTTAGAACATGAAGAATTTAAAAAGGGTAATATAACAACCCATTTTATTGAAAATTATTTTAAAGATTGGACTACAAAAAAAAGAGGGCTTCCTTTA
>JBNVCE010000027.1:0-16635 GCA_050410885.1 Thermoplasmatota archaeon | reverse complement strand
GATTAAAGAATTTTTTAACATAATTGGTAATGATTTACCTTCTATGATGAAGGCTCTTACTTATTCTTCCTGGGCTTTGGATCTTGAGGAAAAAGAAATTATTGTTGAAGAAGAAAAAGCTGTTATTAGGAATCTTGATTGTCGTGTTCAAAACACAAGGATAAAAAAGGGGCTTAAAGAGTTTTCTTGTAAACCTGTTAGATTTGGTTTTTTGAAAGCATTTGCTAAAGAGTTTAATCCAAATATTAATGTTTATTGTAAGGTTTGTCCACCTGATAAACATCCTGATGATTTATGGTGTGAATGGGAGTTTATTTTAAAAAAATAAAATAAAAATAATTTATGTTAAACTAATCATTTTGACATTTTAACAAAGTAGTTTTAAATACAATTATTGTTAAAAAACATATTAAAAAAATTATTTGTAAGGTGGAAATGATATGAAAAATAAACAAAGTAAAATTGGCGAATATGGAATTAGATGGGAGCCTGTTGAGGGCTATAAAACAAAGTATGGTAAAAAAGTATTACCTCATTATAAAAAAGTAGAATTTAAATGGAAAAATAATAATTAATTTTGTTTTTCTTTTTTCTAGAAATATTTTTAAACTACTAGTTTTTATATTCTTTAGATAAAGGAGTTATCATGAAAAAAGAAAACTGCCCGTTTTGTGCTCATAGATGGGTTCGTAGTTCACTCGAATCCCCTGTTACATGTCCTAATTGTCATAGAAAATTTTATACTGAAGTTCCTAAAAAACAAGATGATGAAATCGAAGAAGAAAAATAATTTTTTTGTTGATTACTTATTATTTTTTAGGGACTGTATAATTTCTTTACCAAAAGGGGTTAAACCATATAATTTTATGTTTTTTCCACTTTCTTTTTCTTCAACTATGTTTAAGTTTATTAATGATTCTTCTACTTTGTACCTTGAACCCATTCCTCTTATAGCACCAATTACATTAGTTGGTGTTGTTTTTATATTATAAGCAATCTCAGATGTATAACTTGAACTAGGACTGATTTCAAAAAGATATTCAACAATTTTTTTCCTTACATTGCTTCTTCTTAAAGCTCTTATTACCAAAGGTCTTTGGATACTCATTTCTGAATGTTTATCTTCTTGCATCCCGTCCCAGAAATAAATACATATTACTATTAATAAAACTATTCTAATATGTATAATCACATGCATATGCAAATGCATATCCATTTGTTATTTTTTATTTCCTTTTTATCAATCAAAAAAAATAATTAAATATTAAATATTTATATAATATTTAATTGTATTTTAATTGATTATTAAAAAGGATTTAATAAGACCTTGTTAAATTTCATTTTATTTAAAAAAAGTTTTTTATTTCTTGTAATTCTAACTATTTTAATGATCTAATTTTTTGATTTTTTTAAATTGATAATTATATTATTATTTTTTATCCTTTTTTTATTTTAAGGTTAATTTTAAAAAAAGAAAGAATTATTTATTATAATTTTTTGTTTTTTAAATTAATTTTTTAATTAATGGGTTTATTAAATAATTCAAATAAAAAGGGTCTATTATTTGGTATGTTAATTGGATTGTCACCATCTTGGATTGCAAGCGTTGGATCACCAAACATTGAATATTCAAGCATTGTTTTATAGTCAGTGTCTTTTAAACTTGATGAAAAATTTGCATAATAGTTGACAATACAATTACTCCAAGCAAGTCCAAGTATTTTGTTGTTTAATATTTCCTTGAAAGTATTTACTTCCATCCATCCCATTAGTCTGTCTGGTTCTGAAGCACCTTGACTACCATAACCAATACCGGATGCGCCAAATGCTGCAATACCACCTCCACGCGGTCTGTTTATTGTATACCATGATAAACATTTTTCTGATTCAGTAAATTTATTATTAGAGCATGCATTGTAAAATACAACAGGTAGTTTTTTTGCGTTGAACACAAAAAATAAATCAAAGTCAATATAAAGCCATCCAGAGTATGGTGAGAAAAATACCTTTTGTGGAATCCAAACATTCTCATCATTTGATGGATGTGTGGCCCAGCTAGCCCAGCTGCCATGGCCTGAAAAATCTGCAAAATCAATACAACTTTTAAAACCTCTTGCGATACTCCCTTTTTTCAAGTTACCTTTTGAAGCCCAGATTTTTATAGATTTATAGCCTGGAAGATTTGCTAGTGTTACATTATTTGTAAATTCACCCTCATAAATACCTTCTGAGTCCCCAACAAATGTGTCGCCACCTACCTGCATTATTTTGTTTGTCATTCTATTGTGCTGCTTATAATTAATAATTTTATTAACAACTACTTTTAATTCTCTTAAGTTGTTGCATGGTATTTTTCCAAGATAAACATCTGGTAATACATCTATACTTTGAATATCCTGTGGATACTCTGCGTATTTACCATCACCATCATAATCCCAAGTTGAAAAATTACTGGTTGCATTGTAAATATCAGCATAATACAAGTCACTAGGAAATGAATCCTCATATGGATTAGATGGAACATATGCGTATCTAACTGGAAACTTTTCAAAACCTTTTACTCCACCACCTACCAGTATTAAATAAGTTATGCCCCATTTTTCAATAGCATCTTTTATATAATATTTTATACTTTCTTGTAAATCGTTTCCAACAAAAGGAATTTCATCCAGTGTAACAATAATTGTTCTATATCCTGACTGGTTTTTATGTTCTGCAAGTGGTTTTAAGGTAGATGCAAACTCAGTAGGTGTTATGATTAATAAATCATATTCATCACCAAATTTAAATGGAGTTTTTGGTTTTGTATAACTAATTTTTATTTCTGCCAAATCAGAATAATAAATAGTGTTTTCATTTGGTTTATATTGAACTGGTTGTAAACTAACAAATACATAAATTACATGTTTACCATCTTTTAAACCAGCTCCTACCTTGTAACTATATTTATTTTCAGGATAAATATCAATTTTTGAATAAGAAACAATTGTTTTTTGTTCAGCTTTATTAAACTGTGATAACATCTGTGGTTCTGGCGAAAGTTTGATTGGTTTAGTGATTTTTATTTCTTTTGTATCAGAAAAAATAACATCAACATTGTTTATTTTTGTTCCAAATGGGAAAGTATAAACTTTTGTAATAACAGGCATTAGTGGTTTGTCTGTTTCCCAAGAATCAGATGTTGATTCAGGTAAAACAATTTTTATGTAATTATTTTTTTCTTGGATAATTGGTTTGGAAAATAAAATTTTTTCTATTACAACATTATTGTTTTCATTTTCATTTATTGCAATAGCACCTAGTCCACTTATTATTAAAATTCCTATTGTTATTAATGATATTGTTTTTTTCAAATTATAAGCCTCCTTTACAATGGTTAATTTAATAATATTGTTTATTATATAAAGTTTATTAAAAAATATGTAATTTAGAATTTAAATAAATTATTAATATTTGAACAAACATACATCAATTAACAATTGTTAAAAAAATAGGTGTTTAAAAAATGAGAAAAATAAAGACAATATTAATTATTTTAATAATTTGTGTAACGTTTTCTATAGGAACAGCAGCGCAATCTTTATTTACGATATTAGAAAAAACAAGTAGTATAAACCATGAAACACGAAAAACAAATTTTGAGGCGAAAATAACAATTTATGTATTTAATGGAGTAGGTTGCTCATGTAAACCTATAGTTGGTGCATATGTAAATGCAACAGGATCAGAGGGACCATTGTTTAACATAACTGATGAAGATGGTAAATGTGTTTTAAACCTAACAATTTATAGTGAATACAGAATCACAATTGAAGCGGAAAACTATCACACTGTAATGTTTAATTTCGACGTAGTTTATGATCAAACATTTAAATTCCACATGGGTGAAGCAAATGAAGACTCAATGCAAAATTTACAAGAAACTCAAAAGATTTTTTATACACAAAAATATTTATTAAAAACAATGCAAAAAAGTTTAATTAAATAAAATAAAAAATACTTAAATGTTAAAAACCATTGTATTATTTCTAAAAAGATGAAATGTGGGGTTTTATTTTCTGGCGGAAAAGATTCAACATATGCAGCTTATTTAGCTAAAAAATCTAATTTTGAATTATCATGTTTAATAACAATTTTTTCAGAAAACCTAGAAAGTTACATGTTTCATACAGTATGCATTAATGAGGTTTTAAAACAAGCCCAAGCAATGAATATTCCTTTGATTATTCAAGAAACAAAAGGTGAAAAGGAAGAGGAACTAGAGGATCTTGAAAAAGCATTATTAAAAGCAAAAAAAGAATTTTGTATTGATACAATTGTTACAGGTGCTGTTTGTAGTAATTACCAATTAAGTAGGATTCAGAAAATCTGTGATAAACTAAAATTACAATGTTTTAATCCATTATGGCAAAAAGACCCTAATGAATATTGGGATGAACTTTTAAAAAATAAATTTGAAATTATTATAACAAAGGTTTCTGCTAATGGCTTAGATGAAAAATGGCTTGGCCAAAAGATTGATAAGAAAAGCTTAGACAATTTAAAACAGGTTGTAAAAAAATTCAGAATCCATCTTTCTTTTGAAGGTGGTGAGGCAGAAACATTTGTGCTGGATTGCCCCTTGTTTTATAAAAAATTAAGAATTTTAAAGGCTGAAAAAAAATTCTTTAAAGATAGTGGAATTTATAACATAACAAAAATTAAATTATGCAACAAATAAACAATATCTTGAAAAAATATTACATTTTTATAAAGTTTCATTGTTTTTAAAAATAGGTAAAATATTTAAAAATAAGAAATAGCATCATTTATATATAATAAAATATATTAACATTTGTTAATTAAGGTGATTTAGAAATGATGAAAAAAATACTTTCTATTTTATTTATCCTAATAATAGGCGTGTTCAATGTTTCAATAGTTTCTGCAAATTTGAAAAATGTCAATGAAGAAAATTATAATAATACAGGTTTTATTTATAATGAAAATTATACTTTACAATGGGTTATGAATTTTGGCTCTGATTGGGATTATGGTGCAAGATATGAAGGTCCTCAGCCAATTGGAGACTGTGACAATGATGGTAAAAATGAAATGCTTGTAGGTGGAAGAGATGGGAAAATTAGAGTTTTTGAATGGGATCAAGAAAAACAAACTTATTTAGAAATGCATACAATTTTTTGTCCACTTTATCCATTTGCCAGTTTAGATCCAGGCGGTTTTGCAATAGGTGATTTAGACGGTGATGGTAAAAATGAAATTGGTGCAACATTTGGTATATCTGTTCATAAATGGATTTTTGGTAGATATAAAACCATTGGTTTTAATAATTTAATATTTTTAAAAGGTGGTGGAAGTGCTGATTGTTACATAGGTGACTATGATAATGATGGTAAAAACGAGCTTATTGTTAGTGGTGGCCCTATCAGAGAAACAGGTCTAGATATTCCTGAGATAGTCATTTTTAAACTCACTAAACTTGGACTTTTTAGAGAAGCATCATGGAATAGTCCTGAAAAAGGATATGTCTATATGGCTGGTTTAGGCGATGTTGATGATGATGGAGAAAATGAGATTGTTTGTGGCACTGGTTCAAAGTTTTATGTTTTGGATTGGAATAAACAAGAGAAAAAGTTTGATGAAACAATTTTAGAAAACACAACAGGAGATTATTATCCATTTGCATGTGTCTGTAAAGATAGTACTGGTGATGGTAAACTTGAGATTCATATAAGTTATGCTCGTCCAAAAATTTCTATTTATAAATGGAATGGAAATAGTTATGAGAGAATTTTTGTAAAAGAATGGTATGGTGAAAGTGGAGTAATTGAAGGTCTTGATGTAGGTAATGTTGATGATGATTCTATGCCTGAGGTTTGCGTTGGAACAAATGTTGTTCATATACTAAGTTGGAATGGTGAAACCTATGTTGAAAAAGATGTTCTTCCAACATTTGGAAATCTAGCGGTTGTTGCAGTTGGTGATTGTGATAATGATGGTAAAAATGAGATCCAGGCTGGTTCAGTTATGACACATTTTCAAGATTTCATGTCATGGGTTTTTAAATATAATTACACATCTAGTGTAAATACACAAATTCCTACTGCTGGTAATGGAAGGATTAATGTGAACATAAAAAGAGCAAAACTTGGTTTACCAATTAGTAATGCTTCTGTTGCAGCATGGAATCTAGAAACAGGTGTTTGGTATGATATTCAACCTAAACCTGATGTTTGGAGTATTTATTCTCGTAGTGATTTACCTGAAGGGCAGTATTTACTAAGAGCGCATATGGAGGGATTTAAAAACCAAGAAGCAACAATCTCAATTTATACCGGTCAGGAAACATCTTATACATTTTATTTGTCTTCTAATTTATTAAATAGACAACTTATAAAAAATCCTTTGAATATTATTACAAGATTTCTTAATATTAATTTCTTTTAAATTTATAAAGAAAAAATAAATTAAAAATGTGAAATAAATATGGTGTTAAAAATGAAAAGAAAAATAAAAATCGTTTTTATTTCTGGAGTTTTGATTTTTATTTTAATTTCTTCTTTGAATTTAACAAATAAGGCTTATATTGATAATGTTAGCTTTATAAATGATAAAAATGAGACGGTCTTTCAATCTAATTATTTTTTTGATTTTCCTGTATCGGAATCATTACAAATTACTTTAGACCCAAGTAGGGAAACGCAAAATCCTGTACCACTAGAGGATTTACCTAAAGAATTTAGCTGGACTAATTTTGAGGGAAAGGATTGGACAACTCCTGCAAAAAACCAAGGTTACTGCGGTAGTTGTTGGGCTTTTGGTGCTTTAGGTGTTTTTGAATCCATGATTAAAATTAGAGAAAAAAATGCTGATTTGAATCCTGATTTATCAGAACAATACATACTTTCTTGTTTATCATCTGCTGGAAGTTGTTATGGTGGTAGCGCCCTAAGAGCATTTCAATATATTTATGAAACAACTGCTAAGGGAAACTATCATAATGGTGTTGTTTTAGAATCATGTATGGAATATGAAGCAAATGATGATATTCCTTGTTCAGATAAATGCGGAAATTGGGAAGACTTATTAGTACCGCTATTAAATTATGGTTATTATAAACCTGATGGTAGTTCAAGTTTTAGAGATGTTATTAAAACCCATATTCTTCAAAATGGACCTGTTGTTGCTCATATGCAAGCTACAAAATTTTTCAAATTATTTGGAGCATTGGTTCATAATCCAAATGCTTATTACCCAAAATTTAGACCAACCATAGGTCTTAATCATGTTGTTATGATTGTTGGTTGGAAGGATAGTCCTTTGATACCAAGTGGTGGGTATTGGATTTGTAAAAATAGTTGGGGCAAGGATTGGGGATACAATGGTTTTTTCAATATTGCATATGGTAGTTTAAGTATTGATAAATATCAGGTTATCTGGGCTGATTATGATCCTGAAAGCTTTAATTGGAAGCCTTATGCAGATACTGGTGGTCCTTATGGTGCAATTGTTGGTCAACAAGTTTTTTTTAATGCAAGTAAAAGCATTGGCTATGAGGGAGAAATAATAGATTATTCCTGGGATTTTGGAGATGGTAATTTTGGTAATGGAGTTGTTACCTCACATATTTATAATCAAACTGGAGTTTTTATTATCACTTTGAATGTTACTGATGTTAAAAATAGCAGTACAATTGCAAATTCAAAAGTATGGGTTCAGGAATCAAATTCAAAACCAAAAACTCCAACAATAAATGGTTTAAATACAGGCGAATTTTGGAAGGAATACATTTACAAAATTTATTCAGAAGACCCAGATGGCAATGAATTACTTTATTATATTGATTGGGGTGATGGTAAAAAAGAAGAATGGATTGGCCCATTTGCTTCAGGTTTAGAAATAACTGTTTCACATACATGGGTTAGTATTGGGAGTTTTAATGTTAAAGTAAAAGTAAAAGATCCTTTTAACGAGGAAAGTGATTGGGCAACTTTAAAGGTTAAAATGCCTAGAAGCAGGGTTTTTTCATTAAATTTGTTGTATTTTACTAAAGATTTATTTGAAAACTGGTTTAATTTCTAAATATTAATTATATTTTTTTAGGTAGATGTTGCTGCTTCAATTCTTGCTTCCTTAATCCAGTTTATACATTGGCTAACCAATTCTTTTATGCTGTTGTAATCATCTGCTTTTATCAAATCCTTGTTAATTAAGTGTCTACCAATGTTTAAAGCAGAAGCACCTGCTTTAATCCATTTGAATATGTTCTGTCGATCAACCTCAATCCCACCAGAGGGCATTAATCTAAACCATGGATATGATCCCATTATTGTTTTTATGAATTCAGGACCAACAATATTACCAGGAAATACTTTTACAATATCTACTCCAGTTTCTTCTGCTTCAGAAATTTCTGATGGAGTCATACAACCAGGTATATAAGCAATTTTTCGACGGTTACATATTTTTGCTACGTCTGGGTTAAAAATAGTACCTGTGATAAAATTTGCTCCACAGTTAATAAACAAGTCAGCTGTGGATCTGTCAATAATATTACCAGCACCAAGAATAATATCAGGTTTGTCTTTTTTACTCCATTTAATTAGTTCACTAAAAACTTCATATGTTAAATCACTGTGATGGGTAAATTCAATTATTTTGGCACCACCCTCAGCACATGCTTGAATAATTTTTTCAGCTGTTTTTACATCTTTATTATAAAAAACTGGGACTAATCCTACTTCTAGTATTTCATTAATAACTTTGTATTTTAATAAAGTAGCCATTGATATTCACCTACAATCTTTTAATTTTATTTTTCTGTAGTTGTTTTAAACTATTTAAAAATTATTCTAATAAAAATTTTTTAATTATGTATTTGAAAATTTTTATTAAAAATAAGTTGTTTTATTATTAAATACAAAATAAAACAAATCATTTTACTTTAAATCAAAATATATATAAGCATGTATATACATTACCGTTTTTTGATGAGGAGAAATATATGATAAATATTGTAGAAGAATGTGGTAAAAATGCAGGGAAAATATGGGAGACTCTAAATTCACAAGGACCTTTGCCTGAGGCAAAACTCATGAGCTTGACAAAACTAAAAGAGCATGAGTTTTATTCTGCTGTTGGCTGGCTTGCAAGGGAAAACAAGATCTACAAGGATGGTCCAGTGTATAAACTTGGTGAAACAAATCTAACTAGTAGAATCGGCACAGCCGCTGGTAGGGTTTATACAACATTTGAAACAATGAAGGAAGTGGAAGTATCAGAAATACCGCAGTTAACAGAACTTGAACTAAAGGATGTTCATGCAGCTTTAGGCTGGCTTGCAAGGGAAAACAAAATCGAGGCAGTGGCGCCTTTACCAAAAGAATTTATGATTAAATTCAAATAATTAGTTTGGTTTAAAAAAAGGTTAACCCATTTTTTTCCTATTTTTTAAAATTATTTTTTTATTTTTTTTATTTTTTTCAAAAAAGTACGTAGTCTAATACAAGATACAAAAACGTTGTAATAGATGTTGCAATATCAACACCGATAAAAATTGTTATTATTGATCTTGAAAAATCCAGATTGAATAGATATGCTATTATGACTCCTAATCCTGCACCTGTAAAAGGTAATGGTAAAGCAACTATTAATAGTAGCCCAAGGTATTCATATCTTTGAATTTTTTTATCTGCACGTTTTCTTATTCTTGAAAAAATTTTTTCCATTATTTTTTTAATTCTTTCATATTTACTTAAAAAACTTTCAAGTTTATGTAAGAATAGAAGCCCAAAAGGAACAAGGACTATATTTCCCAGTAAACCAATGAAAAAAGCTTGATACCATTGCCATTGGAATTCATAAATAGCAAATGGTACTACTACTTTTGATTCTACACCAGGCATCATTGAAAACAAAAATATATATGCCCATTGTGGTAGTTGATCAATCATTGTTTTATTTCCTTTTTATTATTTTATAAATTTTTTTGATGTATTTGCTAATAAAGTTAAATAATTTTTTAATTTTAAAATTATTAAATTAAAGAAGTAGTAATTGTTTTATTAAGGCTTTTAAAAATTATGTTTTAAACCTTTTAATTAATGTTTTACTTAAAAAATATGTTAAAAACATTATAAATAACAATTTTTAAAGATAAACATGTAAGTTAAAATAAGGCATACTATGAATTTTATTAATACCTAACTGTTACCATTTTATAATAATGTTAAAAATCAGAAAAGCAAAATTAAAAGATCTAAAGGAAATTACAGAAATCTACAATGAGGCTATTTTAAAAACAAATGCTACTTTTGATACAAAGAAAAAATCTTTAAAAGAGCAAAGGAAATGGTTTGAAGACCATGGCCCAAAAAACCCAATACTTGTTGCAGAGCTAAATGGTTTTATTGTTGGATGGGCGTCTTTAAGTAAATGGTCAGATAGATGTGCTTATTCTGAAACAGCTGAGATTTCATTGTATGTTAAAGAAAAATACCAGGGTAAAGGAATTGGTAAAAATTTAATGGAAGCGATACTAAAAGAAGGTAAAAAAACAGGTATTCATGCAATTATTGCTAGGATAACCGAGGGTAATATTTTAAGCATTCACCTTCATGAAAAATTTGGTTTTGAACATATTGGTGTTATGAAAGAAGTTGGTAAAAAATTTGGCAGACGCCTAGATGTGTATCTGATGGAAAAGTTATGCAAATAAGAAAAAAGATTGAGTTTTTATAAAGAAAAATTATATTATAATGTTCAAGTTTTGGGAAAATTAATGAAACATTACAGATGGCAAATAAGCCTGGGGATTATTCTTATTATTCTTTCAGCAATTGTTTACATGATTCATTATATTATTTTTAGGGATCCACATCACATATTTATCTATTTAATTGGTGATATTGCTTTTGTTTTTATAAATGTACTATTGGTAACCCTTGTTTTAAACAGTGTTTTGAATATAAGAGAAAAAAAAGAAAAAATTCAGAAAATGAACTTATTAATTGGTATATTTTTTAGCGAGGTTGGTACAAAATTACTTGTACATTTTTCTGATGCTGATCCTAATCTAGATAAAATAAAAAAAGATTTGATGGTAACAAAAAACTGGTCTGAAAATGAATTTACAAAAATCAAGAAAAAACTAAGAATTTATGAATACAATATAATAATTGATAAAATAGATTTAGAATTGCTTCGTAATTTTTTGATAAATAAAAACGATTTTCTAATATTACTACTTGAAAATCCTTCTCTTTTAGAACAAGTAGATTTCACAGAATTATTAAGAGCAGTTTTTCACCTTAATGAAGAATTAAGAAACAGGAAAAACGTTAAAAGTTTAACACCTGCTGATTCTGAACACATTGCCGGTGATATTAAAAGAGCATATAATTTACTTGTTTATCAATGGCTTGATTATATGCAATATCTAAAAGATAATTATCCATATTTATTTTCTCTTGCTTTAAGATTAAATCCATTTGATGAAAAAGCAACTGTAGAGGTAAAATAAATTCTTAGGGCTAAACTTATAAAGGCAAGTTTGTTTATATTAATTATTGGGTGGAGGTAAAAATGGTTAAAAAATATGTGATTTGGTGGCATAGTTATGTGGAAGAAATTAATAAAGACGCCACAACTTTAAACGATATATATGAAAGTGTCTCTAAAACCTTAAAAGAATTAAATAAACTAAAAGTTCTTGAACAAAAAGGAAAAATAAAAGTTAGGCATATTGGTACTTTAAATCCTTTGTTTATTGATGTACTTGATCCATCTGTTGAATCAGAACTACAAAATAACCCAATTGTAGATATAGAATAAAAAATGATATCATATCTATCGAATAATTTATAAAAGATTATCATATTACCTGCCACCATATATTTTCATAAGAAAAAGATGGGTTAATTTAATTTTAAGCAAGTATAAAAATGAAGAAACGAAAAAAATATAAAGGAGAACTTATGCATATTATATTGTTAATAAATAACATGATATAATTAGGCATAATAAAAAGTGAGGTTGAGATAAATGAATAATATAACCAAAAAATTACAAAAACTTGTTGAAAATAGAAAAACCTCAAAGATTGTATCAAAACAAAGTGCCTATAAACCGTACTCAAGAACCTCAAAAAATAATATATCCACTGGTGGAGAATTCTACATTGGTTCAGAAGAAGAATGATTAAAATAATGTAAAATTTTTTCCTCTTTTAATCTTTTTTTAACAAGTGGATACAAAACAATTTCTTCATCCTCAATCATTATTTTCTCTAAACCCATTTCATTTAGTTTATCCAGTATTTGTTTTTTATCTTTTTTAACAGTAACAATTGCAATGTTGAAACTCATTTTATTATCCCTTAGATTCTCCAATGCTTTCATCTGGTATTCAAAACCTAAGCCGGCTCCAGTTAACATGCTAAACTCTTGTGGATCAATTCCCTTTAAACAAACTCTCACATGAAGGTTTTTAAAAACTGATAAATCATCAACATATGTTTTATCAAAACCAAGCAAAATACCATTTGTTTCTAGTATAAATAAAAATTTTTTATTAATATTTTTTAATAAGTTTATCAAATGTTTTCGACCTAAAGTTGGTTCACCACCTGACACACGTAACTGCCTGTACCCTTTACTTTCTGCTATATCATGTAACCTATTTGCAACAGACTCAGATGAAAAAAACTCACCAGTGTTTTTTGAATTCCAAACACTACTACCAGACCAGCAAAATTTACAACGAAGGTTACAACCAACAGTATCAGCAGTTGCAATACCACCATAAAAACCTGTGGGACGGAAACGGTAATATTTTTTAAAATCACCATCTGCAACAATACTTTCTGTTTTTTTTGAAAGTTCAATTGGATCGTACATCTACAATTACAAAACCCCTAATTTATCCTTGGATTTAACCCAAAGGAAACGCCTTAACAATTTTTTCTGATATTTACTTAAACTAAGACCACCATGTAAAATCCCTAAAGTTATTTCTGCTAGTTTTTTATCCTTACTTGAAAGTCTCACAATCTCCTCACTTATGCTTTTAACATATTTAACAGAGTCTAAAAAAACTTTAAGATCTTTACCAAAATCCTGCTGCCATAAAACCTGGTATTTGGATAAAAAATTTTCACTGGTATCATTTGCTTCCAAGGAACTGTTAATCACCTTTGCTGCAATTTCTCCTGAACTCATGGCATAATAAATTCCTTCACCAGTTAATGGGTTAATAAAACCTGCTGCATCCCCAACAAGTAAAACCTTATCTGAATATGTTTTACAAAGAGGGGAAAAAGGAATAGCACCACCATGGCATTTACCTATTTCAAGGTAATCAGGTAGTATTTTGTTTTCTTTAAGAGTATTAAAATAGTCTTTGAAAACATTTAACAAATTTTTCTTTGGCTCATCTGAATGCTTTTCTAGTGTTATGATTCCAACACCAACATTAACTTGTTGTTTTTTAGGAAAAACCCAGCCATAACCAGAAATATTTTTAAACCTTAAATGTAAATAACACATTCTTTCTTTACCAAACAAATTTATTATCTCATTTTCACCTAGTTCATATTCGTTAAATACACAAACACCATGATCTCTTTTAATAGGCATGAAACTTGTTTTTTTTGCAACAACACTCCAAACCCCATCAGCACCAATAATTATTTTTGATTCCAAACTTGTGTTATCATCTAATGTGATTTTTACATTATCTTTCAATATTTTTACATCTTCAACAGTTTTTCCATCAATTAATTTAGCACCCTCTTCTAATGCTAGATGCACTAAACCCATGTCAAATTTTTTTCTTAAAACCATGCCAACTACTGGTTCTTTTTTTTCAACCATAGCTTTATATTTTAATGATGGTGATAAAGCAAACCCGCCATAAGAATAGGATTCAATCAAACCATTTTCTTCAATATAAGGAAATCTTTTTAAAACCCTAGCTGGAAGCCCGCCGGCACATGGTTTATCCCGCGGAAACTTGTTTTTGTCAACTAATACAACATTGAAGCCTTTCTCAGCTAAAAACTTTGCAGTAGTTGAACCAGCAGGACCAGCACCTATTATTGCTACATCGTAAACCATTATTTAAACCCTTTTTATTTAAATAAAAAACATACTGAGAGAGTTTATAAAAGTTGCATATTTAAGTAAAAAGGCATGTTTAATTTAAAATTTTGAAATTACATAAGTTTTATTCTAACTATTGGATTATTTAAAAAATTGTATTGAAAAATATTATTCATAATGTTTATGTATACAAAAATGTTAACATATGTTAATAATTCTTAAAAAAACAAAAAAATAACCAGAAAAAATCAAGGTGAAAAAATACATGAAAAAACTAAAAAACTGTTTAAAAATAAGATTTTTTTTGATTCTTTTATTTTTATTATCATCAACTTTTTCCATTGTTATTGCTGGTAATAATTATGCTAATAAAGAAATTGTTGTTGAGTATTTTTTTGAAACACCAAAAGTTAGCAGTGTAGTTATTGATGGTGATTTTTATAATCTTGTAGCTATGCCAGAGGTTTCATGTGGAGGGAATATTGGCTCTCCAAGTTTACCACAGAAAGAATCTTACATTCTTTTACCTTTGAAATCTGAAATAACTGATATTGAAGTTATACCTGGTGAAAAAGTTTTTATTGGTTCAGGTTTTTATATTGAACCGGTCTGCGAACCTTTCCCAATAATTAAGTCTAGTTCAAATAAAAAATTAACAATAAACACAAGTGTTTATAATTCCAGGAATGTTTACCCTGAAGAATTATTTAACATCATCGGTACATACAGTTTTAGAGGTTATAATATTTTAGTTCTTTTATTAAACCCAGTCCAATACATTCCTTTAACAGGTGAACTTTTTTATTTTAAAAATTTAAAAGTTAAAATAAAAACTGTTGAAAACAATATTATTTCCCCAATGTATCGTGGATTATTTTCTGATAAAATTATGGTAATTAAAAAGGTTGATAACCCGTTTATTATTTTAAAAGAAGACTTTGAAGCATCATCATCAGAAAACTATGACATGCTCATTATTACAACAGAGGAATTAAAAAATGGTTTTGAACCTTTAAAATCTGCTCATGATGCCAATGGTGTTAAAACAATAATCAAAACATTATCAGATATAAAACTATTACCTAGTAAAGTAACCCCAGAGGACATAAGGGATTATATAAGAAATTTTTACAAAAAATATGGTATACAATATGTACTCATTGGGGGAGATGCTGATGTTGTACCTGCTAAACAACTTTGGGTGCAAGCATGGCCTGGTGGGGATAACACAGAAATGCCTTCTGATTTATATTATGGTTGTCTTGATGGAACTTTTAATTATGATGACGATGACTTTTGGGGTGAACCAAATGATGGAGATAATGGTAAAGATGTAGATTTGTTTGCTGAAGTTTATGTTGGCAGGGCATGTGTTGGTGATATTTCTGAGGTAAATATTTTTGTAAACAAAACACTGTATTATCTTAATAACGGTGGCTATTTAGATGGTAAGGTTTTGATGGTTGGTGAATACCTATGGTCAAACCCTGATACATGGGGTGATGATTACATGGAGGAGTTAATTGATGGGTCAAATGCTAATGCTTATACAACAGTTGGTATTCCCTCCAGTGTTTATAATATTGACAGGTTGTATGAGAAAAACTGGCCTGATAATAATTGGCCTGTATCAGAATTAATAACCAGGATAAACAATGGTGTTCGAATTATAAACCATTTGGGTCATGCTTCTTATGGTTATTGTATGAAAATGTATAATGAAGATGTTTATTTACTTGTAAATCCTGAGCCTTTTTTTGTTTACTCCCAAGGTTGTATGGCTGGTGGTTTTGATGATCCAAATAATTATGATTGCATAGCTGAGTATTTAACTGTTAAAACAGAGTATGCTGCTTTTGCTGCTATAATGAATGCTAGATATGGTTGGGGGGTAGTTGGTGGAACAGATGGAGGATCACAAAGATATCATAGGCAATTTTGGGATGCAGTATTTGGTGAAGGTATAACTGAACTTGGTAAAGCAAACCAGGATTCAAAAGAAGATAACCTTTACAGGATTTATCAACCTGTTATGAGATGGTGTTACTATCAATTAAATCTCTTTGGTGATCCTGCTCTTGCTTTTTTTACGACAGAAAATAGTCCACCAGAAAAACCAGAAAAACCTTTTGGTTTATCCATTGGAAAAATCAATCAACAATACAATTTCACAACAAATACTACTGACGTGGATGAGGATAAAATTTTTTATAAATGGGATTTTGGAGATGGTACTTTCAGTAAATGGTTAGGCCCGTTTAACTCTGGTGAAACAGTTATTATCTCACATAACTGGTCTAAAAAAGGATTGTACAATGTTAAGGTAAAAGCAAGGGACAGCCATAGAGCTGAAAGCCCATGGTCAGAACCATTATCAATTAAGATAACAAAACCTAGGACATTCAACTATAATGCAATCATTAGATTACTTCAGCGTTTTACTTTTTTAAAGTTTATTTTCTAATAAAGTATAATGTTAACTAATTATAGTCTCGGACTTAAATCATTTCCACATCGCTTTGAGAACAAACCATAG
>JBNVCE010000026.1:4769-17285 GCA_050410885.1 Thermoplasmatota archaeon | reverse complement strand
GTGTGAACCATGGGTTGCTTTTGATCCTGTACATGAGCAATACATGATTGTATGGGAGGAAGGATTGACAGCTGATAATGGACCTTTTAGCATTAAAGCTGGTCTTTTTGATAAAAATTTAAACCCAGTTGGTAGTACAATTACTATTGCTACTGGAAGTTCTGATACTGATTATAATTTCCCATGTGTGGAATTTTCTGCAGAAGCACAATGTTACCTGGTTACTTGGAATGATGGTGATATAAGTAGTGGTAATTGGTGGGGTAATGTCTGGGGTAGGATAATGGATTATTCCGGCAACACAATTGTAAATAATTTCATTATTAAAGCTGGTAATTTTGTAAGAACTGACATTGTTAATTATTTATCCTCATCATTTTTTGTCTCATTTGACAATAACGGTGATATTTTTGGTAAACTTGTTCTCTCTAATGGTCAGGTTGTATCTGGTGATATCCAGCTTTCTGCAAGTAATTCTGCTGAAGCTGACTGGGCAAATATGGCTGTTGGTCAAGGGAAAATCTTTGTTTCATGGGAAGATGAAAGAATTGTAAACCAAAATTTACCTTCCATTTATGGCAATATTTGGCATTTAAATATCCCTTCAGGCTCAGAAGTAACATATTCTATTGGAACTGAGAAACAACTAATTTTAACAGCACAGGTTACTTCAAAAGTAATCAGCCCTTATAATCTTCTTGCATGGCATGAGTTTGGTGTACAATATGCAGGTAGTATTGTTTTTAATATACTTGATAGTGATGGTGTAACAGTTTTGATTCCTAATGCAAGTAATGGGCAGGATTTATCAAGTATTGACCCAGTTTTACATCCCGGTATTCGTCTTCAAGCTTGTTTTACTCGTGCAAATCCCTCATACACACCAACACTTGATTCATGGAAGGTTATTTATCTTGGTATTGATCAAATACCGCCACAAACCAAAATTAGTAAAATAGAAGGACCATTGGGTTTAAATGGTTGGTATATTGGAAATGTAAAAATCGAGTTGAGTGCGACAGATGGTCAGTATGGTTCTGGTGTTAATCATACATATTTTAAAATTGACGCAGGGGTAGTACAGGAGTATGATGAATCGGTTGGTATTAAACTTCCTTTGAATGCAACAGGTGATCCAAATACTTTGTGCGGAATTTGGGATGTTTATTATTGGTCTGTTGACAAAGCAGGAAATGTTGAGCAGCCTCAGGGTCCACAGAATATTAAAATCGATAAAGCTCCTCCTTATGTTAACATTTGGGATCCACCAGATAGGGGCAAAGTTTCCATGTATGGTAATTTTTGGGTTCAAGCAACAGCAACAGATGAATGCTCTGGTATTGATTATGTAGAATTTGATGTTGGACCACCTTATAGTAATCCAACAAAGGTTGTAGATGATGATCCACCTGGTTCTAATAATTATAAATGGTTATGTGATTACAATGTAAATAAATGGCAATGGAAGCATATAATTGCTGTTGCACATGATTATGCTGGTCATGAGTACGAAGCAAACATTTATGTGTATTTCCCAAGAGTGAATCATGCACCTTTGTTTAAACTTTTTAAAATGTTTAATTTCATAGAAAACATAAGGCTTAACTTCAACCCTGAAATAAAAAATTTCGGCTCATTACTTTTTCAAAGGCTAATAAACAATTAAAAAAAATTATATTTAAAAAACTAGATCGTATAATATATTTTAAAATATATTAAAAAATTTGGTCTTTTTTTAAGATATTTTTGCTGATTTTTTAGACAATTTTTGTAAACAAACCTTTAAATATTAATAATATTATAGTAAATAAATAATTAGGGGGTTTATGAGAATATGAAAAATAAAATCCTAACTTTACTTACGCTGTTTTTACTAGTTTTTACTAGTTTAAATGTTGTTGGATCAGGTTCAGATAATAACAATAGCATAACAATGTGTGAAAAAAAAGAAATTATCTCATTTTCAGAATTAACCATTACAACAGAGGATAAATACCTGGTTTTAAATTTTAATGAAGCAAATTCATATTTAAATAGTCCCGGTAAACCATTGTTACCATTTTATGTTAAAACATACAAGTTTCCCATTGGAACCAAAATATATGATGTTGAATGCCTTTTTTCTGATGTTAAAAAAGAGGTTCTTTTAAGTAAAGTAAAACCTGCTCCTAATCCTGTTCCTTTAATTTCACTTAAAACATCCATTGACAATGTTGATAAACAAGAAAAAGTAGAGGATGTAAATGTTTATTCAAGTTTTGAAACTTATCCTGATAAATGGTTTGAATACAACATTGGTGTTGGTCTTGATGGTAAACAGCGTGTTATTTTTTTAACAATTCGTATTTACCCTGTTCTTTACTCGCCTGGTGAAGATACGATTTATTACATTGAAGATGCTGACGTGAAAATCACATATGAACAAGGTGTTATGCCTTTGCAATCTGAACCTGAATATGATTTGATTATTATTACTCCAAGTAAATTTTCATTGGGACTTAAACTTCTAATGAATCATAAAAATCAAAAAGGTGTTTCAACAAAAATTGTCACAACTGAATCGATTTATTTAAACTATAAAGGTAGAGATAAACAAGAAGACATTAAACTTTTTATAAAAGATGCAATCGAAAAATGGAATATAACTTATGTTTTACTAGTTGGAGCCAGACAGAAACTAGGATATAGATGGGCTCTTCCTGCCAGGTATTCTAATTTAGAGGATAAAGGCGGTTGGAATGAAACATATGTTTCTGATCTTTACTATGCTGATATTTATAGATATAATAACATAACAAAAGAAATTGAGTTTGATGACTGGGATTCAAATGGTAATGATATTTTTGCTGAATGGAAATGGACTTGGAATGGTTATTATTGGACATGGCCTGTAACCAGTAAAGATGTCATGGATTTATACCCAGATGTTTATGTCGGACGACTTGCTTGTAGAGATTTATCTGAAGTTTTAACTGTTGTTAGAAAAATAATAAATTATGAAAATAATGCCTATAATCAGTCATGGTTTAAAGAAATGATAGTGGTTGGTGGAGATACTACTCCCTATGATGATGGTATTGCTGAAGGGGAGTATGAAACCAATTACGCTGCAGTTATCATGGAATCAATAGGTTTTAATGTTACAAGATTGTGGACTTCTACTGGTAATCTAACATCATCAAAAGATGTTATTGAAACAGTTAGAAAGGGTGCAGGTTTTCTATATCTCTCAGGTCATGGTAGTCCTATTGTCTGGTCAACTCATCCTTATGAAAATGAAAGTTGGATTGATGGTCTATGGAACGATGAGATGAACGATCTAAAAAACAGGGGTAAATTGCCTATTTGTGTTGTTGGTGGTTGTCATAATAGCCAGTTTGATGTTGCACCTGCAAATATGATTAATGGAATTTTAAAATTAGGACTTAAGTATTTTACTTGGATAGAAGATGAAAACTGTTTTGGAAAACTGGCATGGCTTAGAAGATGCTGGAGCTGGAATCTTATTAGACAGAGAAATGGTGGGTCTATTGCAACCATAGGTAACACTGGTCTTGGCTGGGGTACTCCTGGAGAAGGTTGCATAGAAGGTTTAGATGGTTTTATAACATCTCATTTCTTTGAAGTTTACAATACAAGTGTTTTAAATGATCCTGGTAATATTACTCTTGGGCTTGTTCATTCCCAAACAATAAATTTATACATACAAACCTTTGAACCAAATGATGACGAACTTGATAGAAAAACTATTGAGCAATGGGTTTTACTTGGTGATCCGAGTCTTAAAATCGGCGGCTATCCTAACTAATTTTTTTATTTCTTATCAAAATAAATAATATAGCAAAAACCAGGATAACTATTTCAAAACCAGGTACAACCTTGTTTTTGTTATTATTTTTTTCATCATCTGTTTGACTGTTTATAATAATGTATGTTGAATCTTTTGACCATAGTCCATAATTATCTGTTACAGTTAATTGGATTGTGTAATTACCAGGTGTAATGTAAACATGCTCGGCAATTACACCTTCACCAGTTGTACCATCGCCAAAATCCCAGTAATAGTAAATAGTATCATCAGGATTTGGATCATAACTTGATGATCCCCTGAAGATTATACTTTGATTAACAAACCCTGCATAAGGACCTTTTGCATTTGCAACAGGTGGTTGGTTTTGGGTACTTGTATTTTGGTTAATTATAAAATTTTTTGAAACTTGAGCAGACCATTGCCCTTTGTTATCTTTACTTCTTGCATAAACAGTATGTTGACCATTTGTTAAATTAGTGGTATTCCAAATAAAATTCCAGGAAGTTGTCCCAGTGGCTGCTTGCCAGTTTCCATTATCAATCTTAACTTCAACAAGTATTACCTCACCATCGAGATCATAAGCAGTTCCTGCAAGAGTGACAATACCACTGAGTGTTTGTTGATTATTTGGAATAGTAATTTCAACAGTTGGAGGTTGATTGTCTGGTTCATTTTGAACATTAACAGTTACTGATTTAATATTAGAATAATCACCATTATTATCTTTACAACGAGCATAAATAGTGTGTTGACCATTGGTTACAGTATTTGTATCAAAAGATTTACTCCAAGTTGAGGTACCAGTGGCAGATTGCCAGTTTCCGTTATCAATCTTAATTTCCACAAGTGTTACGTATCCATTAAAATCACTTGTTGTACCAGAAATAACAATGTTTCCAGAAATAGTTTGTCCATCAATTGCTGGTTTTGAACCTAGAAAATCAATGCTTATAACTAGTTTATAATTTTGAGTTAAAAAATAACCAAGTGGAAAATTATCCCTATTGTTACCATTTCCTATAATTATGTATGGATTGTCACCTATACCATCTTTATCACTATCATAATCATTGTAATCATCCCAATAATTTCCCTGAGCATTATGATCCCAATTGTTATTTCCGTAATCCTTTGCATTACTATCAGGATTTCCAGAAAAATCATTTAGATAGATTATATTATTTGAGGAAACAGATGATATGAAAACCCCATTTGCATAATTATTTTTAATTTTGTTTCCCATAATTATATTATTATTTGAATTCTGTAAATATATTCCAATATTATTCTTTTCAATATTGTTATCTTTAATTGTGTTATTATTAGAAAATATTAAATAAATACCATTACCTGCATTTTTTATATTACAGTTTGAAATCACACAACAAGTAACGTAGTATAATAATCTAATACAAGAATAACTGCCACCTAGATTTCTAATAGTCAGTCCAGAAACATTCACATAATTAGCTGTAATTTTAACTGTGTCATTGTCAGCACTACTACTAATTATGATTGTTGTTTCACTGTTTTCACCTTTTATTGTAACTGCTTTATCAATTACTATATTCTCATTGTACGTTCCACTATAAACATAGATAATATCACTTTCATTAGCATACTTAATAGCATCATTGATACTATCAAAATCATAATCTGGTGGACCAGTAGGTCCAACTTTAATGATTTTTTGAGCAGAATTATATGGTGCAAATATTACTAAAAAGTTTAGGATAAAACAACTTAATATAACTAAAACTATAATATTTTTCATATTCCATTGTTTTTTTATTCTTTTTTCAAGAAAATTATAATAACGCCCCGGTCGGGATTCGGACCCGAGTCGCGAGCTCGACAGGCTCGCATGATAGTCCACTACACTACCAGGGCATGAACTCTTATTTTTTAAAAAGTGTAAAGAAAACCCTTTCTTTAATCTTTTCTTTAAAAATGTAATTTTTTTCATAAAAATAAATATGAAATTTAAATTTTTTTTATCTATTTTCATCGAAAAACTCATACTCATCAATTGCACCTTGATATTCATCATACTCCCCTTGCACGTTATTTATAGATTCCATTGTTATTTCAAATAATAATAATAGTTCAGATACGTTTTCAAGGTTTGTTACGTTATTGTTTAGTTTATCATATGTTAAATTCTCAGTTAGATACATAAGAAACAAACTTGCATTGTATCTTAACATTGACAATCTTGAACCCAAATCTGTTAAATTAATGTATAAATCCAAAATATCAAGATATAGCTTGTAATTAGTAAATGATTTTGTGGTGTTAAAATATGATTTAGCATCTAGATAATTATCACGTGAATAAATGTAATTTGGCAAAGCTGATGTGCAATTATCTATTGCTCTTGTTTTATACAATTCGAAATTAGAATTATTTTTTTCAGCAAGAGCACTTTTATACCATAAAAAAGCCAAATCAAAAAAGTAGTTACCAAATGCTAAATCTTCCCTTGCCTGATCTAAAACAACCGATGATTTAATAAAATAACTGGTGAAGTTTTCACTTTTTGATGATATGTTTGTAATTTCTGTTTTGTATTCTGTTGTTAATGTTTCTATTTTTGAATGATTTATAATATCGGCTATAAAATAGGTTATTATTATAACCCCTATCATTATCGCTAGTAGCATTATAAACATGTTTCGATTAAATTCTCTTGCCATATTTCTTTTCATTCTCCTTTTAAATTTTATTTTTTAAATAACTTTAAGATGAATAAGCAAGTCCTATGCTATGCTCATCCCAGAAGAAAATAGGACATACCTTTGGATCAGGGATTGTTGTACTTTCCCATTTAACTTTTGCAAAATCTGAAAACGATCCACTGAGTTTTTGTCCGGTTTTAAAATCTACCACACCACGACCTGTTCTACTTAGGAAATAGTCAACATAGTTTGTACCATTTTTCTCTATTTTGATTTTATACCAATTATTACGTAAATATCCACCAAGATAATTAGAACTTAAACGCACCCATCCATTTGCTGGATCCCAAAAAAATAGTTCTAAAACCCAATCCGATGGTTTACTTCCATTGTTAACATAATCGAATTTCAATTTAGCAATGTCTTGACCATATTTATCCTGTAAATGTAAATTGAAACTATATTCTTCACTAGTGTCCCCACATGCAAACCATATCTCCCACCATACAAGGGTTGGATTATTAAGCGCTGATAATGAATAATTCCAGTACAGTGGTCCATCTGAATTTCTTATTTTTGTTTTAAAAGATTGAGATGTTGAATAATAATAGTACCTAGCAATCTCAAAGCAACTATTACTTGTTTTTATTTTATTTGTTTCAAACCATTTACGACCAAGATAATACTGAACTGCTCCTTCACCAGTTGTGTCGTCAGAGAAATCTTCAGTTACGTAACTAGGATTATCAAAAGCATATACTGTAACATTGGTTGGATCATCATCATCAGTGTTCCCATCCCCATCTTGGTCAATACCGTCATCAACATAAATATCATCTGTTAATTCAATTGCGTTATTTGTTCCATCTTCATTACTGTCCCAATAAACAGTCCCTTGATTTGATATTATTTGACCATTTGATAAATTTTCATTAATTTTTACCTTGAATTCTAAAACACGGCTTGTTTGAGCAGGAATTTCACCATTCCATACTATTTTATTTTCGTTAGAATCATATGCTATTGTTCCATATTGTGAGTAAGCTGATCCTGGAACATAAGTGGTGTTTTCTGGAATGTAATCCTCAAATTCGTTTCCAGGGTTATTTTTTTGTTTTGCAGTTCCAGTGTTGGTGATGGTTATTACATATTTTAATACATCATTGCTTTCGACTTCTCCTCCATTTAGATCAAATACTTCTTTTTTAGCAATAATGTCTGTTTTTGCATATCCTGAAAATCTAAAATTATCTATAAAGGCAGCACTGTCAAACTGGTTATCACCAACATCTTCTATTTTAATTGTTACAGTTATTAACTCATTTGGTGAAACCTCAGCACCACCAACAATTAAACTAGAAGCACCAGCATCAGCACCTGGTGTTCTAGGTTGTGTATCAACAATATCAACATCAGCTGGATTTCCACTTTGGGCAAAAATATCAAAACCAGTTCCAGGAATTCCTTGTGAATCTAAAACAAAATAACCACTATTAACACTTATTTGAAATGTTGATTTACCTTTTGAAGGGGAGTTAACGGTTATAGTTAGTTTATCATCATATTTTGAACCAACATATTCTGGATACTCTGCGCTGAAAAACTGTGCATCATAATAAACATAATGCATATACATGGGAACCTGTAAAACCATTGTTAAGGTAGCAGTGTCTCTTGGGTTTCCATATTGACTTTTAAACCATGTGCCTCTTTCACTACCAGGATTGGCTTGATTACTTGTTACAATAGAAGTACCTGCAATTCCTGTACTCAATAATAAAAAGGTGTTCCCATCTGTAGGATGCATAATTCCATGAGAAGATAAAACAATAGCTTGTCTAAAACCAACTGTATCAGTATCTACATAATTAGAACTTACTAACGTTGATGGGTCTTTTAAAATAGCAAGTGCTAAATCCTCTCCATTATATGATAAAGCATTAACTTTTTCTGATGATACAACCATTAATGTTAAAAATATTGTGCATGTGAATATCATGGTTGTTATTAATTTAATAACAAATTGTTTTTTCATCTATTTACCTCCATGATAATTTACTATTGTTAAAATATTTGAATAAACAGGTGTACCATCAATGATACTGTCATTTGGGGTAACAATTACTTGCCATGATTGCCCTAAGGATGTTTCTTGAGAGACTAAAACTCTTTCACTTGAATCACCATCTTTTTGATTTAAATAAATTTGATTGATTTGTTCATCTGATAAAACATAATTGTATACTTCTAGTTCATCCATATATCCCCACCAATATCCACCACTACCTGCAGTTCCATGTCCTAAAAAAAGACCTGTTTGTGCTCCACATGAAAAAGTGGTATCACCTCTTTCTGTGTAACGCATTCCGTTTAAGTATATTGCTAAATCATTGTGATCAGCTTTCCAAACACCTACAATATGATACCATATATTGCTTTGAATATTAGGTGTTACTACAGATCTTTTTACATCATTTGTGCAGACACCAAAATAAATTTTATTATCCTTTTGATACAATCTTATGAAGTTTTTTGTATCTTTACGTATTTCTAAAATTATTTTATTATCATTTTCTAAATAATTAGTTTTAACCCATATTGAAATAGTGAAATCATTATGTTGTATATCATCAAAAGATGGAGGATAATTTTCTTCTAATGAAATATATTCTTTAGATCCGCTGAAATAATAACAACCACCAATAACACCATTTTTTACCCATAAGCAGTCCCTTACAAATGCATGTAAATTGTTACCAGAATAATCCTTTGTTAAATTGCTGCTATTTGTATCAAAAGGCATAACCAGTTCAGCAATTGGATTACCATTAACCAACCAATTATAAATATACGTGGTTTTGTTTATATCTGGAATGATATTATCAGTGTAACAGATAAGATCCTCGTCAGGTGTATCTGTTTTTAAACTTGAAACCAACATAGGTGTATCTGCTGTATATTTTTGTGTCTTACCACTTAAAATTCCATCAAAAATTATTTGTTCACTTCTATCATTTTTAATCAAAAAAATAGAAATCTGTACTTTATCATTTTCATTATTTAATTTTATATTTTCAAGAGGATATTTACAGTCACCAATTTTCCAAGCGGGTGTTACATTTCTATAAGTATTTGAACTAATAAGTGTACCATTTATGTTTCTCACAACAATTTTGTAATCAGAAAAACTTTTTCCGCCAGTATGCTCTATTACCACTATACCATTTTCATTAACATAACCAATTAATTTTATGTTTTCCTCAATTGGTGGTAGATCAGGGAATAAATAATATCTTAAAACAACAAATGAAACAATAGCAATGGCAATCAAAAGTACACTACCTAAAACTTCTGATACTGCACAATTATTATGAAACGAAAGTTTTCCCTTCATCTTAGCCAATCCACAATTTAACTTTTTTGGAATTTTTGATATTTATATGTTTTGTGTAATTTTATCTTATTGACAATTTTTCATTAAAACAGTAGTTTAAAGACAAAAAATGATATCAAAACTAGTACAAAACCAAATCTAACACCTGATGAAAGTTTACCGTCCATCATAAACCCGCCAAGCAGTCCTCCCCCAATACTTTGAACTAGAATAAATGAAAAAAATACATTTTTTATTGCAACTTTATCAATATTTGAAACTTGGATATTACTTACTCCAATACTTCCACCTGGTAACTGTGTTTGTAAACGTAAAAATTCTGCAATTATGGTGGAATTGATAATATAAATTACAGCTAAAAAAACAAAAAAACTAATAAAAATAACAATACTATAAAGTGACATTTCTGCTCTTCTTTGCTGCTCAACTAGTTTTGTTTGATCTATCTCCCTTGCGGCTGCTTCAAAAACTGTGGATGTATTACCACCAATTTCTAATGCCTTGTTAATAGTAACAACCATTCTTTTAACTGAAACTGTGTTGATTCTTTCAGCAAAATTTATTAAGGCTTCTTTAACAGAAATACCCCAAGAAAGTTGTGCAGCCATTTTTTTCAGCTCAGGTGTTAAAATACCATGATCACCATTTGCAGCTGATCTTATTGCATCAAAAACTGTCATCCCTGAGGCAGTTGAGCTACTTATTTCACGTAAAAAATCTGGTAAATGCGATTCAAGCTCTTTCTTCTTTTTTGCTTTTAAATGATTATAAAAACCAATAGGGCCAATACAACATAAAATTCCAAAAACAATAAAATCAACACTTGTTAATATTTCATTAAAAAAAGTAACTGCACCTATTAAACCAAGAAAACCAATAATAAAAAATACAGCAGAAATGCTAAATGAAATACCTAAAAGAATGAATATATTTCTGTCTTTCCCATAACTTTGTTTAACGTTGTATTTTTTTGTTTTAATTAACAATTTCATACCGATTCTCCCATCCCAGAGCTCATCATAATATAAAAACCAAAATAAGCCATTGGAAGTATCATAAAAGCAATGAGGTATAAAATTCCAAAATCAATACCACCTTTACTTGTAAGACCCATTACAGATAATATTATAACTAGAAAAAGTGGAAAAGCAATAACAGTTACAACAAATGATTCAGCCATTATTGCAAGTGACTCCAGATTTCTTTTTCTTTCTACTAGATCCTTTGCCATGTATTTTTCAACACATCGTTGGAAATATGGAGAAAGTTCACTTCCTGATTGAATAGTGGATAGTATCCCTTGTATAAATTCCTTGAATTTTTCAGAAGGGGAAATAGCTATTGCATTTTTAAGCGCGGTAATCGTATCTACTCCCATTAAACTTATTTCTGTTGTTATTTTTTGTGCTTCTTTTTGTATTTCTCCATACAATTTTACATTTGATAATGCTTCAAAGATTTCTGCTGGTGAGATACCAGCCACTGTCATTGTGTTAATAAAATTTGCAGCATATGGTATATATCTATCTATTTTTTTCCCACGAGTTTTTGCTTTTGAAATAGGTAAAGTGATATAGTATAAACCAGTACTGATTGTTACAATGGAAGATACTATTAAAATCAATAATGCTGTTATTTGATTCGGGATAATTAAATAAAAAATTAATGTTGAGACAAATGATACAATAAATACTAGTATTATATTCATTAAAACCATGGAGTAATATTCTTGGTAAATCATTGCTATATCTGCTTTTGCTAGCATATTGTTTTTACTTGTTTCGCTGATATCAAGTCGCTGGAATATTTTTTCAAAAATTTTACTACAAAATCTTGAATACTTAGTGGATTTCACTTTTTATTTTCCTCCCTGGCTTTTTTTTGTAATTCATCAATGTTTTTTGTTTCTTCAATTGCTTTTTTTAGTAAAATCTCAGGATATTTTGCATAATCAGCAACTATCCTTCCAACATCTTTATAATCCCTTATGTTCTTTTTTAACATCCAATTTAAAATGGTTTTTCTGTTTTCCAATTCTTTACTCATTTGTTCTTCTGTCCAATCATTTTGTATCCTAATATTGTTTAAAATTTTACTAACCCCACTGCTTTCAAACCTATCATCTGTTTTTGAAACCCATTTAAAAGGTTCCATAAAAATCAGCTGGTTTGTATCTGGATCAAGTTTTACTATTTCTGTTACGCTAGTCATTCTTCGTACTGTTTTACCACCAATATCAACTGCGTTTTGAAATACTATTATATCAAGTGATGTAAGCAATGCTCTTGGGAGTTCAATTGGGGGATTTTCAAGTCTTTGAATTAGAGTATGTATGTCACTTGCATGAACAGTTGCATAAGATGTATGACCTGTTGCCATTGCTTGAAATAGACTATAGGCTTCTTTTCCTCTAACCTCACCAACAATGATAACTTTTGGTCTTTGACGAAGTGCTGCCCTTATTAAATCAAACATGTCTATGTCTTTACCAGTTTTTTCATCAGATGCTGAAAATCCTTCTCTAGTTGTTCCAGCAATCCAGTTTTCATGTGGTAAATTCACTTCTCTTGTATCTTCTATTGAGACAATTTTATGTTGAGCAGGTATAAAAAGTGATAAAGCATTTAAAGCAG